>CACWQW010000001.1 GCA_902763085.1 Dongibacter bovis
GTCATCGCGCGTCACGATGCCGACGCGCATCGTTTCGGGCAGCCGGATGAAGTGATACTGCTCGACGTTGAATGGTTCGATCATCAGCGCAAAGTCGATGAGGCCATGGGCGAGTTTTTCCTCGACGGTGTCGGCATTGCCCGTGAAGAGCTCGACCGTCAGGCGAGGATAGCGGCTGTGCAACTCCGCAAAGAGATCGGCAAGGAGGTGCATGGCATGTGTCTCGCCTGCGCCGATGCGGATACAGCCCGCGAGGTCGATTGTGTCGCTCTTGAGTTCATCTTCTGTCTGATTGACGAGCGCGAGGATCTCCTCGGCCCGCTGGCGCAGGTGTATGCCGTCCTCGGTCAGGACGGTGCTGCGGCTCGTGCGCGTGAAGAGCTTCTTGCCGAGCTCGTCTTCAAGGTCGGCAATCTGGCGTGAGAGTGTCGGCTGCGTCACATGCAGCACATTGGCGGCCTCGGTCATATTCTGTTCCCTGGCCACGGCCAGGAAGTACGATAAGGTGCGCAGTTCCATCTATGCGATAAAAGTACCTGCTTCTATTTTAGGGAGCAGGTACTTTTTTGACAAACATTTTAGAGGCATCATCAGTTTGTGTGGAGAAATTCCCAGCCTGCTAAGCAGCTTCATAATCCCATGGCAACCTTACATCAATGTCGGAGCAGCGGTGCATAATCATATCGATCATGTTGTCTATATTACGAAATCCGCAGGCCATGGAAACGATGCGGACAAGTCCCACGAAGCGTGCGGCTGGATTTGCATCAAGTTCAGCCCGCATCCTGCTAATGATAGGGCCGATGGTATTCCAAGAAATCCTGAGTAAAGAGTAGGCAGCGGTTTTTCGTTACAAATCTGAAAAGGATCATCGCACTGGGGGGCTGAAAAGCCTCCTATTTCGCCCCTTTTCGCACATCAAAAACAAAAAGCGCATCAGAAGATGAGAATGTTCATCAACTGATGCGCTTTTTTCTGCCTGTGGATAACTCCTCCTCAGAGAATCACAGCTTCTTCAGCGGCCTCGGAAAATGGAGGCTTTTTCAATGGTCATAAGGGATGGGAAGAGTTAGTTCTCCACACATTCTGATGGAGTGTCATAGAAAAACGCACTTTGGTCTTGTGGGGGGGGACATTTCTTATATAATGAAAAGGCAGTATATGAAACTCAAATAAAACCGAAAGGAAATCATCAGAATAGGAGGCATCGCTTTGGAACTGGCAATCTATGGCGCTGGCAGTCTCGGGAAGAATCTCTACGACGTCGCGCTGCGCGTCAACGAACGGGAACGCCGCTGGCGCGAGATCTTCTTTCTCGACGATACGCGTGAGGAGCGGGAGTTCTACGGCAGCGAAGTGCGTCGTCTCGCAGACGTCCGGCAGATGGCAGCGTCTGTCGAGGCCGTGGTGGCGAACGGCACGCCGAAGCATCGGCGCGCGATGGCAGCCACCCTGCGCGAGGTGGGGATCCCGCTGACGAATCTCGTCGATCCTTCCGTCATCGTGGCGCCCTCCGCCGTGTTTACCGGGGGGGGATTTCCATCCTCTCCTACGCGACGGTATCGAGCGATGCCGTCGTAGGAGAAAACACGCTCATCCAGCCGTACGTACATATCGCACATGATGTCCACGTCGGCGCGCACACGGTTTTCTCCGCTAATGCCGCACTGGGTGGCAAGGTCCAGATCGGAGAGGAATGCTACTTCGGTCTCGGAGCCGCCGTACGAGAAGACCTCACAATCGGCGACCGTGCCATTATCGGCATGGGCGCCGTCGTGCTGCACGATGTGGACTGCGACTCCGTGATGGTCGGCAACCCTGCAAGATGCCTGCGCAGAGGCGGGCGTGGGGAGGTGTTCCGTCACTGAGTCCGGAAAGGACACAATGAAAAAAGCACTCTTGCTTTGTGCATCCCATAATGATCTCGGCTTGATCCGCGCTTTGCGCAAACTGGGATACTTCATCATCTGCACTGGGAACAGGGAAGATGCCCCGGGGCAGAAGTTTTGTGATGCCTATATCAAAGCGGATTATTCAGATAAGGAACGGATCCTGGCGATTGCGAAGGATTATCAGATCGATGCCATCGTGCAGTGCTGCAACGACTTCGGCGTTTACACGGCCGCCTATGTGGCGGAGCAACTCGGGCTCCCGGGGTACGATGATTACGAGACGACACTGATCCTTCACAACAAGGACCGGTTCAAGGCGTTTGCGCTCGCACATGGCATCGTGACGCCAGCGTCGCGAGGATTCACTTCTGAGGAGGCAGCACTCGAGTATGTGCGGGATGCGATGTTCCCGCTGATTGTTAAGCCTGTCGATGCGAGTGCAGGCAATGGGACTTCGCGTGTTAAGGATATAACGTCAGCGGCGCGGGCCATTCGCACGGCGTTTTCTGTATCGCGGGGTGGGCGCATCGTCATTGAGCCTTTCATCACAGGGACGCAGCACGGGTTCTGTACGTTCCTGCGTGAGAAGAGGGTTGTGGCTGTCTGCAGTAACAATGAGTACTCGTTGCTCAATCCGTACCGAGTGGAGCTCGATACCTTCCCTGCCGCTAATTATGAAGAAGTTCACGATTTTCTCATCGCTGAGATTGAGAAGATGGCGCGCCTTCTCAACCTGAAGGACGGAATTTTCCATCTGCAATATATCTACGATGGGAAGCAGCCGCAGATTCTCGAAGTTATGCGCCGGATTCTCGGCAATATGTATCACGTGCCGGGGAATTTGTTGACGGGCATGGATTGGGAATATTGGGAGACAAGGGCAAGGTGTGGACTCTCTCTGGAGAACTTTCCGCGTACCGTTCAGGAAGGATATTTTGCCTATAAGACATTGCTCGGGAAGCAGAACGGTGTAATCCGTCACATCGTGATCCCAGAACGGTATCGGAAATATCTGATCCGCCGCTACGATCTCCTGCAGCCGGGGGATCGCATAGCCCGCTATCGTTCCGAGCCTGTCGGTTTCTTGTTCTTCGCCTTCGATACCGAGGAGCGCATGCAGCAGATGCTGGTGGAGGAATACCAGGATGATCTCGTGAGAATGGAGCCGGGCGATGAATAAAGACGGAGAACTTTGTTATGGGATGGCGGGGGCTGGCCGCGCGACAGAACTGCACATGAATGCGCTCAAGCGCTATAGCGGCGTGCCCGTCTGCTTCAAGAGGATTATCGCCCGGCGGGAGGAGCAGGTGCACGCAGCGCGCGATCGTTACGGTTTCCAGGAGGCGTCGCTTTCGTTCGACGATCTCCTGAACGATGAGGAGATCGACATCATCGATGTCTGCACGCCGCCCTATCTGCATCAATCTATGGTGGTCGCAGCCTTGCGGGCAGGGAAACATGTCATTTGCGAAAAGCCCTTGACGGGGTACTTCGGTGGTCCGGGGGATGTTCCGCCTATCGGCGATACGGTGTCCAAAACCGTGATGTATCGGGAACTGCTCCGGCAGTTGGAGCAGCTTCGTGCGGAGATCAGGCGAAGTCGCGGGCAGTTCATGTATGCAGAGAATTTCCTCTATGCGCCAGCGGTCAACAAAGCTGCGGAGATCCTTCGCAAGAAAAAGAGCCGGATTCTCTATGCAAAGGGCGAGGAAAGCCTCAAGGGCTCCAGCTCCCCTGTCGCAGGCGAGTGGAGCAAGACAGGCGGCGGGACGTTCATCCGCACAGGCGCGCATCCGCTCGCGGCCATCCTTTGGCTCAAGCAAGTAGAGGCGGAAACGCATGGCGAGAGGATCGACGTTGCCTCGGTCTTTGCCGATATGAGCAGGATTACGCCGCGCCTCACGCCGTATGAGCATCGCCACATCGCTGCGCGCCCGCACGATGTCGAGGACTGCGGTACGGTCATCTTGACGTTTTCGGACGGGACCAAAGCGGTCGTAATGGCGACAGATACCCTGCTGGGCGGCAGCCGGAACTATGTCGAGCTCTACTGCAATGACGCTGCCATCGACTGTAAGCTGACAATGTCAGATCTCATGAGCACTTATTTCCTTGATGAGGACGGTCTGGAGGATGTCGAGATTTCAGAGATGCTGCCGAGCAAGGTCGGTTGGAATCATCCGTTTCTTGAGGACGAGATCATCCGAGGCTATACGGATGAGATGCGCGATTTCGTAGAGTCGGTCTATTATGAGAGAGAAGCGCGGTCAGGTTTTAGCGTCGCGTATGACACGATTCGCGTTATCTACGCGGCGTATCAGTCGGCGGAGATAGGAAAGGCGGTACGATTATGATTACAGAACTGATGCAGGAGAAAGAGAATGCGTTTTTGCAGGCTGTGAAGGAGATAGCCGAGCCTCAAAGCGACTTATTCGTTTACGGAGCGGGACAAGGTGGGCAAAATGTCGCGGAATTCCTTCGTGCTCGACAGATTCCATTCGCCGGCTTCGTCGTAAACGAGCGCTATTTGCCGAGCGGTGAGGCAAATAGCCTCGAGGAACTCCTGCGCACGACGACGCGGACCGTGCATCTCATCGTGGCGTTCTCCGGCTATCGTGTGGAGACACTTGCATCCTATCGCCACGCCAAGGTCTATGATTTTGATTGCTGGGGTGGGATGGACCGGAGGAGCAGCCTCTGGGCGGACCTTGATATGGACTGGGTGCGGCAGCATGAGCGGGAGCTGACAGACGTTTACGAACAGCTCGCCGATGAGAGATCAAGGGAGGTCATGATCGCGTTCCTCAACCAGAAGGTTAGCATGAAATACGGCTATATGAGGAAGACGAAAAGTGAAGAGCAGTATTTCGATCCTGAGCTCATCGAGCTGGGGAACCGAGAAGTCTTCGTCGATTGCGGAGCCTACGACGGCGATACAGCGGCGGCTTTCCTCGACGCGTTGCATGCTCAAGGGAAAGAAGACTACAAGGCCATCTATTCCTACGAGCCGGACGCGGCGAACTATGCGAAGCTTGTGGCGCGTGATATCCCGAAGAATATCTGCCGGAAGGAAGGTGTCTCTGACGAGGAGGCTGTTCTTTCGTTCTCGTCGGAGACGACGAGTAGCCAGATCGCGAAGGATGGCGATCTGACAATCCATGTCAATGCCCTCGACAATGAGCTCCTTGGCGAATCGGTGACCTTTATCAAGATGGACATCGAGGGTGTGGAGCTCCGTGCGCTCAAGGGGGCTGAGAACATCATCAAGCAGAGGCGCCCAAAACTCGCTATTTGCGTGTATCACAAACGAGAGGACCTCTATGAGATCATGAATTATCTAAGGCATATCGTGCCGACGTATCGTTTCTATCTGAGGAACTACGAGGAGAGTTCACGAGAAGTGGTACTTTATGCGCTCTGACCGGTACAAATCTACGAGAAGGATATAAAGGATCGTTGCACACGAAAGGGCCGTGCCACATGTCTCCACATGCTGCATGGCCCTTGTTTGTGTGCGATTGCGGTTATTGTTGTTATGAAAGCCTAGGCCTGCTCACTCTTTCCACGCATAGACGCCGTCGCTGACGTCGATGTCTTTCGCGGAGAACTGCGGGTCTTCGCCGCGGGCGCGCTTGGACTGGTAGTCGATGAGCGCACGGCGGGCGTAGGGGGCGAGGCGGGTGATGGCGTAGAGGTTCGTCAGGCACAAGAGACCCATGAAGAGGTCGGCGAGGTTCCAGACGAGCTGGAGCGCTGCGAGGCTGCCGAAGAGAACCATGAGCACGACGCCAACGCGGAAGACTAGGAGATAGCGATGCGTGTTCCCCTCGAAGAAGGCGATGTTGATTTCGCCGTAGTAGTAGTTGCCGACGATGGAGCTGAAGGCGAAGAGGAGGATCATGAACGCGACGGCAACGGGGGCGAGGCTGCCGAAGACGGATGCAAGGGATGCCTGTGCGAGCGCGATGCCCGTGAGGTCACCGCCGACGGTGTACTGTCCTGTGAGGAGGACGATGAACGCCGTTGCGGAGCAGACGATCCATGTGTCGACGTAGACGCCGAACGACTGGACGAGGCCCTGCTTGACCGGATGGCTGACGTCAGCGGTCGCCGCGGCATTCGGGACGGAGCCTTCGCCCGCTTCGTTCGAGAAGAGACCGCGCTTGACGCCCGTGAGCACTGCCGTGCCGAGACCGCCGCCGACCGCGGCCTGCGGCGAGAAGGCATCATGGAAGATCAGTGCGAACATCGCGGGCACCTGGCTGATGTGCAGGATGACGATGATGAGGGCGACGAGCAGATAGAGCCCTGCCATGACCGGCACGAGGAACTCCGTGACTTTGGCGATGCGGTGCAGGCCACCGCAGATGACGAGTGCCGTAAAGAGGCAGAGGAAGGCGGCGGTGACGGCGGGATCGATGCCGATGGTCTGTGCGGAAAGTGCAATCGTATTCGCCTGCACGGAGACGTAGACGAGGCCGAACGTCACGGAGATGAGCATGGCGAAGAGCTTCGCGACGCCGGACTGGTGCAGGGCGTTGTTGATGTAGTAGGCGGGGCCGCCGTGGAATTTCCCGCCTCCGCGCGGCAGCTTGTAGATCTGCGCAAGCGTGCTCTCGACGAAACCCGTCGCACAGCCGAGGAAGGCGATGACCCACATCCAGAAGACGGCGCCCGGGCCGCCCGTGACGATGGCGATGGCGACGCCGGCGATGTTGCCGACGCCGACGCGCGACGCTGTGCTCACGCAGAACGCCTGGAACGAGCTGATCGCGTGGCCCTCCGTCTTCTTACCGATGCCCTCCGTGAGGAGACGCAGCATCTCCGGCAGCATGCGCAGCTGTACGAAGCGGGTGGAGAACGTGAAATAGAGCCCGCACCCGACGAGCACGACGATGAGTACATAGGACCAGAGGACGTTATTTACGGCATCGACGCCGGCATTGAATAGATCCATAGAGACCTCCTTGATATTGAAAAGTTTAAGTCTAACATAACGCTATAGTAATTATATGGGAAATAGTATACCTCGTCAATGCACAAGCGACCGTCGCCATTTCTCATCTGTTTTGCCCTAAATGGCTCGACTTGTAAAATCATCAACGAGATTGCGGTTCTTGTTTGCAATTAATGAAGGATTGTGCTATCATATTTGGTAGTTGAATGGGGAGCCGTGTGCTAAGATGTGGAGGACGATGTATATGGACTTGAAAGCATGGAAGAAAAAGATCACGGATGTACTCATGCCGCTCGAGGATGAGGAGATCGAGGAGACCGGGCTGGTGGGGGAGCAGGTATCGACGGTCGCCAGTGTTCCGGCGCAGGAACGTATGGAGGAAGAGGAACTCAAAGTCGCAAACGGTGGAACGGTGCGCGTTCCTTCCTCTTACCGCTCGTCGGTCGCCAAGAAGGAGCCGCGTCGGCCGCAGCTCACGGTGCACTCTGCAGCGCAGCTCAAGGTGCGCGTCTATGTGCCGACGAACTTCGATCAGGTGACGGGCATTGCCGATGACTTGAAGGCGAAGATGGCGGTGATCGTGAACTACGAGAAGGTCGCTGCGGAGGAGCAGCGCCGCATCTGCGATTTCGTCAACGGCGCCTGCTATGTGTCGGATGGCGGTGCGAAGCGCATTTCCGATTACATCGTCCTCTACGTGCCAGAGGGCGTCGACGTGACGGAGGCCATGTCGGTCGCCGTGCTGAAGTGAAAAGGTTCCCTGTGATGTTGGTAATTTAAGGGCGGAGCAGTCGACAGATTGCTCCGCTTTTTTGGAGGCTAGAAATATGGAGATCTTAGATGGAGTCCTGGAAGAGTTTCAAAAGCTGGCGGCCATCCCGCGCAAGAGCGGGGAGGAGAAGCGCGTCAGTGATTTCCTCAAGACGTATCTGACGGAGCAGGGCTTTCACGTCGTGCAGGATGAGGTGAACAACATCATCGCTGACGCGCCGGCGACGCCGGGCTTCGAGCAGGCGCCGCGCACGATCCTGCAGGGGCACATGGATATGGTCTGCGTCGCTGAGGACGGCTATGCCTATGATCCGCTGCGCGATCCCATCAAGCTCGTGCGCAGCGAGAAATACCTCGAGGCGGAGGGGACGAGCCTCGGGGCGGACGATGGCATCGGTGTCGCCGAGGGGCTCTATCTGCTCAAGCACGCTAAGGATCACGGCCCGCTCCGCCTCATCGTGACGGTGGACGAGGAGCGCGGCATGACGGGCGCCATCCATCTGGCGCCGAAGTATCTGCAGGATGCGAAGTTCCTCATCAACTGCGATTCGGAGAACTACGATGAGCTGACCGTCGGCAGTGCCGGCAGCGTGGACCTCACATTCCGTCGCGCGCTGAAATACGAGGCAGCACCGGAGGGGAAGGCGTATCGCCTCAGTGTCGGCGGCCTGCTCGGCGGTCACTCCGGCGAGCGCATCGGCGACGGCCGCGGGAATGCGCTGCGCACGCTGGCGTTCCTGCTCCAGGCGCTCTCGCGCCAGGGGCGCATCGCGCTCGCGGACTTCCACGGCGGCAAGGCGCACAATGCGATCCCCGACACGGCGGAGGCTTGCTTCCTCACGCAGATCCCGCAGGAGGAGATCTCGCAGATCCTCACGGCGGAAAAGGAGAAATTCCTGGCCATCTACGGCGCTGTCGATCCGTCGGTGGAGTTCGTGCTGCAGGAGACGGAGGCGCCGGAGCGCGTGCTCATCCCCGGGGATGCACAGCGCCTCCTGCGCCTGCTACTGCTGCTCCATACGGGCGTCTTCGCCATGTCGACGGTCATCCCGAGCCTCGTCGAGACGAGCGCGAACCTCGGTGTCGTGCGCATGGAGGACGATGTCGTTTCCGTCGAGTATTTCCCGCGTTCCGCCGTTGACGGCAAGCTCGACGAGTTCGCGGCGGAGGCGAGGATCCTCGGTGATCTCGTGGGCTTCGAAGCGGTCGTCGGGACGAAGTCCCCGGGCTGGAAAGAGAACAAGAAGAGCGTGCTCGCGAAGATGATGGCAGAGGTCTTCGAGGAGCAGAACGGCAAGCCGATGAAGGTGGAGACGATCCATGCGGGCCTCGAGTGCGGCTGGCATTTCGGGAAGAATCCCCAGCTCGATATGGTCTCGATCGGCGTGACGACGCAGGACATCCACAGCCCGAACGAGCGCCTTGTGCTCGCGACCGTGGAGCCGCAGGTGCGCCTCATCGAGGAGGCGCTGCGGAGAATCGCCAAGCTCTGAGCCATTGCTACTTAGATGAATATGGACAGTGAAAGAGCCGTGCACGGTGGGTGCACGGCTCTTTTGTCGTAGAAGTGATTTTGTTTCAGCCTCTTTTTTTCGGATAAACGCCGATGGTCGCTTCGTTGAGGAGCGGCAGGGCGCTGCCGAGGCGGCGGCAGAGGGCCGCGGCGGCGAGGGAGAGGAGGAGGACGGCGCAGTAGAAGGCGATGGCGAGTCCCCCCGTCATGATGATGCCCCGGTGTTCGAGGAAGCGCGCGAGGTAGGTGATGAAGAGCGGATGGACGAGATAGGCGAAGTAGGAATGCTTCCCCAGGAGGTGCAGCGCGGGATTGAGGACGCTTGGATAGCGCTGGTAGGTGAAGATCGTGAAGAAGAACAGCGACGCCATCAGCGTGTAGAAGATGCCCGCGGGACAGAGCTGATGGGCGGTGTTGATGCCGTCGAGCGGCGTCTGTCCCTGCGCGAGCAGCGCGTAGTAGTAGCCGAGCAGGCTCGCCATGCTCAGGTAGAACAGCACGGTAATCGCCGTGCGGCGCTCCTGCATGAAGCGATGGAACGCGTCGATGTGCACGGCGAGCCAGCCGCCGAGCAGGAAGATGAAGAGGTAGTGGAGCACCCAGTAGTTGAGCCGGTACATGAGCAGTGGCTTCAGCAGGGAGTCATCCGGCAGCCCGTAGACGTAGAGGTTGAAGGGGACGGAAAAGCTGGACCAGTAGTCGAAGAGCACCTGCAGGACGAACAGCACGCCGAGCCCGCGCAGGGTTAGACGGCGCACGAGGGCGATCCAGAGCGGCATGAGCAGGTAGAACCAGAGCAGGATGACGAGGAAATAGAGCTGGTATTTCGCCGAGCCGAAGAAGAGCAGCCCGCAGAAGTAGAAGGGCGACGGCAGTCCGGTGCCGTAGAGCAGGCTGTCATGGAGGATGTAGAAGACCGACCAGACGAGGTAGGGGATGAGCACCGTCTTGATGCGGCGCACGTAGAAATGGCGCGCGTTAAACGGGGCGTGGATGTCGAGGTTGTAGAAGAGCCCGAAGGCGGAGATGAAGAAGAAGATTGGCACGCTGAATCGCGTGAAGATCTCGAAGAGGGCGATGAGGTGCGGATTGGCGGCCGGGTTGCTCAGATACTGCGAGCCGACATGGATGCCGATGACGCCCATCATGGAGATGCCGCGGATGTATTCGATGGCAGCGAGGCGCGGCTTGCGTTTCCCCGCAGGCTGTGCTGCGACTGAGGATGACATGGGAGGGAAAACTCCTTTCAATCACTGAGGAGGAAGTCGATGTGCACGTTCGCCGTGAGTGTGAGACTGCCCGGCTGGATCGGCGTCGCCGCATCCTTGGCCGCGAGCATCAGGTTCGCTGCGTAGCGGCGCGTCTCAGGCAGGCCCGTGCTCTCGCTGACGGTCTGGATGCCGACGATACGCTTTCCCAGGCCCTGAGCGATGATGTCGGCTTTCTCACGGGCGTCGGCGATGGCGTTTCTGAGCGCTGCTTTGCGCAGGGCACGCGTGTCGGAGGCGGAGAAATCGAGCGAGGTGATCTCATTGGCGCCATGCGAGAGTGCCGCATCGATGACCTTGCCCGTGCGCTTGATGTCGCGGACGCAGACGAGGACGGTGTTGTCGACGGTGTAGCCGTTGATCTCATTTCGGCGTCCGTCCTCCGTGCGATAGGTCGGGCGGAAGGAATAGTTCTGCGTCTGGATGTCCTTCGCGTCGATGCCGAGCGCGGCGATGGCAGACTGGATCTGTCCCGCGATCCAGGCGTTGTCGTTCTGCGCCTTGGCGGCGTCCGCCGCGTGGGTCGTGATGCCGATGGCGACCGTCGCCTGATCCGGTGCGGCGTTGGCGCTGCCGGTGCCGTCGACGGAGAGCGTCGGCCGTGCCGGCTGCTCGGCGGCCTGCGCAGCGCAGGGCAGCAGGCAGAGGGCGAAGGCGAGGGCCAGGGCAGAGAGCGGGGAGAAGAAACGTTTCATGGGAAAGACTCCTTTCGCGTATTTGCTTGAAGAACGCCTGTCGCGAGGGCGGCAGGCGCGTGGTCTCTAGTTAAAGCTTCTTGGCTGTGAGGACGCGGTCGAGCTCGTCGATGACGTTGTCGAGATCGGTCTCCGTGATGACGAGTGGCGGCTGGAAGGCCATGACGTTGCGGCCTGCGCCGTTCTTGCCGATGATATAGCCGCGGTCTTTCATCTCCTCGAGCACGTCGTCGAGCAGCTCCGGCGCGGGGCTGCCGTCCGCGTGGATGAACTCCGCGCCGTCCATGAGGCCGAGGCCGCGGACATCGCCGATGACGGGGTGCTTCTCTGCGAGCGCGCGCAGGGCGGCGCGCAGCCGCTGGCCGAGCGTCTCGGCACGTTCTTTGAGGTGATGCTTCTCGATGTAGTCGAGGACGGCGAGCCCTGCGGTCGTCGAGACGGGGTTGCCGCCGAGCGTCGAGGCGCCGGGGCGCGTGTAGGTGTCGGCGATTTCTGGCTTGGCGATGAACGCGGAGATCGGGAAGCCGTTGCCGAGCGCTTTCGCCATGCAGAGGATGTCCGGCGTGACGTCGTAGTTCTCGATGCCGAACATCTTGCCCGTCCGCGCGAAGCCCGTCTGTACCTCGTCGATGATGAGCAGCGTGCCGTACTGGTCGAGGATCTCCTTGACGCGGCGGAAGTATCCCTTCGGCGGCACGACGATGCCGGCGTTTCCCTGGATCGTCTCGGCGATGAAGGCGCCGGGGTGGCCGGAGGTCGCCGTCTTGATGACGTCCTCGACGGCATTGGCGCAGGCGAGGTCGCAGGTGTCCGGCTTCTTGCCGAGCGGGCAGCGGTAGCAGTAGGGATTCGGCGCGAAGTGGATGCCGCCGACGGGCGTCGGCGCCGTGCGCCACATCGTCAGGCCCGTGACGCTCATGCCGAGCTTCGTGCGACCGTGCAGCCCCTGCCGCAGCGCGATGATCTCACTGTTGCCGCGCGCGACCTCGGCGAGGAGCAGCGCGCCCTCCGTTGCCTCCGAGCCCGTGGAGCAGAAGAAGGTCTTCTGCAGGGTGCCGGGGGTGACGGCGGCGAGCCGTTCCGCGAGGTTGACGAAGTTCTCCGTGAGGTAGATGTTGCAGACGTGCTGCAGCGTCTTGGCCTGCTCCGTCGCCGGGCCGACGATGTCAGGGTTCGCGTGGCCGCAGTTCATGACGGAGACGCCGGCATAGCAGTCGAGGTATTTCTTCCCATTGCTGTCCCAGAGGTACTGCATGGACCCCTTGACGAACTGCTGCGGGTGCCGGTAGAAGTGCGCGAGGCAGGGCATGATATATTTCTTTTTCTTCTCGAGAATGGCGTCAGGGCCGAGGTAGTGTTTCTGTTGCATGCGGATCTCCTTTCCGGGCGTTGGTGTCAGATGGAATTGCGCGACTCGCGGAAGCGGTACGTGCCGATGCCGAGCGCGCGCGGCGCTGCCTCTTGGAGCGCCTGGAAGTCCGCCTCGTCCAGGGCGGGCTTTCCGTCTGCGAGGCGGTCGAGCGCCGCCCGATAAGTCTTCGTCAGGAGCGCCGTGTAGTCTGGCGTCTCGTCCTGCGCCTCGATGCGGTACGAGGCGACGCCGTTGAATTTGTCGAGGTATGGATAGAGGCAGAGGTCCTTGGCGAAGTAGATGTGGTTGCGCCCGAACTGGTCGATGCGGATGCGGTGGACCTCGCCGGCGGTGTCGCGCAGCGCGTAGTGGCGGTCCATGAGCTCCGGATGGTCGAGCTCGTTGTACTGCGGCAGGCTCATCGCCGGGAAGTTGTGGTCGCAGATCATTGTCTCATAGCTGCCGTGGACCACGACCTCAATGGGGAGGGCGGCGCTCTCGACGATCTCCCGCAGCTGCTCGAACGAGAGCTCCAGGGAGGCACAGGCCTGTACGATGCCGTTGTCTTTCATGAAGACGGTGGCGAGGTGGTTGAAGAAGTTGAAGGAAAGGTCCGCCTGCACGGGGAGGTCCGTCAAGGTCTGCGCGAGCTTGAGCGAGCCGAGGTTGCTGACCATGATGCCATCCGGCTGCTGCGCCCACGCGGCGATCGAGGAGAAGAACTGCTCGAGCTCGCCGCATTCGCGCCGCATCGTCGTGCGCGGCGTGTTCAGCACGGCGCGCACGTGCTGTTCCTTGGCGTAGGAGATGATCTCGGCGTAGTCCGCGAGACGCCAGGGGCGCTGCGGGCGGAACGCCTCGCCGCCGATGTAGACGACATCGGCGCCGCTCTCGATGGCGGCGCGCGCCGCGTCTGGTGTGCCGACGCGCACGGCGAGCGTGCGATGCGGGGCGTTTTCCTTCTCGATCGGCCGCTCCTGCTTCAGGATCTCATCCTGGAAGCCGGCCTCCTTCACGGCCTGCGAGAAGAAGCGCGGCTCGCGCGAGCCGTCGAAGCCAATGTCCTTCGCCGTCGGTTGGCCGAACGCGAACGTCGTCGTGAAGTCGCGGGCGCGATTGTCGTAGAGGCGCTTCCAGTCCGCCTCGTTCGGCGCGTACCCCGTCGGGTCCTCGATGTAGGCGTCGATGGCGGCGCGGTAGATCGAGACGATGCGGCGCAGGAAGGGTGCGGGGCGCATGCGGCCTTCGATCTTGAAGGAGAAGACGCCCGCCTGGATGAGTTCCGGGATCGCGCGGTACATGCACATGTCCTTGAGCGCGAGCTTGTAGGGGCCGGGGCCGTTTTCGTCAAGACGCTTGCCGCTCTCCTCGTCGATGAGCTCATAGGCCCAGCGGCAGGGCTTGAGGCAGCGGCCGCGGTTGCCGCTCTGGCCGAAGACGACGCCGGAGTGGATGCACTGGCCGCTCTCGGAGATGCACATGTCGCCGTGCATGAAATACTCGACCTCGATGCCCGTGCGCTCGCGGAAAAGCGCGAGCTCGGAGAGCGTCATCTCGCGGCCGACGACGATGCGCGTGATGCCGTATTCCTTGAGTTTCTCGATGGCATGCTCGTTGTGCGTATTCATCATGACGGACGTGTGCAGCGGGATGGTGATGCCGAGCTCATGCACGAGCTCGAGCACGGCGAAGTCCTGCACGAGGAGCGCGTCCGGCCGGATTTCCTCAAGATATTGGAGATATTCCTTCAGCTGAGGAATCTCCTCGTCGCTGATGAGGTTGTTGAGCGTGATGTAGAGGCGCACATCATGGGCATGGGCGTAGTCGATGGCCTTTTTCAGCAGGGCGTCATCGAAATTGAAATCGCCCTCGTGCATGCGCATGTTGAAATGCTTGCCGCCGAGATAGACGGCATCGGCGCCGGATTCCACATCGGCGACGAGCGCGTCCCAAGTGCCGGCAGGTGCGAGGAGCTCTACGGATTTTCGCGTCAGGATCATGAAAACAATGACCTCTTTTCTTACGTTTTTCATATCCTCCGCCAGCAAGGATCCTTTTGGCGGATGATGGTTCTTTTTTGTCCTGCTTTTTAGTATAGCAGGAATGGAGAAGGCGGGCAATACAACCGGGGGCGATGTATTGCTTAAAGCCGGGAAGTGTAGTATGATGAAAATTATCTATGATAACGTCGCCTCCCGCTTGTCGTTTTGGCGGGAGACGGTGTCGCTACAGGGAAGTCGAGGAGGATGCGGGTTTGCTGGAACGGTTGAATTTCAAGATGGAAGAGCAGGCGCTGACGGCAGCTGTCGTCGTGCGCGGGCGTCAGGTCTTTTTCGCTTGCTGGCATGGGGAAGCGCCGCAGGGCGGTCCGACCTGGAGGCCGCTGGAGAACGGGCGCCGGTTCCTGCGCCGCCTCGAGCGCGTGCA
The DNA here is from genome assembly GCA_902763085.1 of Dongibacter bovis. Taxonomy (GTDB): domain Bacteria; phylum Bacillota; class Negativicutes; order Selenomonadales; family Selenomonadaceae; genus Selenomonas_C. The sequence goes on from CACWQW010000001.1 coordinate 14,875, forward strand.
TCTCTCCCAGTGGAAGAAGCTCTATCGCGCGGAGAGCGAGGAGGAAGCCGTGAGCGAGTGGCAGCTCGCGCTCTCCGATGGCGGCGTGCGGCGCGTCATCAAGGGGAACGCCTATCCCGAGAACTGGGCGGCGTTTGTCGACGTGATGAACGAGCTGCCGGGGCTCGCGTTGCCGAAGGTGAATCAGGTCGAGGTGATCCAGATCCTCTACGAAGGCGCGCTGCTGCCCGTGCCGGGGAATGTCTACGCGCCGCGTCAGACGGGCGGCGTGCTCGTCGAGAAGCTCGCCATCAACCGCGGCAAGCACATCCTCATCCTCACGCGGCATAAGCAGCGGTTCGGCACAGAGCGCCATGCGTTCGACTCCATCCGCAATATTCCCCTGCTCCTGAAACGCGTAGACGGGGCACTCACGGAGCTTTCCACCCTGCCCAGGGCCCGCGTGGGGGAGCGCTTCGGCGAGGTCGAGGGCGAGCATCTGGAACTGAAACTCATGCGGCGTACGGGCGAGGAGACGCAGATCGCCTTCGGTGAACGCAGCACTTGGCCGGCGTGCCTGCGCGCGCTCCTCAAGGAAATCGCCGTGCTCACGTACGACGTGAAGAGCGAGCTGCTCCAGCCGGCACGCAGCGAGATGCCGGTGACCGACGCGTCTGCCGCGACGGTGACCGCCGGCGAAGGAGAGGGGGCGATGCCGGAATGAAGATGATCTCCTGGAACGTCAACGGCCTGCGCGCCTGCCTGAAAAAGGGATTCATGGAGTCGTTCCGCGCCCTCGATGCGGATATCTTCGCGCTGCAGGAAACGAAGATGCAGCCCGGTCAGGCGATTCTCGATCTGCCGGGCTATGCGCAGTACTGGAACAGTGCCGAGAAGAAAGGCTACTCTGGTACCGCCGTGTTTACGCGGCGCGCGCCGCTCTCCGTCACGAACGGCATCGGCGTGGAAGCGCATGACCACGAGGGGCGCGTCATCACGCTGGAGTTCCCTTCGTTCTATTTCGTGACGGTGTATACGCCGAATTCCCAGCGGCAGCTCGAGCGCCTCGCGTATCGCCTGACATGGGAGGATGCGTTCCGCGCCTATCTCCTGTCGCTCGACGAGAAGAAGCCCGTCGTCGTCTGCGGCGATCTCAATGTCGCCTATGCGGAGATCGACTTGAAGAACCCCAAGACGAACCATCACAATGCGGGCTTCACCGATGAGGAGCGCGCGAAGTTCACGGAGCTGCTCGAGTCGGGGTTCCTCGATACGTTCCGCACGCTCTACCCGGAGCGCACCGGCATCTATACGTGGTGGTCCTATCTGCGCAAGGCGCGGCTCACGAATGCAGGGTGGCGGATCGATTACTTCCTGACCTCGCAACGCCTGCGCCCGTCCATCGTCGACGCCGTCATCCACAACGAAATCTTCGGCAGCGATCACTGCCCCGTGGGATTGGAGATCCATGATGAAGAATCCGCTTCATTATCAACTTTCTGAATATGACTGCGGGCCGACGACGATGCTCAACGCCGTGAGCTTCCTCTTCGAGCGGGAGGAGATTCCGCCGGAGCTCATCCGCAACGTCATGCTGTATTCCCTCGATTGCTACGGCGCCGGCGGCCTGCCCGGCCGGGCGGGGACGTCCCGCATGGCGATGCGGTTCCTCTCCAACTGGCTCGATGGCTACGGCCGCGCCACGAAGCTGGAGCTCTCGAGCACCTACCTCTCGGGGAGCGACGTTTCCGTCAAGCAAGAGAGCCGCGTCCTCGACGCGCTGCATCGAGGCGGCGTCGCGGTGGTGCGGCTCTTCTACGAGGTGGAGCATTACACGCTCTTCACCGGTGTGACGGATCGGGGCATCGAGCTCTTTGATCCTTGGTATGTGCCGGCGGACAGCCGGGAGTTTTCCGGGACGGGCATCGAGCTCACGCTCGCCCATCCGTTCCAGTACAACCGCCGCGTGCCCTTTGCCTGCTTCGAGTGCGAGAAGTGCTCGCCCTACGCGCTCGGCCCTGCGGAAGACCGCGAGGCCGTGCTGCTCTTCAACGAGAAGACGAAGCAGACGGCGGGCGATACCATCGAGTATTTCATCTGAGGAGGCACGGGCAATCGGCGCGCAGCTCAGAACGTTTCCTGGTGGACCTTGCTCCAGTCGAGCTTTTCGACGTCGTGCGGCCGCGCTTCTTTGAGCGGGTGGCCGAGGGAGAGCACGGCCTGCAGCTGGTACGCCTCCGGGAAGCCGAGCAGGTCGCGCACGAAGGCGTCCGTCGAGCGCCCGTCTTCCGCCTCGCGGCCGCGTCCCTGGATGTAGCAGCTGCCGAGGCCGAGGGAGCTCGCCTCGAGGTGCATGTTGATCGCGGCGATCGTGCAGTCCTCGACGACGGTGTCGGTGATCGTCTTATCGCCGATGACGACGATGGCACAGGCGGCTTTCGCGAGCATGCGCGCGACGCCGACGCGGCAGTTGCTGAGCTTCTCCAGCATGGCGCGGTCGCGCACGACGATGAACTGCCAGGGGAATTTCGACTTGCCGGAGGCGGACATGAGGCCGACGGCGAGGATGCGGCGGAGCGCCTCCTCAGAGACCGGCTCCTCCGTATAGCGGCGGATGCTGCGGCGTTTGACGAATTCCTGGAAAATATCGGACATGATAGTTCCTCCTTTGCAGGTGTGATGAAACGTTGGTTTCATTATAGCCGAGCCGGACGAAAAGCGCAAAAGGAGGAGCTGTTCCCTATCATTTGTTTTGGAGGAATCGATTTTGTCAGAGTTACAAGAAGAACTGCGTCGGGAGATCAAGAAGCGGCGCACGTTTGCCATCATATCGCACCCGGATGCGGGCAAGACGACGCTCACGGAGAAGCTCCTGCTCTACGGCGGTGCCATCCATCTCGCCGGCTCCATCAAGTCGCGCAAGACACAGCGGCACGCGGTGTCCGACTGGATGGAGATCGAGAAGCAGCGCGGCATCTCCGTGACGAGCTCCGTCCTGCAGTTCGACTACGACGGCTGCCGGATCAACATCCTCGACACGCCGGGCCATCAGGACTTCAGTGAGGACACGTACCGTACGCTCATGGCGGTCGACAGCGCCGTCATGGTCATCGATGTGGCGAAGGGCGTCGAGGCGCAGACGAAGAAGCTCTTCAAGGTCTGCAGCGAGCGCGGTATCCCCATCTTCACGTTCGTGAACAAGCTCGACCACTACGGCAAGGCGCCGATCGACATCATGGACGAGATCGAGAATGTGCTCGGGATCCGCTCCTATCCGATGAATTGGCCGATCGGTCAGGATGGCCAGTACCTCGGCGTCTATGATCGGCGGAACAAGAAGGTGCTGTTGTTCGCCGCGGACACGAGCCACGGCCAGCAGGCGCGCATCGCCGACGTTTATGAGCCGGACGATCCCGCTGTCGTCGCGCGCATCGGTGAGGAGAATTTCCAGGCGCTCAAGGACGATATCGACCTGCTCGATGAGGCGGGCGAGCCGTTCGACATGGACAAGGTCGATGCCGGCGAGCTCACGCCGATGTTCTTCGGGTCCGCGATGACGAACTTCGGCGTGCAGGATTTCCTCGAGGGCTATATCCGCATGGCGCCAACGCCGCAGCCACGCCCGTCGAGCGACGGTCTCATCGCGCCCGATGACGAGAAGTTCTCCGGCTTCGTCTTCAAGATCCAGGCGAACATGAATCCGGCGCATCGCGACCGGCTCGCCTTCATCCGCATCTGCTCCGGGAAGTTCGAGCGCAACATGAGCGTCTGGCACGAGCGCTCGGGCAAGCCGATCAAGCTCGCGCAGCCGCAGCAGTTCCTCGCGCAGGACCGGCAGATCATCGACACGGCGTATCCGGGGGACATCGTCGGCCTCTTCGATCCGGGTATCTTCGGCATCGGAGATACCATCTGCGATGAGAGCCACAAGTTCAAGTACGCGGACTTCCCGGTGTTCCCGCCGGAGAAATTCGCGCGCGTGCAGGCCAAGGACACGATGAAGCGCAAGCAGTTCGTCAAGGGGATGGAGCAGCTGACGCAGGAGGGCGCCATCCAGCTCTTCCAGCAGGCAGGCGCCGGCATGGAGTCCTATATCGTCGGCACCGTGGGCACGCTGCAGTTCGAGGTGCTCGAGTATCGCCTGAAGAACGAGTACAACGTCGATATCATCCTGCAGATGCAGCCCTATGAGGTGGCGCGTTGGCTCGCGTTCAAGGATGGGCGAGAGGTCACGCCCGCGAGCCTCAAGGGCGCAGACCGCGGCATGTTCGTCTACGACCGCAAGCAGAACCCCGTGCTGCTCGTGAGCAACGAGTGGGCGCTGGGCTGGATCACGGACAACAACCCCGACCTCCTGCTGAACCACGTGCCGTTCGACAAGAAGGAAGCCTGAGCGACTGTCCCCAGCAACTTTTCCGCAGGGGAAAGAGGGAAACGGTGGCAGCACCGCGTACTAAATACTGTAGTAGGAAAGAATCACAATCGATTTGGGGGTGTTCCTCTTGATACGAAAGGGCATTATTCTGGCAGGCGGTTCCGGTACCCGCCTCTATCCGCTGACCAAGGTCGTTTCCAAGCAGCTGATGCCGATCTACGACAAGCCGATGATCTACTATCCGCTCTCGACGCTCATGCTCGCCGGGATCCGTGATATCCTCATCATCACGACGCCTGGCGATCAGGCGCTCTTCGAGGCTTTGCTCGGCGATGGCAGCCAGCTGGGGCTTTGCATCCGCTATGCGGTGCAGCCGAGTCCGGACGGGCTCGCGCAGGCGTTTCTCATCGGCGAGGACTTCATCGCGGGGGAAGGGTGCGCGCTGGTGCTCGGCGACAACATCTTCTACGGCTCAGACCTGGCGCAGGCGATGCAGCATGCGGCGTCTTCGGAGGACGGAGCCACGGTCTTCGCCTATTACGTGCGTGACCCGCAGCGCTACGGCGTCGTGGAGTTCGATCAGGACGGCAAGGCGCTGAGCCTCGAGGAGAAGCCAGAGCGGCCGAGGTCGAACTACGCGGTCACGGGGCTCTATTTCTATGACAGCGATATCGTCGCGATCGCGAAGACAATCCGTCCGTCGGCGCGCGGGGAACTCGAGATCACGGACGTCAACCGCTGCTACCTCGAGGCGAAGAAGCTCCGCGTGGAGAAGATGCGGCGCGGCTACGCCTGGCTGGATACGGGGACGCATGCGTCGCTGCTCGCGGCGGCGAGCTTCGTCGAGACCATCCAGGCGCGCCAGGGGCTCAAGATCGCCTGCATCGAGGAGATCGCCTACCGCATGGGCAACATCGACCGCGCGCAGCTGCTGCGCCTCGCAGAGCCGCTCAAGAAAAATGAATACGGCCAGTATCTGATCCAGCTGGCAAACGAGAAACAATGAGGCGGCGTCTCTTCCCGGGAACGCAGGGGAAGGGGATCGCCGCAAAAGGGGTGTATCATCTATGAATATCATCGTGACGGGCGGAGCCGGCTTTATCGGCAGCAATTTCATCTACTACGAGCTCAAGAAGCATCCGGAAGACAAGATCATCTGCCTTGACAAGCTCACGTATGCGGGGAACCTCGAGACGCTCTCGGCGGCGCTGAAAAAGGATAAGTTCAAGTTCATCCGCGCGGACATCGCCGACCGCCGGGCCGTCTACCGGATCTTCGAGACGGAAAAGCCGGACATCGTCGTCAACTTTGCAGCGGAGAGCCACGTCGACCGCTCGATCGAGAATCCGGAAGTCTTCCTGCAGACGAATATCATCGGCACGAGCGTCCTGCTCGATGCCTGCCGCAAGTACAGCATCGACCGGTTCCATCAGGTCTCGACGGACGAGGTCTACGGGGACCTGCCGCTCGACCGGCCGGACCTCTTTTTCACGGAGGAGACGCCGCTTCATACCTCGAGCCCGTATTCCGCGTCAAAAGCCTCGGCCGATCTTCTCGTGCAGGCGTATCATCGCACGTACAAGGTGCCCGTGACCATCTCTCGCTGTTCGAACAACTACGGCCCGTTCCATTTCCCGGAGAAGCTCATCCCGCTCATGATCATCAACGCGCTTTCGGATAAGGAACTGCCTGTCTACGGGACGGGCGAGAATGTGCGCGATTGGCTCTATGTGAAGGACCATTGCACGGCCATCGACCTCATCATCCGCAAGGGGCGCGTCGGCGAGGTATACAACATCGGCGGCCATAACGAGCGCCGCAACATCGATGTGGTGAAGACCATCCTCAAGGAGCTCGGCAAGCCGGAAAGCCTCATCACCCATGTCGCCGACCGCAAGGGCCACGACCGTCGCTATGCGATCGACCCGACGAAGATCCACGAGGAACTCGGCTGGGAGCCTGTGACAAAGTTCGAGGACGGAATCAAGAAGACGATTCAGTGGTATCTTGAGAACCGCGACTGGTGGATGGGCATCATCTCGGGCGATTATCAATCGTATTACGAGCGCATGTACGACCAGCGTGCGAAGATGGAATACGCAAAGATTTGAGGTGTAGACGGTTGGCAGGAAAACAAGATGGGAAAGAGCGTCTGCGCGGCGATGATGCGTTGTGCAGGAAGGTCGCCGTCTGGCTCTGCGACAATGCGCTCAGGAACGACTCGTATGACGTCAAGGAATGCTATGCGCTCCTGAAGGACTACGTGGACGGCAGCGTGACAGAGCGCATGCTGCAGAGCATACGAGAGAATCGGTCGCAGCCGGACCTCACGGAGGCACAGGCCGTGGAGGCGCTCGACAGTGCGCTCACGGCGGCGTGCCGCCAGATCGATCTCTGGGTGAAGCAGCCGGGCGATACGAATGCCAGGTTCTTCCGCATGAAGTGCAATCAGGTGGATTGGGAATCATGAAGGAACAGCGTCAATGGAGCCGCATCCACTGGCTCGCTGTCCTCGTTCTTGTGCTCGGCAGTTTTCTGCCGGGCCTTTTCACGTGCGAGGCCAGGCAGAGCGTGTCTCTGGTGGCGGCGGATGCCGTGCCGCTGCGCGGCGTGATCGAGGGATTCTACGGGACGCCGTGGACGCAGCAGGAACGACTGGACATGATCGCGTTCTGCGGGCAGCAGGGACTCAATGCGTATATCTACGCGCCGAAGGATGATCCCTATCACCGCAGCCATTGGCGGGAGCCGTATCCCAAGCAGAGGCTCACGGACCTCGCCGCGCTCGTGAAGGCGGCGCGCGCCGCGCACGTGCGCTTCGTCTTCGCGGTCTCGCCGGGGCTCGACCTCGCGTATGCCGGGAGTGCGGCGCAGGCGGACCGCGCGGCGATGCTCGAGAAATGCGAAGCGCTCTATGCGGTTGGCGTGCGCGACTTCGCCGTCTTCTTCGACGATATCGAGCAGAAGGACGGCGCGGGGCAGGCGTCCTTCCTCAACGACATCGCTGCGGCGCTGCGGGCGCGCCACCCTGACCTCGGCGCCATCCTCACGGTGCCCACGGAGTATTTCCGTGCCGATATGGTCGATGAGGCGGGGCAGGCGAAGCCGTATACTGCGTCGTTCGCCGGGAAGCTCTCGAGGGACGTCATCGTCCTCTATACGGGAGAAGGCGTCGTCAAGGGAGACCTCACGGCGGCGCAGCGCCAGGCAGCCGAGGCAGTCTACGGCAGGCCGCTGGGGATTTGGTGGAACTATCCCGTCACGGATTACAAGATGACGAACCTGGCGCTGGGTCCGATCGAGCGCTTGCCGCTCGCGGGTGTCCCTGCGGTCTTCTTCAACCCGATGCAGCACGCGCAGCTCTCGCGCCTCTCGCTCGCGACGGGTGCCGCACTTGCGCGCGATCCCGCCCACTATGATCCGCAGGCGGCCTGGCACGCGGCGATCGTGCAGCAGTACGGGGGGCTCGCGCCCGCCATGGAGACGTTTGCGGAGCATGCCCAGCATCTCGAGACGAACTGGGCGGAGATCGGGCGACAAGACGCACCGGCCCTACGCCGGGAGATGGATGATTTCTGGCAGTCGTATCCACGCGGCGCACTGCTGAAGCTGCGCGCGCGTCATCTCGACAAGAGCCTCGCCCAGGTGGAAGAGGCGACGGCAGCGCTGCGTACGGGGCTCCCCGTGCGCTCTCGCGCGGAGTGCCAGCCGCAGGTCGACCAGCTCGCGCGGATCGTGCGGGCGGATCGGCGCGGTCTCGCGCTCCTCATGGCCCAGCGGGGCAAGACTGCCTCGGAGGCCGACCGTGCGGCCTTCCTCGTTGCGCGTAGCGAGGTCCTCCAGCACGACGAGGAAGCGCGCATTTCCGAGAAGACGGCGCGCGCGTTCCTCGATGAGCTGACGGAGCACCTCGACCTCACGCCACCGGCGGCGAACAAGTGACGCGCGGAATTTGGGACGCATGGACTGCTGGCTGATGGGCCATGCGTCCCTTTGCAGGAGGATCTCTTATGCTGACGTATTCCTTTGACCACATCGGCAAGATGCCGCTCTATGAATATCTTTATCGCTGCATCCGCAAGGACATCGAGGCAGGTCGCCTGCAGGTCGGCGAGAAGTTGCCGTCGAAGCGCGCGCTCGCGCGTCAGCTCGGCATCAGCACCATCACCGTCGAAGGCGCCTACGGGCAGCTCACGGCAGAAGGCTATTGCCGCTCCCTGCCGAAGCGCGGCTTCTATGTGACGGAGGCGGCGCGCGTGATCCAGCGGGAAGCGGCACAGGGGGCACGTGCGGGAGAGCAGGCGGTCCTCGCGAGGGAGGCGGAGCCGCCGCAGGAGGACGAGGCTCCCGCCTATTTCGTCGATTTCGCCGAGGGCGGCGTGAACGCCGAGAACTTCCCCTTCACGACCTGGACGAAGCTCCTGCGCCAAGTCGTGGCGGAGGAGGCGGACGCCTTGATCGAGCGTTCTCCGGGCTTCGGCGCCATTCCTCTGCGACAGGCGATCGCGGCGCATCTGGCGCATTTCCGCGGCCTCGTCGTCCGGCCCGAGCAGATCGTCATCGGCGCCGGGACGGAGTACCTCTACAGTCTGCTCGTGCAGTTCTTCGGACGGGACAAGCGGTTCTGCGTGGAGAATCCTGGCTACGGGCGCATCCGCAAGATCTACGAGAGCTGCGGCGCCTGCTGCCTGCGCGCCGATCTCGACGAGGCGGGCGTCTGGCCGGCAGAGCTCTGCGCGGAGCAGGCGCAGATCCTCCACATCAGCCCCTCGCACCATTTCCCGACGGGGATCATCATGCCGATCAGCCGCCGCTACGAACTTCTCGGCTGGGCCGCGGCCGCGCCCGACCGCTACATCATCGAGGACGATTACGACAGCGAGTTTCGTCTGACGGGACGTCCGATCCCCACGCTCATGGGTATCGATGTCGAGGGGCGCGTCATCTACATGAACACGTTCTCCAAGAGCTTGACGCCGACCATCCGCATCAGCTACCTCGTCCTGCCGGAAGCCTTGGTCGGTCCCTTCACGCGGCGCCTCGGCTTCTACAGCTGCACGGTTTCCAATTTCGAGCAGTACACGCTCGCACGGTTCATCGAGAGCGGTGCCTTCGAGAAGCATATCAACCGCATGCGGACGCTCTACCGCAAGCGGCGGGAAAAGCTCCTCTCCCTGCTGCGGCGGAGCCGCTTCGCGCGGAACATGGAAATCGTCGAGCACGGCTCGGGTCTGCATTTCCTCGTGCGCTTCCACCGGGCGGGCAGCGATGCGTCCGTGGTATCACGGCTGGCGGCGCAGGGCATCCACATGCGCTCGCTCTCGAGCTATTACGCGGCGTCGTCGCCGGAGGAACGCGAAAAAGCCTCCGACATGCAGCATCTCTTCGTGCTGGATTACTCCAGCGTCGAGGAGAGCCGCATGCCGGAGGCGGTGCGGCGCATCGAACGCCTCTGGGAGCGCCCGTAAGGCGCGTCGTTCACGCTTTCGGCGCGGCGATCTTGGGAAAGGAGAGCAGGAAGCGCGTGCCCTCACCGGGCTGACTTTCGACCTCGATCGTGCCGCCGAAGAGCTTCACGAGGAACTTGACGAGGGCGAGGCCGATGCCGTTGCCGCCGGACTTACGTGCGCGTGCCTTGTCCACGCGGTAGAAGCGGTCGAAGATGAAGGGCAGGTGCTGCGCGTCGATGCCGATGCCGTTGTCCGCGACGGAGAAGAGGATGGCATCTTTTTCCTCGCGGCAGCCCACGGTGATGGTGCCTCCCTCCGGCGTATACTTGATGGCGTTGTCGATGAGGTTCTGCAGAATCTGACGGAAGAGGTCTTCCTTGGCCAGCAGCTGGGCAGGTGTCGTTTGCACGACCTGCACCTGCTGCTGCTTTTTTTGTGCCTTGGGCAGCAGTGCCTGCAGCGAGAGCTCCAACATGCGATCGGCGCTCAGAGGCTCTTTCTTCATATCCTTCCCCAGCTTCTTGTTGTCGAGCCGTGCGAGCTCGAGCAGGGCGGTGATGAGCCGGTCCATGCGCTCTGCCTCCTGGAGGATGACCTGGCTGCAATGGCGGCTGACGTCCGGGGAGGAGAAATCGTCCTCCGTGAGAAATTCGGCAAAGCCGCGGATGGAGGTGAGCGGCGTGCGCAGCTCGTGGGCGGCGTTGCTGACGAACTCTGCCTGCCGCCGGTTGATCGCGTCGAGCAGGGAGATGTCGTGGAAGACGGCGAGCACCGCCGTGCTCTCGTGCGCCTCGAAGGTGGCGAAGTAGACCTTGAAGATGTGCGGCGTGCCGCTCACGGGGAGGGAGATGCGGATGGTCGCCGCCTGTTTCCGCTCGAGGACCTGCTGCGCCGTCTCGGAGATGAGCGCGTTGCCGAGGACGTGGATGCTGTGACGCCGCATATCCTCCGGCTGCAGGGAGAAGAGGTCGCGCGCCTGGCGGTTCGCGTCCATGATGGCGCCGTTCTCGTCGAGGAGGAGGACGCCGTTGTCCATGGATTCGAGGATGAGGTTGAGCTTCTGATTCTCCGTCTGCGCCTCGTCGATCTTGTGCGCGAGGTTGCCGGCGAGCTGGTTGATGGTACGGATGAGGATATCGAACTCGTCATCCGTGCGATACGTGATGCGCCGCGAGAGGTCACCGCCCATGATGGCGTGGGCCGCCTTGATGATGGTGAGGATGGGGGAAAGCTGGCGATGCGCGAGCCAGAGGGCGAGGGCGATGGAGACGAGGAACGCCGTGCCCAAGGCGATGAGCAGCATGCGGATGCTGTGGGAGAGGGAGTCCTCGATCGGCTGCAGCGAGGTCGCCGTCCGAATGACCCCGGCGAACCGCTGGTTGACGCGGACGGGGATGGCGACGTACATCATGTTTTCCTGCAGGGTGTAGCTGTAGCGGGTGGCGGTGCCGTAGTCGTGGAATATGGCAGCCTGCACCTCGGGGCGGCCCCAGTGGTTGTCCATCGTCTCGGCGTCCTTGTTCGTATCGGCGAGCACCGAGCCTCCTTCGTCGAGGATGGTCACGCGCAGTCCCGTCGTCGCGTAGATCTCGGCGATGTCGTCATTCAGCCGATCCCGATGACGATACATGTCGTCTCGGAGCGTCTGCTCGATGATCTCCGCGTGCACGCGGAGGTCCCGTTCCTCATCCCGCAGATTCTCTTTATGGAAGAAATCCATGAGCAGGATGCCGAGGATGAGCAGGCCCGTGAGGGAAAGCAGTAAGAACGAGCGGAGAATCCGTCGGGTGATCTTGGCGTTCAGCATGCGGTCGCTCCTTTATGTTCGTGCAGGATGAGCAATCTTCTTCATGCCTATTATACTCTGTCTGCTGCCCTTGTCCAACGGAGGCGGGGCCGCGCTTTCATTTTGCGCGTATCTATGATAAAATAAGAGCGGTTGTTACATCGTAAACAGGATGCGTTGACCGCATCCCGGTGAGAGAATGGGGACGGGTGCAGATATGGTTGCAAAGAAAATGTTTGAGCTGGGAACGAAGAAGTCGACGATCCGGACGATCTTTGAGTTCGGCAGGAAGCGGGCAGCTGAGGTCGGGGAGGATCAGGTGTTCGACTTCAGCCTGGGAAATCCGAACGTGCCGACGCCGGACTTCATCCGGCAGGCGGCCGTGGACATCCTGGAAACGGAGGCTCCGAACGACATCCACGGCTATACGGTGGCACCCGGTCATCCCAAGGTGCGGGCAGCGGTGGCGAAGAGCCTGAACCGCAGGTTCGGCATGGACTACGAGGGGAAGAACATCTTCATGACGGCCGGTGCGGCCGCCGCCATCACGATCTGCTTCAAGGCGCTCTGCGAGGAGGGAGACGAGTTCGTTGCCCTTGCGCCGTTCTTCCCCGAGTATCGCTGCTTCGTGGAGTCCGTTGGCGGCAAGCTCGTCGTCGTGCCTGCCCGCACGGAGGATTTCCAGATCGATTTCGATGCCTTCGAGCGCTCGCTTACGCCGCATACGAAGGCCGTCATCGTCAATTCCCCGAACAATCCGAGCGGTGCGATCTACTCCGAGCAGACCATCGAGCGGCTTGCGAAGATCCTGCGCGAAAAGGAGCAGGCGTATGGCCACCCGATCTTCATCATCTCGGATGAGCCGTATCGGGAGATTGCCTTTGCGGGGTACACCGTCCCCTACGTGCCGAAATACTATGCGGATACGCTCGTCTGCTACTCGTACAGCAAGTCCTTCTCGCTGCCCGGCGAGCGCATCGGCTATATCGCCGTGCCGGACAGTGTCGCCTCGTTCGCGGAGGTCTTCGGTGCGATCGCGGGAGCGGCGCGCGTGCTCACGCATGTGAATGCGCCGTCGCTCTGGCAGTACGTGATCGCGCGCTGCGTCGATGAGCCTTCGGATATCCGCACGTACGTGGAGAACGGCAAGCTGCTCTACGACGGCCTCATCGCCGCGGGCTTCACCTGCGTGAAGCCGCAGGGGGCGTTCTACCTTTTCCCAAAGTGCCTCGAGGAGGACGACGCGGCGTTCTGTGAGCGCGCGAAGAAATACGGCCTGCTGCTCGTGCCGGGGGCGGATTTCGGCTGCCCGGGGTATTTCCGCGCGGCGTACTGCATCAAGACGGAGACGATCCGCCGCTCGCTGCCGCTCTTCAAGCAGCTGGCAGCAGAGTACGGCAAGTGATCCAGGGCCGCGAGAGGAGCCGTTCGCGGCTCTTTTTTCGTTATGGGGTTTATGGTATAATGAACTGAAATTCTTGGAAATGGAGTCGAAGTGATTCATGGCGAATATTTACAGCAGGGTGGAGCTCTTCTATCAGGAAAATCCTGATGCGGAGGCCATCGTGTCACAGGAGAAGGTTGAGCAGTATTTCCGCCGACGGGCCTGGCATGCCGCGAGCCGTCATGACATGGAACGGGAGTGGCGGCTGCTCGCACAGCTCATCGCGTATATCGACCGCGGTGAGTTCTATTCGTTTGAATCCTTGACTGCCATGGATTATGAGGAGGTTCTGCTGCGCGTGCGGGAGACGAACCCGGAGTTCCTGCTCAGCGATGAGAATATCGGTCAGGCGTTCGCGACCTGGCGGGCGTTCTACAAGATCGCCCTGCCGGATGCGGACCGCTCCCTCTACGACAACCTGCAGGCCGCAGAAGAAGAGTGCCTGGCCCTCAGGGATTACCGGCAGGAACAGCAGGAGCGACGGGACCAGCAGGAGGACATCGTTTCTCAGTTCGAGCGGGACGGGATCTCAACGCAAGAGATGCGCCAGATGGATCGGCAGCTCAACGATCTCATCGAGGACGTGCAGGACTTCTATCTGCGCGAAGACCACGATGCGGACTTCAACCGGGCGGTCTATCTCTTCTGGGGGCCGGAGGATCATCCGAACAATCCCTCGTCAGAGCTGAAGCCGGAAGGGGCTTGGCAGATGTTTTGGGATTATTTCCTTTTCGATTATCACCTGATCGGCAAGGATGATACGCCGTTCCATCATTACTATTTGGAATGCGGAGCGGGCTTCGACCGGATGCAGCGGCTCGTCGCAGAGTTCTTCCTGCAGGCGCGGTTCCATGTCTTCTACGTGGAGTCGTTTGCGGAGGACTATATCGCCTGCCGCGACCTGCTGACGGAGGAAAAGATGGAGCTGCCGCTGCAGGAGCTCCCATCGCATCCCAACAAGATGATCTTCTACGGGCACGTGTATGAGCGGGGCGACATCGCGTTCAATCACGTCTGTGCGGTACCGGCGACGAAGAAGCTGCGGCGCCGCATCAAGGAGGAGATCCAGCGCTTGTGGGAGGTGTACCGCATCCGCTTCCCTGAGGCGACGGTCGAGGAGTTCCTCTCGCAGCGCACGGCCGCGGTGCTCCACGTCATGCGCCTCATGACATCGCAGCCACAGCTGCGGGTGGTGCCGACGCTGCCGGCAGCGCGCAGGCGCCCGCGCGCAAAGCGGAAAGCGCTGCCGGAAAATTTTCTCTCCGCGCTGGAGCGACTGGAGCGCAAGGCATCCTTACTCCCGTTTACGCGTGAGGAGCGCGAGATCATGCGCGATGTCTACTGCGATTTCGTGCAGCGAGCGCCCCTCTCGGTGCAGGTCATGAAGCGCGGCGACACGCTCGCGGCCGCCATCCTGACGGTGGCCATGATCAATGGCACGCTGGCCTCTTCCGAGAAGGAGGTGCTGCGGCTCTTCCGCACGACCAGCGAGCGCGTGCGTGCGCGGTTCGGGGAGATCATCACAGAGCTTGATGGCGTGATGTTCGACCCGCGCTATCTATCCGAAGTCGGCATGGTGAACCTGCTATACCTGCCGCCTGATCCTGAAGAATAGGAGGGGAATCGCATGGAAGCATTGGAAAAGTTCCTGTTGGAAGAGTTTTATTGGCTGCACCGTCATCCGGAGCTCTCGTTTCAGGAGGTCGAGACGACGGCGCATCTGCGCGATCGGCTGGAGGAGTACGGCTTCCGCGTGCTTGATCTGCCGCTCAAGACGGGCATCGTAGCGGAACTCGGCGAGGGTGGCCCTGTGACGGCGCTGCGCGCCGACATCGATGCGCTGCCGATCACGGAGCAGACAGGGCTTCCGTACCAATCAGAGCGCTCCGGTGTCATGCACGCCTGCGGGCATGATTTCCACACGGCGTCGGTCCTCGGCGCGGCGTTGCTCCTGCGCGAGCGGGGCGACCTTCGCGGGCGGGTGCGCATCGTCTTCCAGCCGGCGGAGGAAGCGCCGGGTGGAGCGAAGATCCTCATGGACCAGGGGGCGCTCGACGGAGTGTCCGCCATGTTCGGCCTGCATTGCTCGCCGCAGCTTTCCGTCGGTACTGTGGGGATCCGCGAGGGTGCTGTGACGGCATCTGTCGATCGGTTCCTCATCTATTTCCGCGGCAGGGGAACGCACGCGGCGCATCCCGAGCGGGGCGCAGACCCGATTCCCGCCATGGCGTCGTTCGTCCAGTCGGTGCAGACCATCATGAACCGCAATGTCGATCCTGCGGAGGCGGGCATCGTGAGCGTCACGCATGTCGAGGCGGGCAATACCTGGAATGTCATCCCCGATGAGGCGCTTGTCGAGGGCACGACGCGCAGCTTTTCCGCGAAGACTCGCGCTCTGATCCGCCGCCGTCTTTACAAGCTCGCGGAGGGGACAGCGGCGGCGTACGGAGTGCAGGCGGTCATCGATTGGTATGAGGGACCGCCAGCCACGAACAATACGCCCGCCTGGACGGAGCTCGCGCGCAAGGTGGCGCGCGCGCATCGACTCTCTGTCGTCGAGGCGCCGATATCGCTTGCAGGAGAGGATTTCGCCTTTTATCAGGAGAAAATTCCTGGCTGCTTCGTGCTCGTCGGCACGGGCAAGTCAGCGGCGAACCACAATGCGAAGTTCCGCGTCGATCCCTGTGCGCTCGTGCCGACGGCGGAGTATCTGGCGGCACTGGCTGCGGCCTCGCTGCAGGAGCTGGCATCGTGAGGGGAGTGTGCTGCGCATGGAGCTGACGGAGCCGATCGATCGCCTGAAGGGCATCGGACCGAAGAAGGCACAGAAACTCGCGCGCCTCGGCATCCATACCATCTACGATCTCCTGACGTATTTCCCGCGCACCTACGAGGACCAGAGCCGCCTCACGCCGATCGGCAGCCTGCAAGCGGGCGAGAAGGCGACGACGGCGGGCACGGTCATGAGCATCAGGGAAAAGGTCGCGGGAACGCGGCGACTGAATATCCTGACGGCGCTCATCGGTGATGGGACCGGCTTCCTTCAGGTCAGTTGGTTCAACCAGGGTTTCTTGAAAAAGGAACTGCAGCCCGGGCGAAGGCTCTTCGTCACGGGACGGGTGGAATACGCTTACGGCGGGCAGGGGCAGTTTGCCATGAGCCAGCTCTCTTCGTATCAGGTCCTCTCTGAGCGGGAGGAGCCGGAGAGCCGGCTGGGCATCCTGCCCGTTTATGCTGCGACGAAGTCGCTCAACCAGTCGTTCTTCCGTCGGGAGATGAAGACGCTGCTCGCTGCGCCGCTGCCGCTTCGGGGAGTCCTGCCGCCAGCAGTCGAGCGGGCGTACGGTCTCATGCCGCGGCGCGATGCCTTTGCCGCCATCCATTTTCCGAAGGATGCAGGGGCGCTTGCGGCGGCGCGGAAGAGGCTCGCCTTTGAGGAGCTTTACCTCATCCAATGCGGCCTGCTGCTTCTCAAGAAGCGGGCGCGCGAGGCGAAGCGTGGCGTGCGTCATCTCGCGTCGGGCAAGCTGGTGCAGCAGGTCCTCGCGCGCCTGCCGTTCACGTTGACGGACGACCAGGCACAGGTCTGGCAGGAGATCAGCCGCGATATGGAGCGGCCGGTTCCCATGCGTCGGCTCATCCAGGGGGATGTCGGCTCCGGCAAGACGGTACTCGCGTTGCTCGCGCTCGTCAAGACCGTGGAGAACGGCTTCCAGGGCGCGCTGATGGCGCCGACGGAGATCCTCGCGCGCCAGCACTATGATTCGTTCCAGCATCTGCTCGAAGGTATGCCCATCCGCGTCGGCTTCCTCTCGGGGCACCTGACGCCGAAGCAGCGGCAGGAGATGATCGCGCGCATCGCGGCGCATGAGGTGGACCTCGTCGTCGGCACCCATGCACTCATCGAGGAAACGGTGCAGTTCGCCTCGCTGGGGCTCGCGATCACAGATGAGCAGCATCGCTTCGGCATCGCCCAGCGTGCGGCGCTCGAGAAGAAGGGGACGCTGCTCCCCGACATGCTCGTGATGACGGCGACGCCGATCCCGCGCACGATGACGCTGACGGTCTACGGCGATCTCGATGTCTCGCAGATCCGGCACCTGCCGCCCGGACGGCAGCCGATCCGCACGTTCGTGCGGGGGACGGACCGCCGCCCGCTCATCTACCGCTATGTGCGGGAGCAGATCGAACAGGGACGGCAGGCATACGTGGTCTGCCCGCTCATCGAGATGAACGAGTTCGTCGAGATCCCCTCAGCGGAGGAGGTGTACGAGGAGCTGCGCCACGGCATCTTCCGCGGGATTCCCTGCGGCCTCCTGCACGGGCGGATGAAGCAGCAGGAGAAGGAAGCCGTCATGCGGGATTTCTACGAGAACCGCATCAAGCTCTTGGTCGCGACGACGGTGATCGAGGTCGGCGTCAACGTGCCGAACGCCTCGCTCATGGTCATCGAGCACGCGGACCGCTTCGGGCTCGCGCAGCTCCATCAGCTGCGCGGCAGGATCGGGCGCGGCAGCTATCGCTCCTATTGCATCCTCGTCTCGGACAGCCGGACGGAGACGGCGAAGGAGCGGCTCGCCGTCATGGCGGAGACGGCGGACGGGTTCCGCCTGGCCGAGGAGGACCTGCGTCTGCGGGGCCCGGGACAGTTCTTCGGCTCGATGCAGCACGGTCTCCCCGACCTCAAGGTGGCGGACGTGCTCAAGGATATGGACCTCCTGCTCGCGGCGCGGCGGGCAGCGCAGGAGACGCTCGGCCGTCAGGAGGACCTGAGCTTTGTCCTGCCCGTGCTGGCTGTGCAATATAAAGAACAATTCTTACACATCACGGATACTTGAAATGACAGGAATATATTTCTCTCGCGCACATCTTGACACGAATGGCGGACATGCGCTACAATGAACACATATTTTTTTTGGAGGCGTTTACCTTGGTTCATGTTTTGGTCAATGGTGCCTGCGGACGGATGGGACAGGCGGTTTTGAAAGCGGTACAGGAAGATCGGGAGCTGGAGCTCGTCGGGGCCGTCGATCTCACGGGCGGCATGGATGCGGGCGAGCTCGTCGGCCTGCCGGCGTGCGGCGTCACGGTGGAGACGGATCTCGGCGCTGCGCTCGCGCGCCTGCAGCCGGAGGTCATGGTCGATTTCACGCGCCCGGACGTCGTCTTCGAGAACGTCAAGACGGCGCTCGCTGCACATGTCTCGCCGGTCGTCGGCACGACGGGGCTCTCGGACGCGCAGAAGGCGGAGATCGCCGCTCTGGCGGAGAAAGAGGCGACGCCCGCCTTCATCGCTCCGAATTTCGCCATCGGCGCCGTGCTCATGATGGTCATGTGCAAGCAGGCGGCGAAGTACCTGCCGGATGTGGAGATCATCGAGCTGCATCACGACAAGAAGCTCGACGCGCCATCTGGCACCGCGGTGCAGACGGCGGCGATGATCGCCGAGGTGCGCCAGCAGCACGTGCAGGGCAATCCCGAAGAAAAGGAAAAGCTCCCGGGGGCGCGCGGCGCAGATTATGAGGGGATGCGCATCCACAGCGTGCGCCTGCCGGGCTATGTCGCGCATCAGGAAGTCATCTTCGGCGGCCTGGGGCAGACGCTCACGATCCGCCATGACTCGCTCAACCGGGAGTCGTTCATGCCCGGCGTCGTGCTGGCGGCGAAGAAGGTACGCACACTCACCGGCCTGACGGTCGGCCTCGACAAGCTGCTGGATGTTTGATGGAGAAAGGTTGGGAGACAGATGAAGAAATATAACGTTGCGATCCTGGGTGCGACCGGCGCCGTCGGTCAGGAGTTCCTCCGCCTCATCGAGGAGCGTCAGTTCCCGTTCGCGGAGCTCAAGCTGCTCGCGTCTAAGCGGTCCGCCGGCAAGGTGATCTCCTTCATGGGCAAGGACTATACGGTGGAAGAGGCGACGGATGATTCGTTCGAAGGCGTCCAGATCGCGCTCTTCGCCGGTGGCGCTGCGAGCAAGACGTTCGCACCGGCGGCCGTCAAGGCGGGCGCTGTCGTCATTGACAATTCCAGCGCGTTCCGCATGGACCCGGAGGTGCCGCTCGTCGTACCCGAGGTGAATCCGCAGGCCATCGCGCGTCACAAGGGCATCATCGCGAATCCGAACTGCTCGACGATCATCATGATGATGGCGCTCAAGCCGCTCTATGACCTCTCGAAGATCAAGCGCATCGTCGTCTCCACGTATCAGGCGGTCTCGGGTGGTGGCAAGGAAGCGATGGCAGAGCTCGAGCAGCAGGTCGACGATATCGTCGCCGGCCGCGAGCCTAAGGCGAACATCCTGCCGGGCGCCAAGTTCCCGAAGCATTATCAGATCGCGTTCAACCTCATCCCGCAGATCGACGTCTTCTATGACAACCTCTACACGAAAGAGGAGATGAAGATGGTCAACGAGACAAAGAAGATCCTCGAGGATGACAGCCTGCGCATCACGGCGACGACGGTGCGCGTGCCGGTCTACCGCAGCCATGCGGAGTCCGTCAACGTGGAGTTTGAGGACGAGGTCAGTGTCGAGGCGGCGCGCAAGGCCATCGACGCGTTCCCCGGAGCGATCGTCAAGGACAACCCGGCGGAGCAGGTGTACCCGATGCCGCTCTTCACGTCCGGCAAGAATGACGTCGAGGTCGGCCGCATCCGCAAGGACGAGTCCATCGAACACGGCCTGAACTTCTGGGTGTGCGGCGATCAGATCCGTAAGGGCGCTGCGCTCAACGCACTGCAGATTGCCGAGTACATGATCGCGCACGAGATGTTCTGATTCCTGAAAATCTTCCTGAGCCGCGCATCTTCGGATGCTGCGGCTCTTTTTTTTCTGTGCGGGGCGCGCGGCAGGGAGAGGGCGGCGCGCGGCGAGGATAGGATTTTGCGCGGATATGTGTTACAATAGAGCAAATAGTGCTTTTGGAGGAATCGATATGGTGAGCGAAGAAACGATGATGTTCCGGTTCGGGACCGAGGAGAACAAGGCGGCCAAGATCATCCGCGAGGTCTGCCAGGCGATGGAAGAGAAGGGGTACAACCCCATCAATCAGCTCGTCGGCTATCTCCTCTCCGGCGATCCCGCCTACGTCACGAGCCATAAGGACGCACGCAATAAGATTCGCCAGCTCGAGCGGGATGAGCTGCTCGAGGAGCTCGTGCGCTCCTATCTGGAGGCGAAGGAATGAAGCGGGTCATCGGCCTCGATATCGGCGATCGGACCATCGGCATCGCGGTGTCGGACCTGCTCGGGCTCACGGCGCAGGGCGTCGAGACCATCCGCAGGAAGAAGCTCGCAGATGATATCGCGCGCCTCGGGGAGCTCATGGAGCAGTACGAGACGCGCGAGCTCGTCTCGGGGTATCCGAAGAACATGAACGGCACGGAGGGCGATCGCTGCGAGGTCGTCAAGGCGTTCATCGACGAGGTGAAGGCGGTCTATCCAGACGTCCAGGTCACGTTCTGGGACGAGCGCCTCTCGACGGTGGCGGCCACGCGCTCGCTGCTCGAGGCAGATGTCTCGCGGAAGAAGCGCAAGAAGGTCATCGACAAGATGGCGGCGGTCTTCATCCTGCAGGGATATCTCGACAGCATTCGTTGACAAGGCGCGTCGGCATGCGCTAGAATGCAGATAGATGGTTTTATGTAAAGGCAGAGGTGATGATCATGGCAGATGAGAAGGAATTCCTCGAGGATGGGGACGCGACGGTGATCGAGTTCACGGATGAGGATGGCAATGCATTCTATTATGAGGAAGAGATGATCATTCCCGTCGGGGACGATCAGTACGCGCTGCTCGTAGGACTGCACGACGGCGACGAGCACGAGCCAGGCTGTGCATGCGGCTGCGAGGACGGCGACGAGGATGTCCTCATCGCCAAGATCGTTGTCAACGAGGAAGGCGAGGAAGAGTACGTCGAGCCGACGGATGAGGAGTTCGCTCTCGTCCAGAAGGCGTACGACGCGCTCATGGACGAGGAGGACGCAGAGGGCTGAGCCCTCTCCTCCAAGCAAAGTAGAAGAGCAGGCGGATGCGCTATGGCATTACCTGCCTGCAAAGGGGCTGCGGCAAACGGACGTTGTTTTGCCGTAGCCCCTATTCATATGGGGAAGGCGGCTGCGGTCCCGCGCGGGGCGATTGCAGTTTCTGGGAAAGTTGCGTATAATGAGAACGTGAGATTTGGGGTAGGAGATGGGAATTTGATCAAGAAACTACCAGAGCCGGAGGCGCTGCTGCCGCTCCTGCGGGAGAAAGCCGCCGCACTCCGGGAGGGAGCCGCCGCCTTCCGCGAGCGATGGGGGGCGCTCAGCGGGAAGCAGCGCGGCGGCGTGGCGGCAGGGGCCGCCATCGTCTGCCTCGTGCTTTTTTGCCTGCTGTTCGCGCCGGGACACCGGGAGGAACGCGCTGCGTCGGAGGGAACGAAGATCTACCTGCAGGTACGCCCGGGCATGACGACGCGCGAGATCGGCGCACAGCTTGAGCAGCACGGCGTCATCGGGAGCAGCATGAAGTTCTGGGTCACCGCGAAGCTGAACGGCCTCGAGGGGCAGATCAAGACGGGCAACTACGCGCTGCATCCAGGCATGGAGCCGCGTGAGGTGCTCTCCCTGCTCGTAGAGGGAAAGACGACGCGCGTGCGCTTCACGATCCCCGAGGGCTTCAGCGTGCGCGACATCGCGAAGCGCCTCGCGGACGAGGGCATCGTCGACGAGCAGGAGTTCCTGAAGAAGGCCAAGGACTACCGCCCGTACGACTACATCGAGCGCCATGCGAACACCTTCTATGCCTGCGAGGGCTTCCTGTTCCCCGATACGTATGAGCTCGGCACCGATATGGATGTCGATACCATCCTGAAGGAGATGTCCTCGGACTTCGATCAGCGGTTGACGAAGAAGATGCGGCAGCGGGCAGCGGAGGAGCATCTCTCCATCTATGAGCTCGTGACGCTCGCCTCGCTCGTGGAGAAGGAGGCGCGCTACGAGGAGGATCGCCCTATCATCGCCCAGGTGTTCCTGAAGCGACTGGCGATCGGTATGCCGCTGCAATCCGATACGACGCTGCAATACTTGCGGAACGATCCCAAGGAGGACCTCTCCCTCGAGGATACGAAGGTCGACTCTCCCTACAATACGTATCAGCATGAGGGACTGCCGCCAGGGCCAATCGCGAGCCCCGGACTCGCCGCCATCGAGGCGGTCCTCTATCCCGCATCGACGGAGTACCTTTATTTCGTCGCCGATCGACAGGGGCATAACCACTATTCGACGAATTACGCCGACCATCTCGCCCTCGTGGAGCAGGTGCGCTGATGGAGACGGAGGCACTCCTGCGGGAGATGGAGCAGTACGCGCAGGCGCACCACGTCCCCATCCTCAACGAGGGCGGGCGCCGCGTCTTCGCTGAGATCGTCCGGGAGCGGCGGCCGCACCGCATCCTCGAGGTCGGTACGGCCATCGGGTATTCTGCGCTGCTCGCGCTCTCGCGTACGGATGAGGGCGCCGTCTTGATGTCGCTCGAGCTGAGCGCGGAGCGCCTGGCGGTCGCGCGTTCGTTCCTCGGGCGGTCGGCGTATGCGGCGCAGGTCACGCTCTTGGAGGGCGACGCGGGGACATTGCTCGCTGGATTGGCGGCGCAGGTAACGGACCCATTCGATCTCGTCTTCCTCGATGCCGCCAAGGGGCAGTACCCGGACTATCTCGCGAAATCCTTGCCGCTTCTCGCGCGGGAGGGCGTCATCGTCGCGGACAACGTGCTCTTCCGCGGTTACGTGCGTTCGGAGATGCGACCGCCGCGCCGCTATCGCACCATCGTCAAGCGCCTGCGCCAGTATCTCGCGACGGTGCAGGCGCCGCCCTTTGCGACGACGGTCTTCGAGCGCGGCGACGGCCTGGCACTCACACGGAGGATCTATGAAGAAACCTGAACTTTTGGCGCCGGCGGGGACGCCGGAGAAGATGAAGATGGCGCTGCTCTACGGCGCCGATGCGGTCTATCTCGGCGGCAAGTCCTTCGGTCTCCGGGCGCTCGGGGGCAATTTCAGCCGGGAGGACCTGCGCGACGGTGTCTCGTTCGCGCACGCCCTGGGCAAGCGGGTCTACGTGACCGTAAACATCTTCCCGCACAATGCGGACATAGCGCAGCTCCCCGAGTATCTCCGCTACCTGCAGGAAATCGGTGTGGACGCGCTCCTCGTGGCAGACCTCGGGGTCTTTTCCCTCTGCCGTGAGGTCATCCCCGAGATGGAACTCCACGTGAGCACGCAGGCGAATGTCACGAATGATCGGGCGGCACTGGCGTGGCAGCGGCTCGGGGCGAAGCGCATCGTCCTCGCGCGGGAGCTCTCCTTATCGGAGATCCGCACCATCCGCGCGCACGTGGGGGCGGAGCTCGAGATGTTCGTCCACGGCGCGATGTGCATCTCGTATTCCGGGCGCTGCCTGCTCTCCAGCTATTTCACGGGGCGCGATGCCAACCGCGGTACGTGCGCGCAGTCCTGTCGCTGGAGATACGCGCTCGTGGAGGAGACGCGTCCCGGGCAGTATTTCCCCATCGAGGAGGACGAGCGCGGCACGTATATCCTCAATTCCAAGGATCTCTGCCTGCTGCCGCGGCTGGCGGAGGTCATCGAGAGCGGGGTCGACAGCCTGAAGATCGAGGGGCGGATGAAGAGCGTGCACTATGTGGCGAGCGTGACGAAGGCATACCGCCTCGCCATCGACGCCTACGCCGCCGATCCGCAGCACTACAAGGTCCAGTCGGCCTGGCTCGAGGAGCTCGGGAAGGTCTCGCACCGCGCGTATACGACGGGCTTCGTCTTCCATCAACCGACGGCGGACGACCAGATCTACGGCTCGTCCTCGTATGAGCAGACGTCCGATTTCGTCGGCCTCGTGCGCGCGTATGACGCAGCGACGGGCTGGGCGACGGTCGAGCAGCGCAACCACATGCGCCTCGGCGAGGAGATCGAGCTCTTCCAGCCGAAGCTGCCGGGATTCCGCCAGCGGATCGAGGCGATGGAGGATGCGGACGGCACGCCGATCGAGGCGGCGCCTCATCCGCAGCAGATCGTCAGGATTCACATGCGTCAGGCAGTGGAGCCGTATGCGATCCTGCGCCGTGACAGTCAGAGCTGACGGGGCGCGCGGGTTGACATAGGTATGATGTGATTTTTGCTGAAAAAGAAAGCGGGGGTTTCAGATGGCAGATTTGATTCGTTACGCAGGAAAAGCGGAAGGACATGTACAGGGCGTAGGTTTTCGCATGTATGTACAGCAGCATGCGAAAGATCTCGGCGTCACAGGCTGGATTCGCAACATGGAAGACGGAACGGTCGACATGGAGCTTCAGGGCACACAGGAACAGATCGATGCGCTCGAGAAGATCATCCGCAAGGGCAATTACTTCATCCGGGTGGAGGCATTCTCCCTCGAGGCGATGCCCGTGGTCCCCGAGGAGACCGCGTTCAAGATCCGGTATTGAGGAGCGGTGATCATGGGAAAAGTTCTAGTGCTGCATGGCCCGAACCTCAACCTTCTGGGGACGCGGGAGCCGGAAATCTACGGTTATACGACGCTTGCCGACATCAACCGCATGATGGCTGCGCGCGCCCAGGAAGCCGGGATCGCCATCGATTTCTTTCAGTCCAATCATGAGGGTGCGCTCGTGGATGCAATCCAGGAGGCGCGCGGACGGTACGACTTCATCATCTTCAATGCCGCTGCCTATACGCATTACAGCATCGCGCTGCGCGATGCGATCGCCGCGGTGAAGGTCCCCGTCATCGAGGTGCACCTATCAAACATCCACCAGCGCGAGGAGTTCCGCCATACGTCCGTGCTCGCCCCCGTGGCGCTCGGTCAGGTCTGTGGGCTCGGCGTGGATAGCTATCTCGCGGCGCTCGAAGCCGTCATCCACAAGCTGGCGGCAGAGGAAGAGCAGGATGGGGGGCAGACGGATGCTTGAAAAGCGCATGGAAGCACTGCGCTCCCTGCTCAGAAAGCAGGGACTCGACGCGGTCATCGTGACCAAAGAAGTGAACCTGATGTATTTCAGCGGCTTCCGCGGGGATGATACGATGCTCGTGGTGACGCCTGCGCGTCAATTCCTTATCACGGACAACCGCTACACGGAGCAGGCGCGGCAGCAGGCGCCGCGCTACGAGCTCGTGGAGCAGAAGCACGGCCTCATCGCGCGGACGGCAGAGCTCCTCGCGGCGCTCGGTGCGAAGCGCATCGGCTTTGAGGGGAAGCACATGACGTATCAGCGGTACCGCGATTTCGCCAGCCGCCTGCCGGAGTGCACGCTCACAGGAGACCTCGATCTCGATGCCCTGCGCCAGATCAAGGATGCAGGGGAGATCGCGAAGATCCGCAAGGCATGCGAGATCGCCGATGCGGCGTACGAGGATGTCCTCTCGTTCCTGCGCCCCGGCGTCACGGAGTTCGAGGTGGCGGCGCACATGGAGGGCTATATGCGCGCCCACGGCTCGGAGGGGCCGTCGTTTGCGACCATCGTCGCCTCCGGCAAGCGCGGGGCGCTGCCGCACGGCACGCCGACGCAGAAGGTCATTGAGGAGGGAGACTTCGTGACGATGGACTACGGTGCCATCTACGAGGGATATCATTCCGATATCACGCGCACGCTCTGCGTCGGCAGGGCGTCGGAGCGCCAGCGCGAGACGTACGCGCATGTGCTCGAGGCGCAGGAGCTCGCGCTCACGCTGATCAAGCCGGGGGCGTCCGGCAAGGCGGTGGATGCCGCCGTACGGCAGCTCTTCGCCCGCTATGGCCTCGACGCGTACTTCGGCCACGGACTCGGCCACAGTCTCGGCCTCGAGATCCACGAGGAGCCGCGCCTCTCGCCGCACAGCACGTGCGAACATCTCGTGCCGGGCATGCTCATCACGGACGAGCCGGGCGTCTACTTCGCTGACTGGGGCGGCCTCCGCATCGAGGATACGGTCCTCGTGACAGAGCAGGGATCGGAAGCGTTGACGAAGGCGACGAAGAAACTCATTGAAATTATCTGAGCTTTTCGGTATAATAGTATCGTTATTTATGCAAATATTGGAGGGCGTAAGTTCATGATTAACAGTACAGATTTCCGCACGGGCCTGACGATCGAGATCGACGGCGGTGTTTGGCAGATCGTTGATTTCCAGCATGTGAAGCCGGGCAAGGGCGCGGCCTTCGTCCGCACGAAGATCAAGAACGTCGAGACGGGCGCTGTCGTCGAGCGCACGTTCAACCCGAACGAGAAGATGCCGGCGGCCCATCTCGAGACGCGTACGATGCAGTACCTCTATGAGAACGACGGCATGTACACGTTCATGGATACGGAGACGTACGAGCAGGAAGAGCTCACGAAGGAGACGCTGGGCGACGCGCTGAACTTCCTCCTCGAGAACATGGAAGTCACGCTGCAGACGTTCAAGGGCCGCGTCATCGGCATCTCGCTGCCCAATTCCGTGACGCTCAAGGTCACGGAGTGCGAGCCGAGCGTCAAAGGCAATACGGCGACGGGCGCGACGAAGATGGCGAAGGTCGAGACGGGCTATGAGGTCCGCGTGCCGCTGTTCGTCAACGAGGGCGATTCCCTCCGCATCGATACGCGCACGGGCAACTACATCGAGCGCGCGTAAAACGGGCATCAATCGCACATGGCAACTGGGCGGATGGGGAAGCCTTCGGCGTCAGGGACTCCTGGCAGGCAGCTCATCCGCTTCTTGCGTGGAATTCTTTTGGCGAAAAGCAGGAGAATGTGGCTGGCAGAGAGAATACATAGACGAAACAAGTTCGTTCAGTCCATCTGTCTGAGGAGGGGTTCTCATGGAAAAGGAAACGCAGGTCAAGGCAGTCAAGAAAGATAACTCGCTCGGTTCGATCCGCATCGCCGATGAGGTCGTCAGCATCATCGCCGGTCTCGCCGCGACGGAAGTCGAGGGCATCGCTGGCATGAGCGGCGGGCTCGTCGGCGGCATCGCGGAGATGCTCGGCCGCAAGAATTTCGCCAAGGGCGTCAAGGTCGAAGTCGGCGAGAAGGAAGCGGCGGTCGACCTCTACATCATCGTGAAGTACGGCGTGCGCATCCCCGATGTCGCCCTCGCGGCACAGGAGAACGTCAAGCAGGCCATCGAGACGATGACGGGTCTCTCCGTCGTCGAGGTGAATGTCCATGTGCAGGGCGTCGGCTTCCCGGAAGAGGCGCCGAAAGAAGAGGAAGTCCGCGTCCGTTGAAAGAGGCGATTCGATGGGAGTAGGGAATCGTATACTGCTCGCGCTCTACACACTCGTGACGCTCGCGCTCACAGTGCTGCTGGCCGGCGTCCTGCTGCCGCTCCT
Organism: Dongibacter bovis; assembly: GCA_902763085.1. Classification (GTDB taxonomy): domain Bacteria; phylum Bacillota; class Negativicutes; order Selenomonadales; family Selenomonadaceae; genus Selenomonas_C. The sequence goes on from CACWQW010000001.1 coordinate 42,249, forward strand.
GCCGGAGCGGGAGTGGGCCAATGAGATCGCCTACCTCACGGGACGGCCGGAGGCGTATGCTGGACTGCTTGCCTATTTCCTCGTCGGCGTCCATCTCTTCCTCTGCGCGTTTTCCGCGCGCAAAGGGCAGGGCGGGGCGGAGATCTGTCTCGTGACGGGGACTGCCGGCCGGGTCCATGTGTCGGTGGCGGCCGTCCGCTCCGTCGTCCTGCGAGTGGCAGGTGACGTGCAGGGCGTGCGCGACGCGCAGGCACAGGTGCTGCATTCCCGCGTGTCCGGCTCTGAGGAGGATCGCCTCCGCGTGCGCGTGCGCCTCACGCTGCGTTCCGGCGTGCCGGTCAAGGAGACGGCAGACCAGGTCTCGGCGTGCATCCGCCAGGAGCTCGCACAGGTGCTGGGCGTCGAGGATGTCCAGGCAGAGATTTCCGTCGCGGAGATTTCCGATGAGAGGCTCCCGCAGCGGCCGCGTGTTTCCTGAGGTGATTGGCATGAAGGAGAAGCTCTGGCAGGGGCTCGTCTCCCTGTGGACGAATGAGCGGGGCAAATTCGTGGGTACGGTGCTGGGCGTCCTGTTCGCGGTGTGCGTCCTGGTGTTTGGCTTCTGGAGCACGCTCTTCGTCCTCGTGTGCGGTGGCGTCGGCCTCTTCATCGGCCACCGTTTTGACCAGGGGACTTTCCTCGAGGACTTGAGAGACAATCTACCGGAACGCTTTCAGTATTGGCATCGGTTCTAAAGAAAGAAAAGGTTTTAGGATATATGAGTCGGAGACAAGCAAGAGAAATCGCCCTGCAGTCGCTCTATCAGCTGGAGATCAATCGGGCGGAGTCGGCAGAACAGCAAGAGATGTATGAGACGCTCGCGCTCGATACGGCCTTTGCGGAGGCAGAGGGGAAGGTGTCCGCGCAGACGAGAGCGTTCTCCAAGGACCTCGTCCAGGGCGTGCAGGCACATGCGGATGAGATCGATGCGTTGATCCAGGCGTCATCGCGCGACTGGAAGATTGCACGCATGGCTGCGGTCGACCGCAACATCGCGCGCATCGCCGTCTACGAGATGAGATTCGCTGAGCCGGTGCTCACGCCGAACATTGCCATCAACGAGGCAGTGGAGCTCGCCAAGAAGTACGGCTCAGACGATTCGGCGCGCTTCGTCAATGGCATCTTGGGGGCAATGGTGAAGTGACCCGTTGCCGTGGAGGTCAGGCCCTTGTGTCTGGCCTCTTATTTACTGTAAGGGCGGGCGCACAATGTCCACAAAGTGGACGTTTGTGCGTTGAGTTTACTATGAACGGATGGTAGGAGCCGAGGCGTACCAGCAGAATGCGGCTCCAGAAGAGTCCTGGGAAGGAGGGACGTCGATGGCCATTCACAGCGTCAGTGAGGTCAATCGTTTCATCAAGGGCCTCCTCGATGCGGAAGGGAGCCTCCAGCGCATCATGATCCGTGGGGAGCTCTCCAACTTCAAGACATATCGTTCCGGGCATTGTTATTTTACGCTCAAGGATGCCAGCGCGGCCTTGAAATGCGTCATGTTCCGCAGCCGCGCGCAGTACCTGAGGTTCCTGCCGCAGGACGGGCAGCAGGTTGTGGCGAGCGGCAGCATCTCCGTCTACGAGCGCGATGGCGTCTACCAGCTCTATGTCGACAGCCTGGCACAGGAGGGGCAGGGCGCGCTTTCCGAGGCGCTGCGCCAGCTCAAAGCGCGCCTGGCGGCGGAGGGGCTTTTCGATGTGTCGCACAAGCAGGCGCTCCCGCCGTTCCCGAAGCGGATCGGCGTCATCACATCACTCTCCGGCGCCGTCCTGCGCGACATCTATCACGTGGGCAAGCGCCGCGATCCGTCGGTGCAGCTGGCGCTCCTGCCCGTGCAGGTGCAGGGGCAGGGAGCGGCGGAGGAGATCGCGGCCGCCATCCGCTATTTCAACGCTAAATATCCCGTCGATGTGCTCATCGTCGGCAGGGGCGGCGGCTCGCTGGAAGACCTTTGGGCGTTCAACGAGGAGTGCGTCGTCCGCGCGATCTTCGCGTCGCGGATCCCCGTGATCTCTGCGGTCGGGCACGAGACGGATTTCACGCTGGCCGATGAGGTCAGCGACCTGCGGGCGGCGACGCCGTCGCAGGCGGCGGAACTCGCGATCCCCGACGCAGCGGAGGTCCTGCAGCGCGTGCGCTCCCTGCGCGCGCGCCTCCTCCAGGCGGCAAGGCACGACATCTCCCTGCGCCGGGAGCAGCTCCGCCATCTGATGCAGCGTCCGCTCTGGCAGGCGCCGGAGCGTTTGCTCGAAGCCCGCGTGCAGCAGCTCGACGCGCTCTCGGAGCGGTTGAAGCGCGCGGTAGCGGCGCGCGCGGAGGAGAAGCATCAGGCGCTCGCCTCTGCCATCGACCAGCTTGCCCTGCTCGATCCGGTGCGCGTGCTGCATCGCGGCTATGCCGTCGTGGAGAAAGAGGGGCGGCCGCTCTCGCGCGTCAGAGAGGCGGCACCGGGCGACACGCTCTTGCTGCGCCTGGCGGACGGGCAGATCCAGGCCGGCGTCGAGAAAATTCTGGGAGGTGCAGGACATGCCAAGGAAGAAAGAACCAACCTTTGAGGAATCCCTCGCGCGGCTGGAAGAGATCGTCGGCGAGATGGAACAGGGCGAGCTGGCCCTGAACGATCTCGTGATGAAGTATTCGGAGGGCATCACGCTCGCCAATCAATGTTCGCAGTCGCTGCAGAGAGCGGAGAAAGCCATGGACCTTCTCGTGCAGGACCGAGATGGCGAAGCTGTGACGACACCGCTGACAATCGAGAAAGAACAGGGGAAATGACATGCTGAAGGAATTGTGGGAAGCGAGGAAGCGTCTCGTGGAGAGACAGCTGAAACAGGAACTTTGCGATGGGGCGCCGCTCGATCAGACGTTGGAAGAGGCGATGGCGTACAGCCTGCTCGCGGGCGGCAAGCGCCTGCGCCCAATCCTGCTCATGGCGGCGGCGGATGCCGTCGGTGCGGACGGGACGAAATTCGTGACGACGGGCTGCGCCATCGAGATGATCCATACGTATTCGCTGATTCACGATGACCTGCCGGCCATGGATGATGACGATTACCGTCGCGGCAAGCTGACGAACCACAAGGTGTACGGCGCGGGCATGGCGACGCTCGCGGGGGATGCGCTCCTCACGTTGGCGTTTGAGGTCATGCTGCGGCAACAGGGCGTCAGCGATGCCGTGCGCCTCTCCGTGGTGCGCGAGATGAGCCAGGCCGCCGGCATGGACGGCATGGTGGGAGGCCAGGCCATCGACCTCGAATCGGAAGGGAAGTCCATTCCCCTGGAGCGGCTGCGCCAGATGCACCTCGGCAAGACGGGCGCGCTCTTCAGGGCGGCCATCCGCTCGGGCGCGCTGCTCGCGGGCGCGAAGGAGGAGCAGCTCGCGGCGCTCACGCAGTATGCGGACTCGTTCGGACTCGCCTTCCAGATCACGGATGACATTCTCGACGTGACGGGCGATGAGGCAGCCATCGGCAAGCCGGTCGGCAGCGATGAGCGCAATCATAAATCCACCTATGTCACGCTGTTTTCCCTCGAGCGCGCGCAGCAGATGGCGGACGAGGCGGTGGAGCGCGCGGTGGCAGCTCTGGCGACATTCGGCGGCGAGGCGGAGTTCCTGCGGGAGCTCGTGCGCTTCCTGCGCGATCGGAAACAGTGAAGGAAGACCATTATGACGCAGTTATTGGATCAACTGAACGGGCCGGATGACATCAAGAAGATGTCCGTGCAGGACCTCGAGGTCCTGGCGGGAGAGCTCCGTTCGTTCATGGTGGAGAACGTCTCGAAGACGGGCGGCCATCTCGCACCGAGCCTCGGGACGGTCGAGCTGACGCTCGCGCTCTACCACGTCTTCGATTTTCCCGACGACAAGCTCGTCTGGGATGTCGGCCATCAGGCGTACACGCACAAGATCATCACGGGGAGGAAGGACCGGTTCGCGACGCTGCGCACGAAGGGCGGCATCACGGGCTTTCCCAACCGTTTCGAGTCCCCCTACGACGCCTTCGGCGTCGGCCATGCGAGCACGGCGATCTCAGCGGCGCTCGGCATGGCGCTCGCACGCGATCTCGACGGCGGGGACCAGGCGGTCATCGCCGTGCTCGGCGACGGCGCCCTCACGGGAGGCGAGGCGTTTGAAGGCCTCAACAATGCCGGTGACCTCGGACGCAACCTCATCGTCATCCTCAACGACAACGGCCGCTCGATCGATGAGAATGTCGGCGCGATGTCGGAGTACCTCTCGAAGTTGCGCCTCCTGCCGCAGTACAACCGCGCGAAGCGCGATGTCGAGCACCTGCTGAAGAGCATCCCGCACATTGGCGGCCGCGTCTATCGGACGGCATCCGCCATCAAGGACGGCGTGCGCACGGCCCTCGTCCCGGGCGGTTTGTTCGAGGAAATGGGGTTCCGCTATCTCGGTCCCCTCGACGGGCACAACCTGCCGTTGCTCATCGAGACGCTGCAGCAGGTCCGCCGCATGCAGGGCCCGATCCTCCTGCACGTGCACACGAAGAAGGGGAAGGGGTATCTGCCCGCCGAGCGCGCGCCGGAGAAGTTCCATGGCATCGGCCGGTTCGATGTCAAGACGGGGGAGTGCCCCTGCCGAAAGGGTGTGCCGACGTATACGGCCGTCTTCAGCCAGGCGCTGCAGCAGCTCGCCGCAGACGATGCGGACATCGTCGCCATCACGGCGGCGATGCCGTCCGGCACGGGGCTCAAGGCGTTTGGCGAGCGCTACCCTGACCGCTGCTTCGATGTAGGCATTGCCGAGGAGCATGCGGTGACGCTGGCGGCCGGCCTCGCGGCGGCTGGCAAGAAGCCCGTCGTCGCGCTCTATTCCACGTTCGCGCAGCGCGCCTATGACCAGATCCTGCACGACGTCTGCCTGCAGAAGCTGCCTGTCGTCCTGGCGCTCGATCGCGCAGGGCTCGTCGGACAGGACGGACCGACGCATCACGGCGTCTTCGATTACAGCTACCTGCGCCCACTGCCGCACATGACGGTGATGGCGCCGAAAGATGAGGCGGAACTGCGGGATATGCTCGCTACGGCGCTCTCGCTCCGCGCGCCCGTCGCCCTGCGCTACCCGCGGGGCTGCGGTGTCGGCGCCGCACTGCGGGAGGAATTCTCCCTCCTGCCCGTCGGCAAGGCGGAGGTCTTGCGCGGCAGCGGCAGCCTCGCCCTGCTCGCTGTCGGCAGCATGGTCCATCCGGCGGAGGAGACGGCGGATCAGCTTTCGGCGGCAGGGATCGCGGCGCGCGTCGTGAACATGCGCTTCATCAAGCCGCTCGACACGGAGCTCCTTTGTCGCTTGGCGCGCGAGGAAGGTGTGCGCGCCTTCGTGACGATGGAGGAGAATGTGCTCGCCGGCGGTTTTGGTTCCGCCGTGATCGAGGCGCTTGGGGAGGAAGGCATCTCGATGCCGGTCCTCCGTCTCGGCATCGGGGATGATTTCGTGCCGCAGGGGACGCGGGAAGAGCTGCTCGCGCTCTGCGGCCTGACGCCAGAGGCGATGGCGGAGCGCATCAAGGAGTTTTGGAAAGGATTGGATGGATGATGCCGAAGGTCAGACTCGATGCGCTCCTCGTGGAGCGCGGACTCGCCGGTAGCCGGGAACGTGCCAAGCGCATGATCATGGCAGGAGAGGTGCTTGTCGATGAGCAGAAGATCGACAAGGCGGGAACGATGGTCAAGCAAGAGGCGGCCGTGCGCCTGCTGGGGCATGACCTTCCCTATGTGAGCCGCGGCGGGCTCAAGCTCGAGAAAGCCATCCGGGAGTTCGGCGTCCAGCTGCAGGGCAAGACGGCGGCGGACATCGGCGCCTCGACGGGCGGCTTCACCGACTGCATGCTGCAGAACGGCGCGGCGAAGGTCTACGCGATCGATGTCGGCTACGGTCAGCTCGCCTGGAAGCTCCGCACGGACGCACGCGTCGTGAACATGGAACGCACGAACATCCGTTATGTGACGCCGGAGGATCTCGGCACGGCACTCGATTTCGCCTCCATCGACGTGGCGTTCATCTCCCTCGACAAGGTGCTCCCCGTCGCCTGGCAGTTGCTCTCAGCGGATGGGGAAGTATTGGCGCTCATCAAGCCGCAGTTCGAGGCGGGGCGCGAGCGCGTGGGGAAGAAGGGCGTCGTGCGCGACCCCGCTGTCCACGAAGACGTCATCCGCAATGTGGTGGCGCTCGCGCGCTCCCTCGGCTTCGTCACGAAAGCGCTGACGTTCTCTCCCGTCAAGGGACCCGAGGGGAATATCGAGTACTTGATCTGGCTGACGAAGGACGCCGGGGCTCCCGATGGGGTCCCCGATGATGATGTGGCAGCCGTCGTGGCCGCCGCCCATGCGGAACTGGATCGCTAGGAGAGGGGGAGACGTGCATGGATGGGATGAGGATTGCCGTATTCCCGAATGTCGATAAGCCGAATGCCGGTGACGTGCTCGACAGGATCTTCCGCTTCTTTGCTGAGCGCGATGTACAGCTGATCCTGCCGATGGAGGAAGCGCGGTTTTTCGGCTGCGCAGAAGCCTACGGCGTGGAAAACATCGAGCAGGAGCCCGTGGACATGGCGCTCTCCCTCGGCGGGGATGGGACGCTGCTCGGCGTCTGCCATCGCTACGGTCGTCGGGAGGTGCCCGTCTGCGGCATCAACATCGGCACACTGGGCTTCATGGCGGATATCGAGCTCGACGAGCTCGAGGACCGGCTGGAAAAGATCCTCGTCGGCAGCTATTACATCGAGCAGCGCCTCCTGCTCGCAGGATTCGTGCGGAGCCAGGGAAGAGAGCGCTTCCTCGGGCATGCCATCAACGACGTTGTGGTGACGAAAGGCGGCATGGCGCGCATGCTGCGCCTCGGCCTTTCCATCAATGAGACGCATCTCATGGACTACAAGGCGGATGGCATCATCGTCGCTTCGCCGACCGGTTCGACGGCGTATTCCCTTTCTGCCGGCGGCCCGATCATGAATCCGACGATCCAGGCGCTCCTCGTCACGCCGATCTGCGCGCATACGTTCAATATGCGCCCCTTGGTCGTCAATGAGCACGATGTGATTCACATCCATATCGCGGCGGTGCATCAGGACATCCTCGTGACGTTCGACGGACAGGAGAGCTTCCACCTGCAGCCAGGAGACGAAGTGGTCGTCAGGAAAGCGCAGCAGTCCGCGCGCATCGTGAAGTTTGAAGATCAGGATTACTATCAGATCCTGCGCACGAAACTTTGGAATTAAGGGGAACGATATGAAGACGGTGAAGAAAGAGGAACGGTACGACAAGATCCACGACATCATCACCCGGCAGGTGATCGAGACGCAGGAGGACCTGACGAACGCGCTGCACGACGAGGGCATCGAAGTGACGCAGGCGACGGTGTCCCGCGACATCAAGGAACTCATGCTCATCAAGGTGCCGCTCGGGAAAGGGCGCTATCGCTATGCGTTCCCCTCGCGCCATGAGGTGAAGAAAGCCGTCTTCTCCAGCAGCCGCATGGAACGTCTCTTCCATGACACCGTGCTCGGCATGGATTCGAGCGAGAACCTCATCGTGGTCAAGACGATCCCCGGGGCGGCGAATGCCGTCGCGTCCGCGCTCGACTATGCCAAGTGGCCGCAGGTCATCGGCACGATCGCGGGCGACGACAACATCCTCGTCGTCGTCAAACCGAAAGAGGCCGTGCCGGAGGTCCTGGAACAGCTCGCGAACATGACGTACGATCACGAGGAGCCATGAGGGGAGGCCGCAAGCAATGTTGAAGTCATTGACCGTATGGAATTTCGCGCTGCTCGAGCATGTCCAGATCGAGTTCGACGCGGGGCTGAATATCCTCACGGGTGAGACGGGCGCGGGCAAGTCCATCCTCATCGATGCGCTCGGCGCGATCCTCGGGCAGCGCATCTCGGCGGACGCCATCCGCACGGGCTGTGACTGGCTGCGCGTGGAAGCGGTGTTCTCGCTCGAGGCGCAGGAGGAGCTGCGGGACTTCCTGCAGTCGCAGGCCATCGATACGAGCGAGGACACGCTCATCGTGACGCGTCAGGTGGCGCGGGTCGGGCGCAACATGGTGCTCGTGAACGGCTGCCATGTGACGCTCGGCGTGCTCAAGCAGATCGGCCTCATGCTCGTCGACATCCACGGGCAGAACCAGAACCTCGCCCTGCTCAAGGAGGCGAGCCAGTACGACCTGCTCGACAGGGAGAATCCCTCCATCGGACAGGCGCTCGCAGCGTATCGGAAGGCGTATGCCACCTGGACGGAGCGCAAGCAGGCCTACGCGAAGCGGGAGATGGACGCCCGCGAGTACGCCCAGCGCGTCGATATGCTGCGCTGGCAGAACCAGGAGATCGAGGATGCGCAGCTAAAGCCCGGGGAAGAGGAAGCGCTCGAGGAGGAGATCAGGAAGCTCTCGCATGCGGAGAAGATCGCCGGCTATGTCAAGGAGTCGTACGACCTGCTCGACAGCGATGCGCGGAATTCTCTCGCCGTCCTCTCGGCGCTTTCCAAGATCAAGAAGAACCTCGAGGACATGAGCCGCTACGATACGAGCCTCGCCAACGCGCAGAAGATCATCGATGAGGCGTTCGTTTCCCTGCAGGAGGCCGCCTATGAGATCCGCGACTACGGCGAGGACATGGAGTTTCGGCCGGAGCGCCTCGACCAGCTCGAGCGCCGCATGGATACCATCGACAAGCTCTGCAAGAAGTACGGCGCGACGCTCAAGGATGTGCTCGCCTATCAGCAACAGGTGCAGGAGGAGCTCTCCTCCATCGAGAACTACGATGACGAGATGGAGAAACGCCGTCAGGCCATCCGCGCGGCGGAGAAGGAGCTGCGCGCGTGCGCAGAGCGGCTTTCCGCCTTGCGGCGACAGGGCGCGGCGGTGCTGACGGAGGAGATCACGCGTCAGCTCAAGTCCCTCGGGATGCCGAACGCGGTCTTTGCCATCGACATCGCAGCGGCGGACCAGTTCGGGCCGCGGGGGGCAGACGTCGTGCAGATGACGTTCTCTGCCAATCCGGGCGAGGCGCCGAAGCCGCTCGCGAAAGTCGCCTCCGGCGGTGAGCTCTCGCGCATCGCGCTCGCGATCAAGGCGGTCAGTGCCTCCCGCGACCACTCCGTGCCGAGCATGGTCTTCGATGAGATTGACACGGGGATCGGCGGCCGCACGGCGCAGATGGTGGCGGAGCGCATCGCACTGGTGGCAAGATACAAGCAGGTGCTCTGCATCACGCATCTGCCGCAGATCGCCAGCATGGCGGACGTCCATCTCTACATTGCCAAGCACGCGCAGGACGGCCACACGGTCACGGAGGTCGCGCGGCTCACGGAGGCGCAGGAAGTCAATGAGATCGCGCGCATGGCGTCGGGCTCAGATGTCTCAGCGGCATCGCTCGACAATGCGCGCGAGATGCTCGCGCACGCCCACAGCCGGAAGAAACAGCTGCGCTGAGCGGCGCGGAGGGGTAAGGCGCTGGTCCGCCTGGAACAGGCGATGAAAATGAAGGAGGAACATGCTTTGTACGAGGATCTGGTAGAAAAGAAGCTAAAGAGCGAGGATGTATTCGATGGGACGCTGCTGCACGTGAAGCGCGATACGGCGCTGCTCCCGAACGGCGCGCAGGCGACGCGCGAGTGGATCAAGCATCCGGGCGCCTCGGCGGTCATTCCGCTGCTCGAGACGCAGGAGATCATCCTCGTCCGCCAGTACCGCTACCCCGTCGGGCGCGTGACGCTCGAGATTCCCGCGGGCAAGCTCGACGCGGCGGATGAGGATCCGCTCGTTTGTGCGAAACGCGAACTCAGCGAGGAGACGGGCTACACAGCGGACACGATCCAGCCGCTCACGACCATCGGCACGACGGTGGGCTTTTCCAATGAGTACATCCATATCTACGCTGCGAAAGGCTTGACGCCGGGCGCGCAGCATCCTGATGATGATGAGTTCCTGAACGTCGTCAAGGTGCCGCTCGCCGAAGCCGTCAAGATGACGCGCGATGGCCGCATCTTCGATGCGAAGTCCATCGTGGCGATCCTTATGCTCTGGGAGGACCTCCATGTTTGATTTCAGCCTCATGTCATTGCTCGCCGGCATCCCCGGGCTCATCATCTCGATGGTGGTCCACGAGTATGCGCATGCCCGCATGGCCGTCACCCTCGGGGACTTCACGCCGAAACTCATGGGCAGGCTCACGCTCGATCCGCGCGCGCACATCGACCCCGTGGGACTGCTCATGCTGTTCCTCGTGCGCTTCGGCTGGGCGAAGCCCGTCATCATCAATCCGAGCAACTTCCGGCAGCCGCGGCGCGATGACATTCTCGTCTCCCTGGCGGGCCCGCTGGCGAATCTCCTGACCGCGTTCCTCGCGCTCTTCCTGCTCGTCCTCGTCTCCCAGTTCGGCGTGCACCTCTCGCAGGGGACGATCCTCGTCTGCCGCCTCATCATCATCTACAACATCAACTTTGCGATCTTCAACCTCATCCCGCTGCCGCAGCTCGACGGCTCGCATATCCTGAAGCAGCTCCTGCCGCGCGAGCTGGCCTGGCGCTTCGCGAGCCTTGAGCGCTACAGCCTGCTCATCCTCATCGTCTTCGTCATGACGCCGATCCTGCAGTACGTGTTCGTGCCGATGCAGCAGATCATCTGGCAGGTCTTTGCGGCCCTCATCGAGCTGATCTTCTGACGATGATGGATGACTACCGCATCCGGCTCGACGCGTTCGAGGGGCCGCTCGCCCTGCTCATGCATCTCATCGAGAAAAACAAGATCGATATCTATGACATCCCTATCGCCGAGCTCACGCGGCAGTACCTCGCGCATCTCGACCGCATGCGCGAGCTCGATATCGAGATCGCGAGCTCGTTCCTCGTGATGGCGGCGACGCTGCTGCAGATCAAGTCGCGCCTTATGCTGCCGAAACCACCGAAGGAGACGGCGGCGACCGAAGAGGCCGATCCACGGCAGGAACTCGTGGCGCGCCTGCTCGAGTACAAGAAGTTTCAGCAGGTCAGTGCGCTCCTGGAGAAGCAGGCCATTCAAGAGGAGCGCTACTGCGCGCGCGCGCCGCTCGCTCTGCCTGCGCAGCACGTCTTTGCAGGACAGCTGCCGCTCGCGAAGCTGATCGGCGCCTTTCGCACGGTGCTCAAGATGCACGAGGAGCTCTCCCTGCCGGAGGTGCTCGTCCAGCCGGAGACCGTGACCGTGCAGGAGAAGCTGGAGCAGCTGCGGCAGCTGCTCGCCCGCGCCGGACATCGTCTGTACTTCTCGGAGGTGTTCGCCGCCGGGAGCAGGACGGAGCTCATCGTCACATTCCTCGCCCTGCTCGAGCTCATACGGCTGGGGGAGGCAGGCGTCACGCAGACAGGGGCCTATGAAGAGATTTTCATCATGCCCCTGCACGGGAAACGAAAGGAGGCGGCGCAGAATGGTGGATGACGTCGGGACACTCGAAGCGGTGCTGTTTGCGGCAGGCGACCCCGTCCGCTTCCCGGTCCTGCAGAAGATCCTCGGGAAAGCGCCGGACGAGCTCCGTCAGCTCGCCGAGGCGCTGCGCGAGAAGCTCGCGGCAGCGGGCAGCGGGCTGACCCTGCGCGAGGTGGCGGGCGGCTATCAGCTCGTGACGCGGCCAGAGTGCTACGCGGCCATCGAGAAGCTCACGCAGGTCGTTGACCACAGGCTCACGGCGCCGACGATGGAGACGCTCTCCATCATCGCGTTCAAGCAGCCCATCACGAAGGCGGAGATCGAGGCCGTGCGCGGCGTGCGCGTCGAGAAAGCGCTCACCCGCCTGCTCGACTATGAGCTCATCGCCGAAGTCGGGCGCAAGCAGGCCGTCGGCCGTCCCATCCTCTACGGCACGACGGACCGCTTCCTGCAGGTCTTCGGGCTCAAGGGACTGGAGGACCTGCCGCTCCTGCCGACGGATGAGGAAGCGATGGCAGCGCTCGATGTCGAGCAGCTTTCCTTGCTCGATCCCGGCGAACTGCCGGGGAATTGATTCGCCTGTAAGGAATCCTTTCAGGCGTTTTTCACGCATCGCCAGCTGGTTTTGAGATATATCTGCTATCCTGGGAATCGTCAAGATCACACGAACTACGGAGGGACGATCCCATGGAAAGCAATCTTCAACAAACCCTGCGCGGCAGTCATGTACTGCGCTTCCTGACGACGGCTGTTCTCACGTTCGTCTTCGCCTCTGTTCCCTATACGCTCGTCCACGGCTATGCCGCACTGCCGGCGCGCGAAGACCGCACGGTGCTCGCGGAGATGGCCAGCCTCTACAATGAGGATGGACTAGACGACGAGGAATCCATTGCTAAGGGTGTCACCGATAAGGAAGCGCTGCCGGAAAAGGACGGCAAGAGCCATCGCCTCGCACGGCAGCTGCGCTCCCGCGCGTTGGCAGCGGAGCGGGACGTGACGGCGGACATGCGGTCCCTGGAGGACGGAGAGAGCCGTCTGGCGGGACTCGAGGCGCGGCTCAAGAGCGAAGAGAGCCTCGCGCGCAAGATCGAGAGCAAGGCGGCGGCATCCTCGCTGCCCTATGAAGACGCGGCGAGCCGCGTGCACGATGTCCTGCGCTACACGCTCGTCGCGGAGGACGATCGGTACAACGAGCAGGTGCAGGCTTCGTTGCAGAAGCTCGCTGCAGCGGGCTATCGCGTCCTGAACTTCCGCAATGCATGGGGCGGCAAGTTCTACCAGGGCATCAACGTGCAGCTCCAGAGTCCCGCTGGGATTCCCGTCGAGCTGCAGCTGCATACGCCGCAATCGTATGCCGTGAAGCAGGCGTCCCACGGCGTCTATGAGATCCGCAGGGATCCTGCGTCCACGCCGGAGGAAGTGCAGCGCGCCACGCGCCTGAGTCTCGCCTATAACGCGCAGGTCCGGCAGCCGCTCGGAGCAGAGCAGCTCGCCTGGCCGCTGGCTTCTTGATACGAACGACCGCCCTTCCGCTCGGGAAGGGCGTTTGCTATGGGATGGTGACACACGGACAGCGACGCGGGAAACGGTGCGCGTGCTTATTGCGAAAGCGTCGGCGGTTCGATATAATGAAAAGAAAGAAAAAGCAGACGGGAGACGTCTCCCGTAGAATGAAGAGGGAAAATTTATGACATTCGATTCCAGTAACGATACGGTGGCCATCCTCTATGACATCGAGAATGCCCCGTTTGAGATGCTTGATTATACGCTCGGGAAAGCGCGGCGTTTCCAGCCGTGCCGCATCATCGTGGTCACGGATTGGGAGAAGTGCCCGACGGACCAGAAGCGCTGGGAGCGCTTGCGCCGTCGCCCGGGATTCACGTTCCGCTCGGTGACGCGCACGTACCTCGGCAAGAATTCCCTGGACAGTGCGCTCTATGATTCCGCGGTGCTGCTCTACAAGGACGGCGTCCGCCGGTTCTTCATCATCACGACGGATTCCGATTTCGTGCGCATCGCTGAGGCGCTGAACAAGGGGGAGAAATCCTACATCATCGGCGTCGGCACGAAGCAGGCGAGCGAGACCCTGCGCAACGCCTACGATGAGTTCCTCTGCTATCCGCCGGAAAAACCGGTGAAGAAGGCAGCGCCAAAAGCGAAGAAGGAAACGGAAGCGGCTGCCTTGAAGGGCGAGGCGGCGAAGGACGAGAAGGAAGCGGAAAAGGAGAAGGGGAAGCGCGCCGCGCGCAAGGACGCTGCGGAAAAGCCGGAGAAGAAAGAAAAGAAGAAGAAAGGCAAGGCGGAATCCGCCGCGGAGAAGAAGAAGGTGCACGCCGCGAAGAAAGCGGCGGTGAAGGAAGCGTCGGCCAAGGAAGTCGCAGACGCGCCGGAGGCCGAGAAGAAAGCGGCGCAGCCGAAAGCGAAGAAGGCCGAGAGCCAGAAGGCGGTGCCCGCGCAGGAAAGCCTCGTGTTGCGCCTGCCGCGCACGCTGCAGAAGGAGCTCGAGCAGCGCCGGGAAGCGGAAGGCGTCTCGATGGATGAACTCGTGACGTACCTGCTCATGCGCGGTATGATGTGACCATCAGAAGGGATGGAAGGGATCGTGAAACGGGAAGAACAGGCGCTCCTCTATGGGTTCAATGAGGACGAGCGGATTGCTGTGGTGGAAAAGGTCCTGCACAGACTTGGCATCCGTACGAGGGTCGTGCCGCCAGAGGCGTACCACCAGAAGGTCGGGTATCTGCTCGGCAGGAAGGGCTTTCGGACGCTGCCGGAAGAAGACGACGGGTTCGTGTTCCCGCATGAGGTCCTCCTGCTCGACAACATCAAGGGGAAGCGGCTCGATGCAGCGCTCGCGGCCCTGCGCGATGGCGTGAGGCCGAATCTCCGCTACAAGGCGGTCGTGACGCCGTTCAACGCCTTCTGGACGCTGCGCAGGCTCTGTGAGACGATGCAGAAAGAACATTCCTTCCAGATCGAGCAGGAAAAGCGGAAGGAACAGAGAGGGTGATTCCGTGAAAGACAACGAGATGGATGAGACCATCCTGCTGAAGAAAAGAGAGCCTTCCAGGCCCCGACTCGAGGACACGCAGTCCATGCCGCCCGTGCATGCGCATGGGCAGGCAATGCAGGCATCGCCGCAGGGGAGGCGCCGCGGGACGGTGCATGAGCTCGATCCCCTGCCGCAGGAGGCGCTGCCGGGCGGCCGGCAGAAACCGCCGTTCTGGACGAAGCGCCGCAAGCGAAACGCCTTCCTCGCGGGCGGCTTCGTCCTGGCCCTCCTGCTCGGTTTCTTCATCGCCGGCTATGCGCAGCATCAGACGGCGATGAAGGAGGAGCAGGCGCGCATCGAGCAGCAGCAGGCGGCGCAGGATGCCGCCGTACTGCAGGCGAAGAAGGCGGAGCTCGAGCGGAAGAAGCAGGAGCTCGAGCAGAAACGGCAGGAGCTCCTGCAGCAGGCAGCGCGCGCCGAGGGACGGAATGAGCAGCTCGCGGCAGAAAATGAGTCGTTGCTCCATCGCCTCGTGGACAAGGTCACGGGACAGGCAGGACGGCAGCAGCAGGCAAAGGCCGCGAATGACGCGGCGCAGGACGCCTCGAACCAGGCGGCGAAGCAGGTCGATGCGGCGCTCGCGCAGGCGGGGCAGATGCTCGATGATGTCAATGCGCAAATCGAGCAGAGCGACAAGGTGCAGGCGGCGGCAGACACCGTCCGCGCGGGCGCCCAGACGGCCTACGACGACCATCGGGACCTCATCGACAGTGCGGTTTCCTACGTCGCCGATGGCGTCCGGCTCGCCTTGCAGCATGTCCTGCCTTGAGGGAAGCGGATTGCGGTAGAGGAGGAAGTGCATGAAACGTCTCATCGCGGGGATGTTCCTGCTCGTGATGTTCTCGGCGGCGGCGTGCGCCGCCTTTTTTCACATGCAGGCACCACAGCAGAGGCAGGGCGTCGAGGTCAAGGCAGTAGGGGAACCCTCGCAGGAGACCATGGCGGCCGTCAAGACGGCGGTCCAGGACTTCACCGCCCTGACGGAGGCGGCGGGCGCGCCACTGTCGCACGGCGTCGAGCTCTTCGTCGCATCGACGCAGGAGCAGTACGAGCAGGTGCTGACGAAGGAGTTTTCCCATTCGCCGGAGGAGGCGGCACAGATCGCCTCGCTCTCTGGCGGCTGGACCGGAGGCAAGCAGGGCCAGACGGTGCTCAACGGCGCGGCGGGCGTGATGCAGGGGCGGAGCGACCGCCTGAGCACGACGGCGCACGAGCTCTTCCATCAGCTCCAATACGATCTGAGCCATGGCCGCGATGCGGACGAGAAAGCGCTCTTCTGGCTGGAGGAGGGCAGCGCTGACTACGTCGGAGCGCTCGTCGCCGAGCGCTGCGGCGGGAAATCACTGCACAAATGGGAGCTCGACACGCTGCAGGACCTCCGCCTGGCGAAGGAGACCGCACGCCCGGAGAACCTCCTGCACTGCACCCTTTCCCAGCGCATCCGCCTCATGGATAAGAAATACCACTCGTACCAAATGGCGGACGTCATGGTCGTCTACCTCATGCAGCAGCAGGAACAGGGGACGGAATTCGCCGCGCTCGTGCGCTATTTCGAGGCGCTCTCGGAGGCGAAGGACGGCGAGGAGGCGTTCGCGCAGGTCTTTGGCATGACGCAGGCGCAGTTCCTACGCGACTTCCAAGCGTGGTATCAGCAGGAGCGGACGGTGCCGTTCACGGCGTCCTTCGTGCGCCGGGACGGGGTCTCAGAGCAGACCGTCCAGGCGCTCGAGGCACAGATGCGTAGCGCCCAGCCGCTGCTCGCCTCCCTTTACGGGCAGCAGCTCTGCGGCCGCTACGATGTGGTGCTCGCGGCGGACGCGGAGGATTTCGCCAAGGCGGCGGAGACGTATGCAGGCGTCACGGAGGAGAAGGCGCGCGCGCTTGCGGCGGACAGCCTCTGGGTGCAGGATGGCAGCACGATCTTGCTGAATGTCAGTGAGCTCGGCGATGAGAAGCAGCTCGTCTTCAGCGTGGGCACGCTTTGCGCCCGCCTGTTGCACATGCAGATGGCGGGGATCACGGAGGAGCCCGTCGACTGGCTGGATCGAGGCATGACGTACCTCGTGGGCATCCGCCTCCTGGAACAGGCGGGCTATGGTCACTACGCGGATTACCGTCGCAGCTGGCTCTACGGCGTCCAGAAGGCAGGCGCCCTGCCCTCGCTCGAAGAGCTCCTGACGAGCGACGCTATGCATCGGGCGGCGGAGACTTACGGCGACGAAGTCGTCAACGAGATGACAGAGCTTGCGGTCGATGAGCTCCTGTCGCGCTTCGGCTGGAAGGCCTGCCGCAGCTATCTCCTGCACGCGCGGGAATCCGGAAAAGAGCGCGCGGCCTTCCGTGCGGCCTTCGGGAGGGATACGGCGGCGTATGCCAAAGAATTCGCGTTGGCGCGCAGCTCCAGACGATAAGGCGCAATCTGCGGTTGAAAATCCCGCGGATTTATGATATGCTTAACGAAATTGCGATGAAAAAGGAAAGTAGTCCGTCTGGCTGCCGCTAGAGAGTCCTGTCGCTGGAAAAGGATGACGGCGGGCGGAAGAAGTTCCCTTTGGAGCAGCCGGGGGAAGCCCGCGAGGGTGGTAGTTCGGACGTTGGCCGCGCTAAGGCCGTAAAGGAAACACTGATTAATTCGGCACTCCGTCTTCACGCGTCTGCACTGTCCTCTCGTCGTCGACAAATCCTCAGCGTAGCTCTGCTACGCCTCCGGTTTGTCTCCTAGAGAGATACAGCGCATCCACGCAAATCCGGAGCACCTCATTTAATCAGCGTTTCCTAAAGCGATAAATCAGGGTGGTACCGCGAAGAAATGCCTTCGCCCCTGCTGCGGATGCAGTGAGGGCGGAGGCTTTATTTTTTGGGAGGCTATTGTACATGGAAGAAAAAATCGAACAGCTGAAGGCGCAGGCGGCTGAGGCAATCCAGCATGCGGCGGGCAGTCTTACGGAGCTCGATGAGATCCGCGTGAAGTTCCTCGGCAAGAAGGGAGCGTTCACCTCCATTCTGCGCGGCATGGGCGCGCTCGCGAAAGAGGATCGTCCGAAGATCGGCAAGATCGTCAATGAGGCCAAGGCGCAGATTGAGGCGCTGATCGCCGAGAAGAATGAGGAACTCAGGCAGCGCGCGCTCGCCGAGAAGCTCGCGAGCGAGAAGATCGACGTGACGCTTCCGGGACGCCGGCAGCCGCTCGGCCATCTTCATCCGCTGACGCTGACGCTCGCGCGCATCAAGGATATTTTCTTCCGCATGGGCTTCTCTGTCGAGGAAGGGCCGGAGATTGAAAAGGACTATTTCAATTTCGAGGCGCTCAACCTGCCGAAGGATCATCCGGCACGCGATATGCAGGATTCGTTCTACATCACGGAGGATATCCTCATGCGCTCGCAGACATCTCCCGTGCAGGCGCGCACGATGCAGAAGAACGATCCGAATACGCCGATCCGCATGATTGCTCCGGGGCGCGTTTACCGCCGCGACGAATACGATGCGACGCATTCCCCGATGTTCACGCAGGTCGAGGGACTCGTCATCGACAAGGGCATCACGATGGCGGATCTCAAGGGGACGCTCGAGCTGTTCCTGCACCAGATTTTCAGCGAGGATGTCAAGGTGCGCCTGCGTCCGAGCTTCTTCCCGTTCACGGAGCCGTCGGCGGAGGTCGATATCTCCTGTGTCATGTGCCACGGCAAGGGCTGCAAGGTCTGCAAGGGTACGGGCTGGCTGGAGATCCTCGGTGCCGGCATGGTGCATCCGCATGTGCTCGAGATGAGCGGCTACGACCCGAAGGTCGTGAGCGGCTTCGCGTTCGGCATGGGCGTCGAGCGCATTGCAATGCTTTCCTATGGCGTGGATGACCTGCGCCTGTTCTACGATAACGACATGCGTTTCCTGCGCCAGTTCTGAGCGGTCAGGACGGCATTGCGCGCTGGTGCGCGCGGGAATAAGGCAAGTGAAGGGAGAAAACTATGCAGGTTTCGATAAAATGGCTGAAGGATTATATTGATTTTGACTGGTCGGCGGAAGAGCTCGCGGATCGTTTTACGATGGCGGGCGTGCCGGTGGAGAACGTCATCCGCGCGGATGAGGGGCTCGACCATGTGGTCACGGGCCGCATCGAGGAGATCACGCCGCATCCGGACTCTGACCATCTGCAGGTCTGTCAGATGAATGTGGGCGGCAAGGAGCGCATCCAGATCATCACGGGCGCGCAGAACGTCGCGCAGGGGCAGGTCGTGCCGGTGGCGATGGTCGGCGCGCATCTGCCGAACGGCATGCACATCAAGAAGGGCAAGCTGCGCGGCCTGCCCTCGAACGGCATGCTCTGCTCGGCGGGAGAGCTGCATCTCGACCTCACGAAGCTCACGGAAGAAGAGAAGGACGGCATCTACATTCTGCCATCAGATACGCCGGTCGGCGTGCCGGCGAAGGACGTGCTCGGCCTCGACGACGTCGTGCTCGAGTTTGAGCTCACGGCGAACCGCGGCGACTGCTTCAGTGTGCTTGGCCTCGTGCGCGAGATCGCCGTGCTCACGGGCAACAAGCCGAAGTGGCCGGCCATTCGCTGCGAGGAGGACGACGCGGCCAAGACGGCCGATCTCATCCAGACGGGCATCGAGGCGACAGATCTCTGCGACCGCTTCAGCGTGCGCATGGTGAAGAATGTCAAGGTCGCGCCGTCGCCGGAGTGGATGCAGCAGCGCCTCGAGGGGGCCGGCATCCGCGCCATCAACAACGTCGTCGATGTGACGAATTTCGTCATGCTCGAGCTCGGGCAGCCGATGCATGCCTATGATTACGATGAGATCACGGGGCATACGCTCACGGCACGCCGCGCCAAGGCGGGGGAGAACCTCCACACGCTCGACGACAGCTCGCGCGTCGCCAAGGGGGAGGAACTCGTCATCGCGGACAGTGAGCATCCTGCGGGGCTTGCCGGCATTATGGGCGGGCTTGAAAGTGAGGTCACGGAGAAGACGACGACGGTCGTCTTTGAGGCAGCATCTTTCTATGGGCCGAGCATCCGCCGCACAGCGCGTGCCTGCGGCCTGCACTCCGAGGCTTCGGGACGGTTCGAGCGCGGTGTCGATGTGACGAATACGCCGCGCGCGCTCGACCGCGCCTGCCAGCTGCTTCAGGAGATGGGTGCCTGCACGGTCACACAGGGCATCGTGGACTGCTACCCGCAGCCGAAAGCGCCTGTAACCATCGATTTCACGGCGGCGCAGATCAACGGACGTCTCGGCACGGAGCTTCCGGGAAGCCGTATGGTGGAGATCCTCACGAAGCTCGGCTTCACCATTGAGGAGACGGGTGAAGCGTGTTACCGCGCGACCGTGCCCTCTTGGCGCAACGACTGTACCTACATGGAGGATCTCTCCGAGGAAATCGCGCGCATCTATGGCTTCGACAACATCGCGGGAACGACGCCGTTCGGCCGCATGATGCAGGGACGCCAGAGCGCACGGCAGACCTTCATCGAGCGCATTAAACAGATCCTTGCCGCGCTCGGCATGACGGAGGAGCTTTCCTTCAGCTTCACGAGCACGGAGCTCCTCGACAAGCTGCGCGTGCCGCAGGAAAGCGAGCTTCGCCGCGCCATCCCCATCATGAATCCGCTCACGGACGAGGCGCCGCTCGTGCGCACTTGTCTCCTTACCAGCATCATGGAGAACGCCGTGCGCAATTTCTCCCGAAAGAACATGGATCTCAGGCTTTTCGATGTGGCGCCGGTGTTCTATCCGAAGCAGCTGCCGCTCACGGAACTGCCGGAGGAAAAGACGAAGCTCGTCGGCCTCATCACAGGGCGCAGGCAGGAAATCGGCTGGAACCAGGGCAATGAGCAGGTGGACTTCTACGATATGAAGGGCATCGTTGAGGAACTCTTCGCGCGGCTCGGCATCAGTAAGTATACGGTCGAGGCGGGAGAGCATTTTGCCCTCCATCCGGGTAAGACGGCGCTGTTCAAGAAGGGCCGCGAGACGATCGCCGTCGTCGGCGAGCTCCATCCGGAAGCCGCGGAGAATTTCGGCATCAAGCAGAAGGTCTATCTCTTCGAGATGGATGTCGAGACGCTCATGAAATACACGGCGAAGAATTTCCATTTCGAGTCCCTGCCGAAATATCCGGCCATCGCGCGCGATCTCGCGATGCTCGTCGACGAGGAGGTGGCCGCGGCGGACATCGAGCGCGTCATCACGAAGCACGGCGGTAAGAATTTCGCCGGCGTGACGCTCTTTGACGTCTATACGGGCAAGCAGGTCGCCGCGGGCAAGAAGAGCCTCGCATTCAACCTGATGTTCCAGAGCAAGGACCGCACGCTCACGGACGAGGAGGCGGACGCCGCGTTCCAGGAGATCCTCTCCGCCGTCGAGCAGCAGTTCCATGCGGAATTGCGCGCATGAGCAGGTGATGAGATGGAAAAGTCAGCAAGCAAGAAAGTCAACGTAGAGATCTTTGGCGATACCTATCCGTTCCGTACGGACGGTGATCCGGCGGAGCTCAAGAAACTGGCGGCGTTCGTCGATCAGCATATGCAGAAGGCCGCCCAGAAGACGCGCAGCCTCGATACGCGCAAGATCGCAGTCCTCTCGGCGATGGAACTCGCCGATGAGTATTTCAAGCTCAAGAAGGACTACGACGAGCTCGTCGAGATGCTTGAGGATAAGTGAGGAGTCTGGCATGACACAATTCGACAAGAGAAATCTCTCCATGATGATGGATTTCTACGAGATGACGATGGCGAACGGGTATTTTGCCGATCATGACAAGGATATCCAGGTGGCGTTCGACGTCTTCTACCGCAAAAATCCGGATGAGGGCGGCTTCGCCATCTTCGCAGGGCTCGAGCAGGTCATCGAGTACGTGGAGAACATGCGTTTCACCGAACGCGACATCGAGTATTTCCGCGCACAGCACATGTTTTCCGAGGCGTTCCTCGCCTATCTGAAAGACTTCCGCTTCACAGGCGATATCTATGCGATGCCGGAGGGGACGGTCATGTATCCGGATGAGCCGATCCTCACGGTCGTCGGCTCCCTCATTGATGCGCAGCTCGTCGAGACGGCGATCCTCGCGCAGATCAACCACCAGTCACTCATCGCAACGAAATCACGCCGCATCTGCAAGGCGGCAGCGGGCAGGGCGGTGTCCGATTTCGGCGCGCGTCGGGCCCACAATATGGATGCCGCGACCTATGGCGCGCGCGCTGCCTATATCGGCGGCGTCGTTGGCACGGCGACGGTATCTGCCGGTCAGATGTTCCACATCCCGATCAGCGGCACGATGGCGCACAGCTGGGTGATGTTCTACGGCGATGAGTACGAGGCGTTCAAGAAGTACGCGCTGACGTATCCCGACGCGACCGTCCTGCTCGTCGACACGTACGATGTCATCCATTCCGGCATCCCGAACGCCATCCGCGTCGCGCATGAAGTCCTCGAGCCGATGGGGAAGCGTCTCGTCGGCATCCGCATCGATTCCGGCGATCTCGCGTATCTATCGAAACGCGTGCGGAAGATGCTCGACGCGGCAGGGCTCAAGGATTGCAAGATCGTCGTCTCCAACAGTCTCGACGAATTCACGGTCGCCTCGCTGCTCTCGCAGGGCGCGTGCATCGACAGCTTCGGCATCGGTGAGCGGCTGATCACGGCGAAGTCCGAGCCGGTTTTCGGCGCCGTCTACAAGCTCGCGGCCGTGGGCGAGAACGGGGAATTCGCGCCGCGCATCAAGGTCTCGGAAAACGTGGAGAAGATCACGAACCCCGGGCTCAAGGACCTCTACCGCGTCTATGATGCCGATGGGCACGCCGTGGCGGACCTCCTCGCCCTCTGCGGCGAGCAGGTCGACATGTCGGAGCCCTTCCGCTACGTTGACCCGCAGAAGCCGTGGAAGAACCGTTCCTTCGAGGGCTGCACGGTCAAGAACCTGCGTCGCCTTTACGTGCGGGACGGCAAACGCGTCGAGACGCTGCCGCCGCTCGAGGAGATCCGCAGCTATGTCCGGCAGCAGCTCGATACGGAGATCTGGGAAGAGGAACAGCGCTTTGAGAATCCGCATCGCCATTACCTCGACATGACACCGGACTACTATGAGATGAAGATGGGGCTTCTGTACGAGACGCGCAAGCAGCACGGCTGAGGAGGGATCGTATGCTCACGGGAAAGACGGGAAATCTCGGCGTCATGGGCTGGCCCATCGCGCATTCGCTCTCGCCGGCCATGCAGAATGCTGCGCTCGCGGCTGCGGGGCTCGACTATGTCTACACGGCGCTGCCGGTGAAGGCAGAATATCTCCCGGCGGCCGTGGCGGGGCTGCGCGCCCTTGGGTTCCGTGGCTGGAATGTGACGATCCCGCACAAGCAGGCCATCATCGACCTGCTTGATGAGATCGACGAGGACGCGCAGATCATCGGCGCCGTCAACACGGTCGTGCAGGAGGCGGGGCGGCTGACGGGCTACAACACGGATGTCACGGGCTTCCTCGCGGGACTTGTGCACGCGGGCTTCTCGCTCCCGGGGAAGCGCGTGGTGCTCCTCGGTGCCGGCGGCGCCGCCCATGCGGTGCTCTGGGCGCTCATCAAGTCGGGCGCGGCGCGCGTCGCGATCGGCGTGCGGCACCCGGAAAAAGCGGAGCAGCTCCGGCAGGCGTTCGCCGCCCGGGCTTCGACGCTGGGGACTGAGCTCGCCGTGTGCCACTGGCAGGACGAGGCGTTCGGCGGGGAACTGCAACGCGCTGATCTGCTTGTCAATACCACGCCGCTCGGCATGACGCCGAAGATCGATGCGGCACCGCCCATCGATTGGCAGCTGGTCGCGCCAGGGGCGTTCGTCTACGATATCATCTACACGCCGCAGCAGACGAAGTTCCTGCAGGAGGCCGCTGCCGCTGGTCACCCGACGCTCAACGGCGAGGACATGCTCGTGGGGCAAGGAGCGGCCTCGTTTCGCCTCTGGTTCGGCCAGGACCCGGACACGGCGCGCATGAAGGCGGTCCTCAGGGCACAGCTTGGATAGGAGATCATGGCACAAAAACGAGCTGGGAGATCACGTCAGCGTGAACAACCCAGCTCGTTTCCGGTTCTTACGGGAAAAGCTTTGACCAGCGTCTTGCAGTGGGAGCTTCCTGGCTTACTCCAAGAAGCAGTGTCTGCCGTCGCATTGTCCGGCAAAAGGGCATGCTCTGCCGGCAGGGCAGGTGGGGATCCGCTCTGCCGCCGCCTCTTTCCCCTGACCGCGCAGGGAAAAGAACGCGAGAACGCAAAGGGTGAAGCAGATCATCGTGATGGCTGTCATGGGAAACACCTCGCTTGTTCGTTCTATTTGCTATTATTGTACCACAAAACCTACAGGAATGCGACGGGAATATGAGGAAGCACTGCGAAGTCAGCGCAAAAGGAAAGGAAGGGAAGGCAGCGATGAAGTTCCATGAATTCATGGGAGCCTTGCGGAAGGGGACGCCGCACGTCTTCCTGTTGGCAGGCGAAGAACAATACTATGTGGAAAAGGCCCTGGCAGCGCTGCGGCAGAACCTTTTCCCCGACGGGGGCGCGGAAGATGCCGTAGAGAATGCACCGGGGGAGATCGACGTCGACCAGCTCATCGGGCTCATCGAGACCGTCCCCTTCTTCTCAGAGAAGCATGTCGTGATCGTCCGGGATGCGCCGTTCTTTAAGGCGGCGAATGCCGGCAAGAAGGCCGATGGGCCAGGCGAGAAGCAGCGTCCCGAGAAGAAGCGCGGGAAAGACGCGAAGCAGGAGCGCCTGCAGCAGTTGCTGCAGGATATGCCGCCCTTCGCCTACGTCATCTTCCTCATGAAGGAAAAGCCCGACCAGCGGCGGAAGCTCACGAAGCTCGTTGAACAGGCAGGCCTGTTCCTCGACGCGGAGCCCGTGCGCCCCTGGAACATCAACGAATGGCTGCAGGGGAAGCTCCGAGACATCGGCAAGGAGATGGACCGCGAGGTCCATGAATATTTCCTGGGCGCCGTATCGATGATGCAGCAGATTTCCCTGTCCTACCTCGATCAGGAGTTCGATAAGATCGCGCTCTTTTCCCGTCAGCCGCGCATTACGAAGGCGGAGATGATCGAGGTCTTTTCCGGCCTGCCGGAGACGTCCGTGTTCGCGCTCATCGACGCCGTCAGTGCCAAGGATGTGAAGAAAGCGTTGGCGCTGCTCGTGAGGCAGCTGCAGGACGGGACGTATTTCGCGGTCCTCTTGGCGCTGCTCGCCCGTCACGTGCGTCAGCTCTGGCAGGCGCGCCTGCTCATGGCGCAGGGCTGCTACGGGCGGCAGCTCGCAAAGAAGCTGGAGCTCAATCCCTACATCGCGGAGAAGCTGGGACGCGCCGCGAAGCGTTTTCGCGATGACCAGCTGCGGCAGGCATATCTCGCCATCGTCGATGCAGACTATCGGTTGAAGACGGGGCAAGGCGGCAATGAATTGCTCGAGCGTATCCTCATCGTCTTATGTCGATGAATGTTTATCAATCTGTTATCCTTATCTGTTATGCTAGACGTTAGAGTCATGGAAATGCTGGGTCTCTCAGTCGATTCGCGAGAACCGACGCCAGAGGAGTCAGCGAGAGAGGAAATGGAAGAGGAGAATGTGATATGAAGATCTTGGTCACCGGCGGTGCGGGGTTCATTGGCTCGCATCTCGTTCGTCTCCTGCAGGGAGCGGGAGAACAGGTCACGGTGGTGGATAATTTCAGTACGGGACTCCGCGAGAATTTGCCGGAGGGGACGGATTGCCGGCAGGTGGACGTGACGAGCCCGGCGCTTGAAGCGGTCTTTGAGGCGGGGGCGTTCGATGCCGTCGTGCATCTGGCGGGGCAGACGACGGTGCACGTCTCCATGGCAGATCCGGAGCTCGACGGCACGCAGAACGTGATCGGCTCCATCCACGTGCTGGAGCAGGCGCACAAATACGGCGTTTCTCGCGTGATCTTCGCCTCGACGGCGGCGAGTTACGGCGATGTGCCCGAGGACCATCTGCCCATCGATGAGTTCGAGCCGCTCGCGCCGCTTTCGTTTTACGGCCTTTCCAAGGTGACGGTCGAGCAGTATCTATCGCTTTACCATCGCTCGTTCGGGCTCGATTATGTCGTCCTCCGGTTCGCCAATGTCTACGGTGAGCGTCAGGGCGCCGGCGGCGAGGGCGGCGTGATCAGCATCTTCGCGCGCAAGGCGGCCAAGGGCGAGCCGCTCACGATCTATGGTGACGGGGGGCAGACGCGAGACTTTATCTACGCCGGTGACATCGCGCGCGGCATTTACGCCGCACTCAAGACGGAGCAGGCCAATCGCGCCTACAACCTTTCGACGCAGACGGAGACGAGCCTGAAGGACCTCGTCTCTGTCCTCAGCGAAGTCGCCGGCCGTCCCATCATCCCGGAGTACCGTGAGGCACGTACTGGCGACATCTATCAGTCCGTGCTCGCGAACGGCCGCGCGCGTCGGGCGCTCGGCTGGCAGCCGGAGGTGAGCCTCAAGGAGGGCTTGCGCCGCACGTATCGCTATTTCCAGCAGACGGAAGCGTAAGCGGGCACGCCTTCGTATACGTTTTCGCCTCCCGCAGGAAGAACGTTTCCTTCCTCGCAGCCTCGTTGTGTTATTTCACAGTGGGGCTGCTTTTTTTATGAAGTTGACAATGAGAATGAGATAGGATATCATAGTCATGTAGAAATTATCTCATTCTCATTGTCATTTAGGAGGAGGCGTTTCATTTTGACGTTGAAAGACGGCAAGACGGGCATGAATCTGAAAGTCTTGGAAATCGGTGATTCGGCACTGAAGGACCGGCTCATGACCATGGGGCTGATCCCGGGGACGAACGTGAAGGTGCTGCGCTCGGCACCGCTGGGCGATCCCATCGCCATCGGCATCCGTTCCTACAACCTCGCGCTGCGTCGGGAAGACGCGGAGAAGATCCAGGTATCGGAAGTCGGCTGAGCAGATTGGCATCGGGCGCGGCAGGACGTTGTGTCTTGTCTTTCAGCTTCACGCACGCGCAGCAGATACCTGCGGAATCCTGTAGGAGAATAGGGAAAGGAGACGTCGTTTCACTTATGTCAACATTAGCAGTCGCACTCACCGGCAACCCCAATACCGGTAAATCTACCATCTTCAACGAGCTCACGGGAGCCCGGCAGAAGATCGGCAACTGGCCGGGCGTCACGGTCGACAAGAAGGTCGGCTATACGCGCTACAAGGATCGCGCGATATCCGTCATCGATCTGCCGGGGACGTACAGCGTCAACGCGCGCAGCCCGGAGGAGAAGATCGTCATCGATTTCCTCATGAACAACAAGCTCGATCTCGTTGTCGATGTTGTTGACAGCTCGAATATCGAGCGCAATCTTTTTCTCACCGTGCAGCTTCTTGAGCAGGGAATTCCGCTGCTCATCGATCTCAATATGCAGGACGATGCGAAGCGCCGTGGCATCAAGATCGATACGAAGAAGCTCGAGGAAGCCTTCGGCATGCCGGTCGTCGAGACGGTCGGCCGCAGCAGCAAGAGCACGCGGAAGCTCCTCGATGTCTTCACCTCCACGGTGATGGCACAGTATGAGCCGAGCGACCTCGTGAAAGCGCATATCAAGAAGGTCGAGGCGATCCGTGCGAACGGCAAGCCGGAGCAGGAGCAGCAGGAGGAGCTCGCCGAGGCGCGCTACGCGCTCATCGATCAGGTGATGGCTTCTGCGGTCGACATGGGGAACGTCGGACCGTCGAAGTCGGAGAAGATCGACCACTACCTCGCGAACGGTGTGCTCGCGCTGCCGATCTTTCTGCTGATCCTCTACGCGGTGTTCCAGATCACGTTCACCTGGATCGGTCAGCCGATCGCGGATCTCCTCGATGATGCCATCAATACGGATTTCGTTGATTTCATGACGGACTTCCTCACGGATGCCGGCGTTGCCGATTGGCTCGTCTCGCTCGTCTGCGATGGCATCATTGCCGGTGTCGGCGCCGTACTCACGTTCGTGCCGCTGATCTTCGTCCTCTTTTTCTGCCTGTCGTTCCTCGACGGCACGGGTTATATGGCGCGCATCGCGTTCATCATGGACCCCATCATGCGTCGCTGCGGCCTCACGGGCAAGGGCATCATGCCGCTCATGATGGGCTTCGGCTGCGGTGTGCCGGCAATCATGGGTGCGCGTGCACTCGATTCTGAGAAGGACCGCATGGTCTCCATCCTCATCACGCCGTTCCTCACCTGCGGCGCGAAGCTGCCGATCATGGCGCTCTTCGCGGCGATGTTCTTCCCGGACAACGCGGCGAACGTCGTCTTCGCGATGTATATCCTCGGCGTGGTGATGGCGATCGTCGTCGCCAAGGGCCTCGGCGCGACGATGTTCAAGGACAAGGGCTCGACGTTCCTGCTCGAGCTGCCGCCGTACCGCATGCCGGATCTCAAGACGGTCCTGCTCGAGACCTGGGACAAGGGCAAGGGCTATCTCGTCAAAGCCGGTACGATCATCTTCGCGGCTTCCGTCCTGCTCTGGGTGATGTCGAACTACAATTTCAGCGGCCCGTGCGAGATTGAGGATTCTATCCTCGCGACGCTCGGCAACTGGATGTCGAAACTCTTCACGCTCCAGGGCTTCGATACCTGGGAAGCCGGCGCGGCCATCCTCTCCGGCATCATGGCGAAGGAGACCGTTGTCGCGACGATCGGTATTCTCTACGGTGCGGGCGATGTTTCGACGGAAGCGGAAGACGCCGCCGATACGGCTTCGACGATGATGGAGACGGGGATGGCGACGGCCTTCACGAGCCTTTCCGCCTTCGCCTTCATGGTGTTCTCCCAGCTCTACACGCCCTGCGTGACGGCGCTCGGTACCATCAAGAAGGAAGCGGGCGGTTGGAAATGGGTCGGCTTCTCCGCCGTCTACCAATTCGCGATCGCCTGGGTCATCTCCCTGCTTGTCTATCAGGTGGGACGCATGCTCGGCTTCTGAGTGACTGCTTATATTGTGAATGAATCCGTAGTTCCTTAGAGTGGAGGGATGAATGATGGCAACGTTGCTTGTAGGCGTACTTCTTCTCGTGGCGCTCTATTTCGCGCTGCGCCATGTCGTGCGGAATCTCCGCGAGGGCAACCATCCGCATGCCTGATGCACGGACTTTAGAGCCTCCGCTGGCTCTAGGGAATACGAAAGCCGGATGCTTCTTCGGGAGTATCCGGCTTTTGTCGTGATTCCTTTTTCTTGACATCTGTGATATGATGAGAGCATATTGAGAACATTTTCCATTCGGCGGAGCGCGGCTGCGTTCCGAGAACCATGAGGAGGTCGTGTTTTGCGTTTCAGGAATATCTTTTTAGTGCTTTTGGCGATCGGCTCCATCCTGCTCGCGGGCTGCGGCGCGCAGCCGGGGACGAAGGACGCGGAGAAGGCGGAGGGCGGCTTCCGCATCGTGACATCGTTCTATCCGATGTACATCGATGCCATCAACATCACGCGTGGCGTCGACGGCGTGACGGTGACGAACATGACGAAGCCACAGACGGGCTGCCTGCATGACTATCAGCTCACGACGGAGGATATGAAGACGCTGGAGAAAGCGGATGCCTTCATCGTGAACGGCGCCGGGATGGAGAATTTCCTCGACAAGGTCATCAAGGCGCAGAAGGGCCTCACGGTCATCGACGCCTCCCGCGGCATCCCGCTGCTGGAGGAAGAAGGGGAAAAGAATCCGCACGTCTGGCTCAGCATCTCCAGAGATATCGAGCAGGTGAAGAACATTGCAGAGCAGCTTGAGGAGGCAGATCCCGCGCATGCCGACGCCTATGCGGCGAACGCCAAGGCGTACATCGAGAAGCTCACATCTCTCCAAGCGGAGATGCACGCGTCCCTCGACAACGTGCCGCATAAGGAGATCGTGACGTTCCACGAGGCGTTTCCGTATTTCGCGGAGGAATTCGGCCTGAAGATCATCGGCGTCATCGAGCGGGAGCCTGGCTCCGAGCCGACACCAGAGGAGCTGGAGCAGACGATCGCGCAGGTGAAGCAGCTGCCCGTCAAGGTGCTTTTCACGGAGCCGCAGTACTCCCCGAGCGCCGCGGAGACCATCGCGCGGGAGACGGGCGCGAAGATCTACGAGCTCGATCCCGTGGTGACAGGGGAGGCGACACCCGCCGCGATGGATGCCTACCT
Source organism: Dongibacter bovis (assembly GCA_902763085.1). GTDB lineage: Bacteria > Bacillota > Negativicutes > Selenomonadales > Selenomonadaceae > Selenomonas_C. The sequence goes on from CACWQW010000001.1 coordinate 71,914, forward strand.
CGATGCCATGCGGAAGAATATGGAAGTCCTGCAGCAGGCCCTGCAGTAACGGGAAAAGAAAAAGATGCAGACGAACATGATGTTCGCACTGCATCTTTTTTGCTCTTTGGGAAAATCCCTTACTTGTTCGCTTTGACGAGCGCAAGGATCTCATCTGCGCGGCCGTTGGAGCCGAGGACGTCCTTGATCTTGTGCTCGACGAGCTCCTTGACATAGGAGCGGCCGTCAGCGATGTACTGACGCGGGTCGAAGTGCTCCGGATGAGCCATGAAGTGCTCGCGGATGCCAGCCGTCATCGCGAGGCGGAGATCGGAGTCGATGTTGATCTTGCAGACTGCGGATTTCGCTGCCTTGCGGAGCTGATCCTCAGGAATGCCGACCGCATCGGTGGAGGACGATCGGGAACTCCGGAATCTTCTTCTCGATCTCAGCGAGGATGTCGAAGCGGAGCTCGGGCGGAACGAGCACGCCGTCAGCGTTGCGCGTGCACTGCTCCGGCTTGAACTTGAACGCGCCGTGGCTTGTGCCGATGGCGATGGCGAGGGAGTCGACGCCCGTCTCGCGGACGAACTCCTCGACCTCTTCCGGCTGCGTGTAGGCTGCCTCGTGCGCAGCGACTTTCACATCATCCTCGATGCCGGCGAGCTTGCCGAGCTCGGCCTCGACGACGACGCCGTGCTCATGCGCATAGGCAACGACTTCCTGCGTGCGCTTGATGTTCTCTTTGAACTCATACTTGGAGCCGTCGAACATGACAGAGGTGAAGCCATCATCGATGCAGGCTTTGCACGTCTCGAAGTCCGGGCCATGGTCGAGGTGCAGGGCGACGGGGATGTCGTTGACCTCGAGGGCAGCCTCGACGAGGTGACGGAGATACGGACCCTTGGCGTACTTGCGGGCACCGGCGGATGCCTGGAGGATGACCGGGGATTTCAGCTCGGCAGCAGCTTCCGTGATTCCCTGGACGATCTCCATGTTGTTGATGTTGAAAGCGCCGATGGCGTAGCCGCCCTCGTAAGCCTTCTTGAACATTTCTTTCGTTCCAACTAATGGCATTTTTACATTACCCCCTAGTAATTTGTGTTCAACCATTCATGAACTTATCTCATTATAGCATAGAAACCGAGACAGTTGTATAGGCCGCGCGCAAATTTTCCCGAAATCCGTCAGAGTCCGGCACCCGGGAACGAGGCGTCGATGATCGCCTGCATGTCCGGGGGCAGAGGGGCCTCGACGCAGCATTCCTCCTGCGTGAGGGGATGCCGGAAGACGAGGCGTGCGGCGTGGAGCGCTTGGCGCGCGATGCGCGCGTCGGGGCGGCCGTAGAGGTCGTCGCCGAGCAGCGGGCAGCCGAGGCTCGCGAGATGGACGCGGATCTGGTGCGTGCGCCCCGTGTCGAGGGAGAGGCGCAGGAGGGAGAGCCCGTCACGGGCGGCGAGAACTTCATAGGACGTGCGCGCTTCCTTGCCGCCATCTCTTGTAGCGCGCACCTCCTGCCGGATAAAGCTATCGTCGCTGCGCCCAAGCGGCAGGTCGATGACGCCTGCCGCCTGCGGCGGCGTGCCGCAGGCGATAGCGAGGTAGAGGCGGTGGAACCGCTTTTTCCCGCGCGCCGTCAGCATGTGCTGGATCTGCGGTTCCTTGGCGATGAGCACGAGTCCCGTCGTCTGCCGGTCGAGGCGATGGAGCGGATGGAAATGGTGGGATTCTCCCCGGCGGCGGTAGTAGCTGAGCACGGCATTCGCTAGCGTCCCTGTAGGCTCGACGGTGAGTGGGTGGACGAGCTGTCCTGCCGGCTTGTTTACGGCGAGCAGGACGTCGTCTTCGTAGCGGATGTCGAGCGGCAGGTCCTGCGGCTCGATGGGAAAGGCGGCGGGATTTGCCGGCTTCTCGCTCTCAAAGGTCAGAAGATCGCCGTTTCGTACCATCGTTTGCGTCGCGTTAAGAGAGGCGCCGTTCCTCCGGAAGTCGCCCGTGTGCTTCAGGCGTTTCCACTGGGAGTTTGAGATACCGTAGTGCTTGATGAGATATGTGCGCGCCGGCAGGGCGTCGCAGCCCGGTGGCAAGTGGACGGTGACGCGGGTCACTGCGCCTCACCGTGGCGGTCTGCGCCTGTCTGCGTACGGCCGGCGGGCGCGAACGGCTCCCCGCGCAGCAGGGCGATGATGCGGAAGAGCAGCGAGAGCAGGATGGCGACGACGGTGGCGAGCGCCATGCCCTTGAGCGTGACGGTGCCGAGTGTGATGCTCGCGGTCGAGACGCCGATGCCGAGCACGATGGATGTGAGCAGGAGGTTCATGGGCTGGTTGTAGTCGACCTTTGCCTCAACGAGGATGCGGATGCCGGACGCGGCGATGAGTCCGAAGAGGAGCAGGGAGACGCCGCCCATGACCGGGGTCGGGATGCTCTGGATGAGCGCTGCGAGCTTCCCCAGGCAGGAGAGCAGGATGGCGAAAACGGCGGCACCGCCGATGACCCAGGTGGAGAAGACGCGCGTGATGGCGAGCACGCCGATGTTTTCCCCGTACGTGGTGTTCGGCGTCGAGCCGAAGAAGCCGGAGATGATCGTCGAGATGCCGTTGCCGAAGATGGAGCGGTCGAGCCCCGGATCCTTCGTGAGGTCGTGGCCGACGATGTTGCCCGTCACGATGAGGTGGCCGATGTGCTCGGCGATGACGACGAGCGAAGCCGGCAGGATGATGAGGATGGCGCCAGGCTCAAAGACGGGATGATAGAAGGTCGGCAGGGCGAACCAGGGCGCGTTTTCCACGAGGCTCCAGTCGACGATACCGGTGCAGGCGGCGATGAGATAGCCCGAGACGACGCCGATGAGGATGGGGATGATGGAGAGGAAGCCCTTGAAGGCGACGGAGGCGACGATCGTGATGGCGAGCGTCGCGAGCGAGACGAAGATCGCGTTCGCATCCGTCTTGTCACCCGTCAGGCCCGCCATGCCGGCAGCGGTCGGCATGAGTTCGAGGCCGATGACGGCGACGATGGCGCCCATGGAGGCGGGCGGGAAGATGACATCGATCCAGCTCGTGCCGATGGCGCGGATCAGCAGGCCGACGAGGCAGAACACGAGGCCGACGATGATGAAGCCGCCGAGTGCCGCCTCGTAGCTGTACTGGGCGAGCACGAGAAAGACCGGCGAGAGGAACGCGAAGCTCGAGCCGAGGTAGGCGGGGATACGTCCCTTGCAGATGATGAGATAGAGGATCGTGCCGATGCCGTTGAAGAGCAGCACGGTGGCAGGATTCACCTTGAAGAGGATCGGCACGAGCACCGTGGAGCCGAACATGGCGAAGAGGTGCTGCAGGGAAAGCGGGATGGTCTCGAGGAGCGGCAGGCGTTCCTCGACCCCGATGGCGCGACGCGTAGACATGAAAAACACTCCTTTATATAAATTCCCTTCCACGCTATCATATTCGTCGCTGTTTGTCTAGACAGACACGGTAGCGCCCTGGCGCACGAAAGCCCCGGCGCGTTTCGTGCGTCGGGGCTTTTGCCTGCGAGGGGGCATTGCTTGGGGCATGCGTCAGTGCGCGCCGCAGGTGCCTGTGGCTGTCATGCAGTCCTCGTCCTTGTTCGTGAGGCCGAGGTCCTTGAGCATCTGCATGTCCTCCTTGATCGTTGTGCCGGAGGTCGTGAGCATGTTGCCCGTGATCGAGGCGGAGGCGCCCGTCTCGAAGGCCGTCGCGCCGCTTCGCGGCAGGAGCTTGCGCCCTGCCGCCAGGCGGATGTTCGCCGTCGGATTGATGTAGCGGAAAAAGGCGATGGTGCGCAGGATATCTGCGGCGGGGAGTTGCGGGCGTCCTTCCATGCCCGTGCCGGGGATGGGCATGAGCGCGTTGATGGGGATGGATTCGATGCCGAGCTCCTGCAGGGAGAGCGCCATGTCGAGGCGGTCCTCCCACGTCTCGCCCATGCCGATGATGCCGCCGGAGCAGACGCAGAATCCTTCCTCCTGCGCCATCTTGATCGTGCGGATGCGGTCGTCGTACGTGTGCGTGGTGCAGATCTGCGGGAAGAAGCGGCGGCTCGTCTCGATGTTGTGATGGTAGCTCGTGACACCGGCTTCGTGCAGGCGGCGCAGCTGTGCGCGCGTGAGCAGTCCGTGCGAAGCACAAAGATCGATCGTGAGCGTGCGCTTCATCTCTTCATACGTCTCGATGGCTTTGTCGAAATCGCGTCCCGCCAAGGCGCGCCCCGAGGTGACGATGGCGAATCGGTTGGCGCCTGCCTCCTGGTTGGCGCGCGCATTGCGGATGATCTCCTCCTTGGGCAGGAAGCCGTACTCGTCGATGCCCGTATGGTGGCAGGCCGCCTGCGCACAGTAGCGGCAGTCCTCGCCGCAGCGTCCCGAGCGGCCGTTGATGATCGTACAGAAGTCGATGTGCTTGCCGCAGAAATGACGCTGGAGCCTGCCGGCGCCTTCCTGCAGTTCCTCGAGCGGTGCGGTGAGGAAGAGGGAGAGATCGTCCGAGCGGCGGATGCGGTCGCCGGCGATGATATCCGTTGCCAGCTGGGCAGGAGTACGGTTGTTTCGATTCATTTCGATGGCCTCGCTTTGCTTACTTCACTCTGAGAAGTGATGGTTTATAGTCAACATTATATAGGATACTATGTTGACAGTCAACCTAGCAAAGAGGATGGTTGCCGCTTCGCATGGGCAATGTTGACAAATGGTCGGCTTGTTGTAAAATGTCAATATGTAGTAATAGAAGGTTATTTTCATCAATTGTTGCGTGAAGGTGGTTTGCTTTTTGCGAGGAACAGAGCCTGTAGAACGGGTCATCTACTTTGAGGACCAGGAGGAAGCGTACAGCCTGCTCGGCGTGCGCGATGAGTTCATCCGCGTATTCCAGGAGAACTTCGACTGTCAGATGGTGAGCCGCGGCGACCGCCTGGAACTCCTCGGAGCGCCGGAGGAGACGGAGTCAGCCGCGCATGTGCTCGAGGAGCTCCAGTACCTCCATCGGCAGGGGACGAAGATCACGATGCACGAGGTGCGCTATGGCATCCAGCTCGAGAAGCGCGGTAAGGGTGCAGCGCTGCACCGGCTGTTCAGCGACACGATCCTTGTGACGACCAAGGGACGCCACGTGCGGCCGAAGACGCTGGGACAGCGCCGCTATCTTGAGACGATCCGCCAGAGCAGCATCACGTTCGGCATCGGTCCAGCAGGGACGGGCAAGACGTATCTCGCCGTCGTCATGGCGGTCGCGGCACTGCGCACGAAAGAAGTCGAGAAGATCATCCTCACGCGTCCTGCTGTCGAGGCGGGGGAGCGCCTCGGATTCCTCCCCGGCGATCTCCAGGACAAGGTCGATCCTTATCTGCGCCCGCTCTACGATGCCTTGCAGGACATCCTCGGGCTCGATATGTATCAGAAGTTCATGGCGCGCGGCATCATCGAGATCGCACCGCTCGCCTACATGCGCGGACGCACGCTCGAGAATGCCTTCATCATCCTCGATGAGGCGCAGAACACGACGGATAAGCAGATGAAGATGTTCCTCACGCGCCTCGGCTTCGGCTCGCGCATGGTCGTCACGGGCGACCTCGGGCAGGTGGATCTGCCGCGCGGTGTGACGAGTGGGCTGCGCCAGGCGAGCGAGATCCTCGATGGGGTCGAAGGCATCGGAATCGTGCGCCTCGCGCCGCTCGACGTGATCCGCCATGATGTCGTCACGCGCGTGGTAGAGGCATACGGTGCCTATGAGGCGCGGCAAAAAGCGCTGCGGCAGCAGGAGAGAAGCCTGCGCCGCAGGCAGAGAGAGGCAACGGCGGAAAGCGAGGAAGAAGCATGAAGGTCATGATCAGCACCTACCCGGAGGAACTCCGTTTCCCGGAGGAGATCGAAGAGAACGTGCGGGCGGCGGCGGAGAAAGTCGGTGAGCTCTACGGCGTGGAGAACGGCGAGGTCAGCGTAACGCTCACGGACAACGCCTACATCCATCAGCTCAATCGACAGTATCGCCAGATCGACCGGCCGACGGACGTGCTTTCCTTTGCCCTCAACGAGAGCGTGGAGCCGGACATCGAGAACGGGCCGGACATCGACGTGCTCGGAGACATCATCCTCTCGGTGGAACGGGCGAGGGAGCAGGCGGCGGACTACGGGCATAGTCTGCGGCGGGAGATCGCGTTCCTGACCGTGCACGGCATGTTGCATCTTCTCGGCTACGATCACATGGAGGAGGCAGACCGCCTCGAGATGGAGAAGGAACAGCGCTACGTCATGGAGCAGCTGGGCATCTCAAGAAATGAAGGAGCGTGACGGCATGAAAGAGACAGGGAATCATCATAAATCGGGATTTATCGCCGTGATCGGCAGGCCGAACGTCGGCAAATCGACGCTCATCAACAGCCTCATCGGACAGAAGATCGCCATCATGAGCGATAAGCCGCAGACGACGCGCAACAGGATCCTCTGCATCCTCACGCGTCCGGAGGCGCAGATCGTCTTCCTCGATACGCCGGGGATCCACAAGCCGAAACACAAGCTCGGCGAGTACATGGTCAAGGCAGCGGAGGGCACGCTCAAGGAGGTGGATGCCATCTTCTTCGTCGTCGATGCCACGGAGAAGATGGGGCCCGGGGAATATTATATCCTCGAGCGCCTGCAGGCGACGGCGAAGCCGGTCATCCTCGTCGTCAACAAGCTCGACCTCATCGAGAAAGAGCAGGTGCTGCCCATCATTTCTCATTATACCGACAAGTATCCCTTTGTCGGTGTCGTGCCCATCTCGGCGAAAGAAGAGACGAACCTCGACGCGCTCATCGAGGAAGTGGAGAAATACCTGCCCGAGGGGCCGCAGTACTATCCGGAGGACATGGTCACGGATCAGCCGGAGCGGCTCATCGTCGCGGAGCTCGTGCGCGAGAAGGCGCTCCAGCTCACGCGCGACGAGGTCCCGCATGCCATCGCTGTCGACGTCGACGAGATGAAGGCGCGGGACAACGGCGACACCTACATCCGCGCGACCATCTATGTCGAGCGCGATTCGCAGAAGGGTATCCTCATCGGCGCGAAGGGCTCCATGCTCAAGGAGATCGGCAGGCTCGCGCGCGCGGACATCGAGATGCTCCTCGGCACGCGCGTCTTCCTCGACCTCTGGGTCAAGGTGAAAAAGGACTGGCGCGACCGTGACAGTGTCTTGAGAGGGTTTGGGTTCGGCAATGAACAATGAGAAACGCAGGGCATTGCGGCGGGTGATATCCCGCCGCTTCATCAATGGCCTGATTCTGCTCGTTCCCATCGCGATCACGCTTTTCGTCGTAGCGGAGACGCTGCAGTTCACGGAAGGCGTGCTGGGGAAGCACCTCCCGTTCTATTTCCCCGGCATGGGCATCATCACGCTCGTCCTGTTCATCTACTTTGTCGGCTGGCTCTCTTCCTACTGGTTCATGCGGCGCTGCATCCGCATGGGCGAGCGCCTGCTCGGGAAGATTCCCGTCGTGAAATTTATCTACAACAGCGTCAAGCATCTTTCGACGGCTGTCTTCGAGTCGAACAGCATGTTCGACCGCGTCGTGCTCGTCCCCTTTCATCAGTCAAAAGCGCTCGGTTTCATCATGGCGGATGTGCCGCAGGCGCTCAAGGAGAAGCTCGGCGATGACTATGTCTGCGTCTTCGTCCCTTGGAGCCTCAACATGACCTCGGGAACGAATCTCTTCGTCAAGGAGAGCGATGTCATCTACCTCGATATCAGCAGCGAATCCGCACTGCAATATATGCTCACAGCTGGGGCCGTCATGCCAAAGAAGATCGGGCAGCCTCCTCTGTCGCAGCGGGATAATGGGGAGCAGATTCCTTTGGAGATTCACGGCGCGCAGGATGAGAAAGAGAGCAATAAGCAGACCGCGCCGGAGCAGGAAGAGGGCGCGGCATTTGCGTCTGACGCGCGGACAGGAACAAAAGGGGAGCATCGCTGATGGCGCGCTACACGGCATCTGCACTGGTTCTCGGCGTGCACAACTGGGGCGATGCGGATAAGATCGTCACGCTCTTCACACGGGAGCGCGGACTCATCCGGGCCGCGGCTTTCGGCGCGCGCCGCCCGAAAAGTCCGCTTGCAGCGGGACTGCAGATGTTCAACGAGATCGAGATCCGAAGAAGCTCAGCGAGGATCTTGCGGCGATGTCCTACGGCTCGTTCGTCGCGGAGATCGTGCGCGAGTTCCTGCCAGAGAAACAGCCGGAGCCCGAGATCTACACGCTGCTCGGCAAGGTGTTCGCTGCGTTCGAGACGCGCAACGCGCGTATTGTTGCGCTCATGGCTGCGTATCAGCTCATGGAGCACACGGGGCTGCAGCTCTCCTATGCGCGCTGCGCGCATTGCGGGAAATTGCTGCAGGGGGACGCTTTTTTCAGCGAGCAGGCAGGCGGCGCGCTCTGCGCAGAGGATAAAACGGCGGACGCCGTGCCTTATCCTGCGCAGTTGCGGGAGTTCCTCACGCGCATCTTTGCCTATACTTGGCAACCAGATGTGTCGTTTATGGTCACGCGGGACAACCTCCTCACGGCGGAGCAGATACTCATCGGCTACTTGCAGCGGCTCTTAGGACATCCACTCAAGTCACTCGTCTTCATTCATCAACTTGTGTGATAGCTGGCGGGACCTGCCTTGGAGATTTGCGTAATAGAGAGGTTACACCACTATGAAAAGAAATTTTATACTGGATCTGCTGCTCGTAGTGAGCACCTTGCTTTGTGCTGTAACAGGCATCGTATCGGATTTTCACCTCTTTTCTGGCGGACGCAGCGTCAAGATGCTTTTGCTTACGATCCATAAGTGGAGCGGGTATGCCATGGCTGTTTTTGCCGTTCTGCATTTTGCCTGGCATTGGAACTGGCTGCGGTATGCGGCGAGGACTTTGTGGAAACGCTGAGGATCAAGGCATGTTGTTTGTCAGTATGGATGCCGTTTGGAGATGGTAACAGACGGCGTTTTTGTTGCGTCCATGCGGATGATTGATAGCAAGAGGGAGAGAAGAACTATGGTTAGATGCGTACATTGCGGCAAATCGTTGGATGAGAAGGAAGCGCTCCGCCACAAAAAGAAGGGTGGAGGAGAGGAGATCATTTGCAGGGACTGTTTCAAGGAAATTACGGGCATTGATTATCAGACATTTGCCTATCGCCGGGAAAATGCGAAGCAGACAATCTTTGCCGTCGTGTTTTGTCTCGCGGCGACGGTCTATGCCTTTGTTGAGAAGGGCGCTCTCTGGGGCGTGCTCGGTCTGGTGCTGACGGTACTAGTGTATCTCTTCGCAAGCAAGGCGCGTTGATGGTCAGCGCGGCGGCTCGTCTTGCCGTCTTGTCATAAAAAAAGAACGAGGGCAGTGTGTTGTGCACTGCCCTCGTTCTTTTTTTATGCGGTGATTTTTAGCGGCGGTATGCCGTGATGGACTGATAATGCTTCTTAAAGAACTCCTCTGCGACCTGTGGGAAGAGCGCGTAGGAGAGCACGTCCTCATCCGTCGGGTTCAGGAAGCCCTTGCCAATGAGTTCATCCTTGAACTGGTCGAACGTCTCTGCCTTTGCATCCTCGATGGAGCAATCCTCGATGATATCCTCCTCCGCGATGTGGAGCGTCTTCGTGAGGAAGTCGTGATCCACAGGCACCGGCGTGCGGCCGAACTTGCCGCGGGCGAGATCCTTGAACTCGTTCGGAACCATCTTGTAGCGCTCGCCGCTCATGACATTGAACGTTGCCATCGTGCCAACGATCTGAGAGGACGGCGTGACGAGCGGCGGATAGCCGACATCCTTGCGGACGCGCGGCATCTCGTCGAGCAGATCCTGATACTTGTCCTCCATGCCGGCTTCCTTGAGCTGGTTCGCGAGGTTCGAGAGCATGCCGCCCGGAATCTGGAAGTCGAGGACGTTCGGGTTGATGTCGAAGTAGCCCTTGAGGTTGAACTCCTTGATAAGGCGTTTTTTGACCTCGAGGAAGTGCTTGGAAATCGGCGTGAGCTGCTGGACGTCGATGCCCGTGTCGCGTTCCGTGCCCTCGAGCATGCGGATCATCGTCTCCGTGCAGGGCTGAGACGTGTCGGAGGAGAACGGCGCGAGCGCGCAGTCGATGACGTCGACACCGGCCTCGACTGCCTTGAGGTACGTGGCATGGCCGAACCCGGACGTGCAGTGCGTGTGGAGCTCCACAGGGATGTCGAGCTCACTCTTGAGCTTCTTGACGAGGTCCTCTGCCACATACGGCTTGAGCAGGCCGGACATATCCTTGATGCAGATGGAATGGCAGCCCATCTCCTGGAGCTCCTTGGCGAGCTTCACGAACGTGTCATTCGTGTGGACCGGGCTGATCGTATAGACGAGGCAGCCCTGCACTTCCGGTTTTTCCGGGCAGTTCAGCGCTGCGTTGATGGCGACCTTGAGGTTGCGGACATCGTTGAGCGCATCGAAGATGCGGAAGACGCCGACACCGTGCTGGGAGGCTTTCCGGACGAACTTCTCGACGACATCATTGGAGTAGTGATTGTAGCCGAGGAGGTTCTGGCCGCGCAGGAGCATCTGGATCGGGGTCTTGAGCTTCGACTTCAACGTGTCGAGGCGCTCCCACGGATCCTCGTCAAGGAAGCGCAGGCAGGTATCGAAGGTTGCTCCGCCCCATGCCTCGAGCGCCTTGTAGCCGACCTGGTCGAGCGCAGCAAGCTGCGGCAGCATATCAGAGAGGTGCATGCGCGTCGCGCAGAGCGACTGATGGCCATCGCGCAAGACGGTTTCCATGATTTTCACAGGTTTTGCCATAATAAAACACTCCAATGCTTTAATAATCCTAGATTATCCCTTGTGGCACAAAAGAGGACGAACGCAAAGTTCTGAACAAAACGTGTCGTATTGTTTCTTTTTTGCGTCCGGGCCAGTCCAATTTCGCAGCACACCTTTAGTATAGGTACTAAATTGGTATGTGTCAATAAAAAAACTTTTCCTCGATTGTAAAAAACGATATGGAAAAAGAGCAAATAAGTTAATATCTTCACTTTGTAGACAAATCGGAGAAAATTTTATACAATACGAATCAGTAAAAAACACACTACAACAAGCAGTAAAAATGAAAGCTAATAATAAAAGTGACGTAGGAAAAGGAAGATTCGCCGCAGCGCGGCAACGCGGAATGTTTCCTGATGGCACAAAGTAGGAGGGACGATTTATGGAAATTCTTGTTTGCATCAAGCAGGTACCTGGCTCGAACAAGGTTGAGGTCGATCCGGTGACGGGTGTGCTGAAGCGCGATGGCGCGGACAGCAAGATGAATCCTTACGATCTTTATGCGCTCGAGGTCGGCATGGAGCTCAAGGAGCAGTACGGCGGCCGGCTCTATGAGGCGTTCTCGATGGGTGCGGACGAGGGCGCGCTCGTTACGGATCGGAAGTTCGGCGGCGCTGATGTGCTCGCGACGAGCTACACGCTCTCGCAGGGCATTCGCCGCCTGGGCAAGTTCGACCTCATCCTCTGCGGCTTGCAGACGACGGATGGCGATACAGCGCAGGTCGGACCGGAGGTATCCGAGATGCTCGGGATTCCCTGCGTCTGCAACGTAAATGCCATTGGCGCGGTCAAGGCGGGCGGCATCACTGTGACGATGGAGATGTCGGAGGACATCGAGGAGCTCGATGTTTCCTTCCCGTGCCTGCTGACGGTTCAGAAGGACATCATGCAGCCGCGGCTTCCTTCCTATAAGCTCAAGCAGGCGACGAAAGATCGCAAGATCACCGTCTATACATTTCAGGACATGGAGGATCAGGACGAGCACCATTACGGGCTGAACGGCTCGGCAACGCAGGTGCAGCGTATTTTTCCGCCGACGTCGGACAAGGAACAGAGGACGATCGAAGGGACGAGCGCAGAGGCGGCACAGCAGATGCTGGCTCTCTTGAAGCAGAAGAAATTCATCGCGTGAGAGCAGGGGGAGAGAACGATGGCCAAATTAGTTGTTCATCAGGACAAAATTGATGATGTGCAGAAATTGATTTCCATCTGCCCGTTCGGCGCGATGGTGGAACATAACGGCAAGGTAGAGGTGACGGCAGCATGCCGCATGTGCCGTCTCTGTGTCAAGAAGGGGCCGAAGGGCGCGATGGAGTACGTCGAGGACGAGCCAGTGCCGCAGGTCGACAAGAGCGCATGGCGCGGCATTGCCGTCTATGTCGATCATGTCGAAGGGAACATCCATCCCGTGACGTTCGAGCTCCTCGGCAAGGCGCGGGAGCTTGCGGACAAGATTCATCATCCTGTTTACGCGCTCTTCCTCGGCAATGAGATTGAGGAGCGGGCGGGGGAGCTTCTCCACTATGGGGCGGACAAGGTGTTTGTCTGCGACAAGGAGGAATTACAGGATTTCAGCATCGAGACGTATACGACGGCGTTCGAGCAGTTCATCCATGATGTGAAGCCGACGGCCATCCTCGTCGGTGCGACGCCTGTGGGACGCCAGCTGGCACCGCGTGTCGCCGCGCGCTTCCGTACGGGCCTCACGGCAGACTGCACGATCCTCGACATGCACGAGAATACCGATCTCGTGCAGATCCGTCCGGCGTTCGGCGGCAACATCATGGCGGAGATCCTCACGCCGAACAGTCGCCCGCAGCTTGCGACCGTGCGTTACAAAGTCATGGATGCTCCGGAGCGCAGCGAGGATGCCAAGGGCGAAATCGTGCCGTTCGATGTGCCGACAGAGAAGCTCGGCAGCCGCGTCACGGTCATCGGCATGAAAAAGAAGCCGAAGGAAAAGAGCATCGAGATGGCGGATGTGCTCGTGGTCGCAGGGCGCGGCGTGAAGAAAAAGGAAGACCTCTCGCTGCTGCGGGAGCTTGCCGACGCCTTGGGCGGCGAACTCGCCTGCACGCGCCCCCTGGTTGAGGCGGGCTGGCTCGACGCAAAGCACCAGATCGGTCTCTCCGGGCGCACGGTTCGACCGAAACTCATCATTACCTGCGGCGTTTCCGGCGCGATCCAGTTCGTCGCGGGCATGGATCATTCCGATACCATTTTCGCCATCAATACAGACCCGAAAGCCTCGATTTTCAAGGCGGCGAATTATGCAGTCATCGGCGATCTCTATGAAATCGTTCCGCAACTTCTGGCAGGAATCCGCGCGGGGAAAGGAAAAAGGGGATAAGTATGTTTCAGAGAGTGACAGAAAACGACTACAAAGCGATTGCCGCCATCATTGGCGATGAGGAGCGGGTTCTTTTTGCAGAAACCATCCATGAGGAATACAGCCATGACGAGCTTTCGAACGAGCATATCTATCCTGACATCGTCGTGCGCGTCCAGTCCGCAGAGGAAGTCTCAAAGGTTATGGCCTATGCGTCCGAGCACCATATCGCTGTGACGCCGCGCGGCGCCGGCACGGGACTTGTCGGCGCGTCCGTGGCAGTCGAGCATGGCATCATGATCGATATGACGCTCATGAACCATATCCTTGAGCTCGATGAGGATAACCTGACGCTGACGGTGGAGCCGGGTGTCCTGCTCATGGAGATCGCAGCATACGTAGAGGAGCGCGGCTTCCTCTATCCGCCGGATCCCGGTGAGAAATCGGCGACCATCGGCGGCAACATCAGCACGAACGCGGGCGGTATGCGCGCCGTGAAATACGGCGTCACGCGCGACTATGTCCGGGGACTCGAGGTCGTGCTTGCAGACGGCACGATCCTGCATCTCGGCGGCAAGGTCGTTAAGAACAGCTCCGGCTATGACCTCAAGGATATGATCGTCGGCTCGGAGGGTACGCTCGCCATCGTAACGAAGGCCATCCTCAAGCTTATGCCGTTGCCGCGCAAGCGCGTGAGCCTGCTCATCCCGTTCCCCACGCTCGCGCAGGCCATCGGCACGGTGCCGCGCATCATCCGCTCCAAGGCCATCCCGACAGCCATCGAGTTCATGGAGCGCGATGTCATCCTCGACTCCGAACAGTATCTCGGCAGGAAGTTCCCGGACAACCAGGCGGATGCCTACCTGCTGCTGCAGTTCGACGGCAATACGATGGAGGAGATCGCCTCCTACTATGATGAGACGGCGCAGATCTGCCTCGAACAGGGCGCCATCGATAT
>CACWQW010000002.1 GCA_902763085.1 Dongibacter bovis
CATAACCATTATCTTGCCGCATAGAAAAAGCGGCTCGCCACTCAAGCGAACCGCAAATCCATTATTTTTTTCCGTGTCCTATTGACGGGGTGCACACCATAGTCGATAGCCTACATAGGAGGGAGTTCTCTTGCATATTCTTTTTAGATTCCAGTACAAACTAACTGAGAGAGCGCATCAGCGACCGCCAACGCTATGCCGCTGGAAATACTTCAGCGGCAATACAAGCAGGAAGTTGAATACGAGAATCGTAAGGATGAGCAAGGCACCGATGCCATTGGCAATCTGATCGCGATCCGGAACCAAGCCTGCGCTCAAGAGATACCAGAGATGAACGGCGAGCGTTTCGCCGCCAGCCATGACATCTGTATCATAGAGGAAGCGCGAAACCGTCGTACCTGCCGTAAAGATCAGGATTGCAGTCTCACCTAACGCACGTCCTGCCGTAAGAGTGATGCCCGTAATGATTCCCGGCATCGCACTCGGCAACACGACCTTGAAGATGGATTGCAGCTTCGTCGCTCCCAACGCCAGACTAGCCTCTTCATAAGAGCGCGGCACCGTTCTGATAGACTCCTCTGTAACGCGTACAAGCATGGGCAGGTTCAGCAGCACTAACGTAAGAGCACCGCCGAGAATGCTAAACCCCAAATGCATCTTATTCACGAAGATGATCATGCCGAACAAACCAAGTACGATGGAAGGAACTGTTGCCAGACTTTCCACGGAGAGGCGCACAGCCTTCGTAATCTTGTTCTCGCGTGCATACTCGGCAAGATAGATTCCTGCGCCGATCGCAATAGGAATCGAAACTGCCATGGAAAGGAAGAGCATGTAGAACGAGTTGAACAACTGACCGCCGACGCCACCGCCAGCGACGATGTCACTTGATTTGCCGAAGATGAAATGGAGATTCAGCACAGGAAGCCCTTGATAAAGGATATAGCCGAGAAATGCAGCCAATAACGCGAGAATGAAAAAGCCGACGAACCAGAGTCCAGCTTTGGCGATCTTGTTTCCCAACTTTGCATTCATGCGATACTCCTCTTTCCTGTGAAATAGCGAATCAGAAGGATCATCCCGAGCGAGATGATAAGCAGGACGAATGCCATGAGGAAGAGCGCATTACCCCAAACGGAACCAAATGGCGTATTGCCCATCTCCACGACGATATTACTCGTGAGCGTCGCTGTCGGCACAAAGAGTCCGGCTGCGAGCTGCGGCGTATTGCCAATCAACATCTGCACTGCCATCGTCTCGCCAACGGCACGCGCCATGGCGAGGACAACTGACGTCATGATTCCCGGAATGGCAGCGGGCATCACGACGTGATACATCGTCTGCCACCACGTGGCACCGAGCGCCAAAGACGCCTCTTCCAACGGATGTGGCACAGCATTCAGTGCATCCGTGCTGATGGAGAGGATCGTCGGCATAATCATGATAGCAAGCACAAGGGATGCTGCAAGAACACCGAATCCCGTCGATACCGAAAAAGTATCACGCAGAAAAGGGACAAACACCGTCAGACCGATATAGCCGTAGACGACGGATGGGATTGCCACATAAAGGTCCACAGCCGGACGCATGATCCTCTTCAGCGGCACCGGAGCGAGTTTTGCAAGGAACACCGCGCCTAGCAGCCCCAAAGGCGCACCGATGAGGACTGACAGCAGTGTCGTTTCAACGGAACCGACAATGAACGAAAGCGCTCCGAATTTTTGTGCTGTCGGATTCCACTCCGCATTCAGGAAGAACTCCAAAGGGCTGACAGCTGTAAGTGTCAGAAGCCCTTGGCGACCGACAAAGAAAATGATGGAAAATATGATCAGCGTCATGAGACAGGCGGAGGCGACAAAAAGATATCGTCCACACTTGTCATAGAAGAGGCGTCGTTCATGCCCTCCTCCTGGCTGATGCGCTCCTGCACTGCTCAATTTGACTGCCTGCTCCATATATCTCCCCCACTTTTCCTTTGTGATCCCTTATTTCTTCATCTTGCTGACCGGAATGAAGCCGAGCTTCTCCACCTGGCTGTTCTGGAACTCATCGCTCAGGATATACTCGATGAATGCCTTCACAGCGCCCGTCGGCTCACCTTTCGTGTACATATGGCCATACCCGTAGATCGGATACTTGCCGTCGATGATATTCTGCGCGGAATACTCTACACCATCAAACTTCAGGACCTTGACAGAATCATCAGCATACGGTGCATCAACATAGCCGATTGCACCCGGCGTACTCGAAATCGCAGCGCGAACAGCACCGTTGGAGTCCTGGATCACAGCGTCATCTGTGAAGTTAGCCCCCTTCAGAACGACATCGCTGATCGTTGCACGAGAACCGGAGGATTTTGCACGATGGATGAGCGTGATCTTCTGATCGTCGCCGCCGACTTCCTTCCAGTTCGTGATCTTACCGGTGAGGATGCCAACGACCTGATCCTTTGTAAGGTTATCCACCTTATTAGCTTTGTCGACGATGAAGACGAACGGCTCGACGACGACCTTATGATCGACAAGTCCCTTATCCTTATACTCATCCGGCAGATTGACATCGGAATCACCGATATCGACCGAACCCTCGGCGACCTGATTCATGCCCGTGAAGGACCCGCCGCCGGCCACATTGACCGTGACGTCTTTATGCTTATCCTGGAAAGCCTCCTGCGCCGGCTTCAGAAGGGGCAGCAGCGCCGTGGAGCCCGATGCACTGATCTTGCCGGAAATCTTCTCTCCGCCAGAGCTTGCAGCCTGCTGAGAACCGCCGCCACAGCC
Source organism: Dongibacter bovis (assembly GCA_902763085.1). Taxonomy (GTDB): domain Bacteria; phylum Bacillota; class Negativicutes; order Selenomonadales; family Selenomonadaceae; genus Selenomonas_C. Next base: position 2,781 of record CACWQW010000002.1, read on the forward strand.
GGCCAGGAGCATCGAGGCACTGACCATGAGTGCTCCCATCGCAAGAACAATCTTTTTCTTGTTGAACATTTTCATTTCCTCCTCAACATGAGAATCTTAGGAATGGGATGTATCCTACGTACTATCCTAACAGACATCCAAAGATACTTTGTTGTGCTTTTGTTATGGAAATGTAAATATTTCAGCCCCAATGCACCGGTTTTCCCTTACAAATAAAAGTTTCTATCTTACGATTAGGCGTTTGCGTCCTGTTCTCCATCAGATGAATCTGCTAGATTTCCATCCTGTTTCAATGCACAGAGAATATAAATAGAGTTCTGAGCCTGTGCCATGTCATACGGTCCAATTTGCCGCAGGCGATTGACCTGGACCTGGATCGTCTCATAGCGAAATCCAGCGGGATGTGCTCGGAAGAAATCGATTGCCTCAGAGAGTGTCTGTATCGTGATGCAGTTGAGCAAAATGCGCCCTCCCTTGCGCAATTTCCCATCAACTGCCTCGAGGATCGGACGCAAGCGACTGCCGCTACCACCGATCAGGACGCAATCGCAGTAAGGAAGCGTTTCGATCCCTGCTGGCGCTTCCGTCTCCAAGACGGTGAGATTATGCACCTGGAACTTCTCCGCATTCGCACGAATGAGCTGAACGCCCTCTTGATGGCGTTCCAAGGCATACACATGCCCGCGCATGACCTGACGTGCTGCTTCAACGGAGAGCGCTCCGGTACCGGCACCGATGTCGTAGACGACATCTTCTGATGAAAGGCGCGCCTTGGCAATCGTCAGGATGCGGATTTCCTGTTTTGTCATCGGTACCTTGCCACGAATAAAATCTTCATCTGCAATACCTAGATAAGCCATCTCACCACTCCATTCTTTTATGTTTCTCCCAAGCATCTTACATCTCTAGCCTTGGACGATGATGACACAACTGCTCACTGGCGGGTGCTGCGCAGCCTCCGCCAATGTACTCCGTATCACTTGTTCGTCCTCATAAGAAAGTCTCGCGCAGATGGCGATAAAAGCCTGGGGAGGCCAACCGCTAGCCAACAAGTCCTTCGCAATCGATTGCGATGTATGCACATGATCTGTCAACATACCGAGAGTCTTTCCTTTCTTATAAGAAAGGGCCTCGGTACTCGGAACACGCCCATGGTAACTCAGTAACTGCGCTTCATGCCATGGCAAAGAGAGACGGGCAAACGCGAGCTGAAAAGAACTGATGCCGGGAATCACGTGCAATGACGACGCAGGGAATCGGCGCCGCAAGGCATCGAGCAGTGAATAATAGCCCGGATCCCCCGAGACCATTACGACGACATCGCTATCCCGTAGAGCTGTCCCAATGAAATCAAGGACGCCGGGGATATCTCTCGTAATGGGGCATCTACGCTGATCGCCACTCTGTCTCGCGTATTGCGAAAGGGCACGGCGCCCGCCCACCAAGCAAGATGCTTCCTCAATCGCGCGTCGCGCTTCCGGGAGCAGGTAATCCGGGTGTCCCGGGCCTATCCCCGCAACGATGATTCGATGTTCCAATGAAAGTCGCCTCCTATTTTCCTCGCATTCTCATCCATGCCGAGTACGCGACCTGCCAACGTCAAGAGCACGGTTCCCACACAGAGTTTACCGAACTCATGGCGTTCACTGCGCTCACTCGCACGCTCAGCGAGACGATCGTATACCTGCTCCAGTCCGGCGTCGTCAATGACCTTCAGCGCATCCTCAGTCGTATTCGCTGCAAGGATCTGGCGCACTCCCTCCGTGGGCAGCCCCTCGGCAGCCGCATACGCAGCCATCGTCTCGAGACGCGCATCGGCAATGCGGTTATGAGTATAGAAATTCCCAGCCGCAACTTTCACGAGCTTGCCGATATGGCCGAAAAGTAAGACACGTTCCACCTGACGCTCAACGGCCGCATCAAGCAAGGAACCAATGAAATTGCTTGTCTGCACCATTGCTTCCTGCGGCAGGCCATGGACTGAAGCGAGATTCTCACCAATCTTTCCTGGCACAAAGACAAGGGAGCGAAAACCAGCTGCCACTGCGACATCGATCTGTGGTACTAGGGAATTCTTGAATCCTTCCTCGGACATAGGTCGGAGCACTCCTGTCGTCCCAATGACAGAGATGCCTCCTTCCACCCCTAAGACAGGGTTGAGTGTCTGTTTCGCCAAGGTCCGGCCATCAGGGATGGAAATCGTGATTTCGACAGATGGCTCCTTTGTACCTAGCATCTGCTCTACCACTTGACGGATCAGCTTCCGGGGGCCCGGATTGATGGCTGGCGAACCAACGGGAACGGAAAGCCCTGGTTTCGTCACTGTGCCGATACCTTCCCCTGCACGGAATACAAGGCCATGGCCGGCAGGAAGCTGTCGGACGCATGTAAAGACGGAAACACCATTCGTAATATCGGGATCATCACCAGAGAATTTCACGATTTCCGCTTCTGCTGCTCCATCTCCTTTCCCATAGACCCTCTTTACCGGTATGATGAGCATCGTACCATCCAAAGCCCGAAATGATACGTGCTCAACGGCGTTCCCTTGTAAAAAAAATAGGGCGGCCATCGTACCTGCAGCAGCACAGGCCCCCGTCGTATAGCCTCCCCGTAATTTTTTTGTCATCGTGATGCTCCTCTCCACCGCTCTATCAATCTGCCAGCTGTCGATTTAAGAAATCGCGGCCAAAGACTGTCAGCGTATAGTACAGTCCAATCAGGAAAGGAATATATTCTGCAATCAAACGCCAACAGACAGCGATGATACCAACGGTTCCTGCTGGAACCGTATCAGAGAACAAGAGGACGAAGCCGCCTTCCGCTACGCCGGAACCGCCGGGCGTCGGCATGAAGTAAAGCAACATATTGAGAAAAATCATGCGTCCCATCACGCTGTACCAATCTGCTTGCCAAACACCGAGTCCCAACAAGAGACAGGGAACAACGGCATAGATGCAGAGCAAGTTCAACCCGGACTCCACAAAGACGAGCAGCATGCTTCGCGGTGATTTGAGCAAGAGCGAAATCGCACTTTTCGTATCACGATAAAACGCAATGATCTTTCGACGTTTCTGGAAAGAAAACTTCCTCGTGAGCCAAATGACGAAATAATCAAGGAAGCCGCGTCGTGCTCCCCAAACGATGAAGAGTATCCCGAAAAAGGCAACGAGTGTGATGAGCATGAGCGTCTCATTGGAAATCCCTGGGACGATTCCCTGATCATGCAGCAGAATGAGCGGCATGCAACACGCGAGAAAAAAAATCGAGAGCAACGTGCGGACGATGACAAGCACCGCTGCTTTTCCCGTCGGTACTCCAGCATGACGCAAGAACATGAGCTGCGCGACGGCTCCTCCTGTTGCTCCCGGCGTCAGCAAGGCGAGGAAGTAATTGCCGAAAATCACCTGAACGGCTTCATACAGTGTAATGTGTTCATTTGATATCTTCACGAGATGCATGAGCCTGCTGCCATCAAAGAAGAGGCCGACGCCTACGGCAAAGATTGCCAATGCCACGGACCATGGCTTGAACTCCGTGAGATTGCGCAGAGTGTTGATATCCACCGTCGTATAAATGACAACGCCAGAAATCACCAGCACAAGCAATATGAGAAAAAAGAAGCGTCGGTAAAACTTATTCATTGACTGACAGTCTCCTCATGACTCGCATAAGCATTGTGGTTATGAATGGACTCAAAATTCTCGCACTCCACAGAAAAACGAGCGATTCCTGGAAGTTTCCGCAAGGAAAGGACGACATCGCGTAAGATATCCTCAACGAACTTGGGATGATCGTAGGCCTCTTCTGTCACGTACTTTTCATCAGCGCGCTTCAGCAGCGGGTAAATCGGGGCCGATCCCTGCCTTTCAATGAGCGCTGCCAGGTCCTCGATATAGATGCATTCCACCCCTGTATGGAATTGCACCGCAGCACGGCAGAGCGACCTTTGATTATGCGCACCATAGGCAGAGATCTCGCGGCTGCAAGGGCAAAGCGAGGTGAATGGCACCTCCACCCCCAGCGTGAAGTCCATCGGCTTCCCACGCCGCATCCTTCCCGTAAAGCTGCAATCATAATCGAGCAGGGACCGTTTGCCGCTGACCGGCGCCTCCTTGTCGAGGAAATACTTAAATGCCAGTTCCACCTCAGCAGCCTGTGCATCGAGCCTCTGAAGCGCTTCCCGAAGCATCGCTTCCAATTCCGGTTCAGCGAGCGGCTTCCTGCTCCACGGCATGAGAATCTCAAGGAAACGCGACATGTGCGTCCCTTTATATTCCTCGGGAAGTGCCACTGTGAACCGGATGCGGGCGAGCACAGACTGGAACCCGCCTTCCTTCGTTTTGATGAGGAATGGCAAATGCACATTCTTCACGCCGACGCGCTGGATGGCAATACCACGCGCGTCAGGCCGGCTCTGTACGTCCTGCATCAGATGCCCCTCGTCTCATAAGCGATGGGATCCTCGATCCCAGCCTCACGGAACCCTTCTAACCGCAGCTTGCAGCTGTCGCAGACGCCACAGGCTTTTTCCCCACCTTTATAACAGCTGTGCGTGTACTGGTACGGTGCTCCAAGCTTCACGCCAAGCTTGACGATTTCCGCCTTGGAGAGTTCCTGTAAGGGCGTTTCGATCGTGATGTGTTTCCCTTCTACGGCTGTCGCCGTCGTCGCGTAATCGGAAAGTGCCTGGAATCTCTGAATGAACTCCGGGCGGCAGTCGGGATACCCGGAATAATCAACGGAATTCACACCGATGTAAACATGATTGGCACCGAGCACCTCCGCATACCCCACGGCATACGAAAGGAAGATCAGATTCCGTGCCGGCACATAGGTATCCGGAACCTCTGTGCGATGGATATCACCCTCGGGAACTTCTATCTGGCAATCGGTCAATGCCGAACCGCCGATGGCATCCATATTCGTCTCGATGATCAGATGGCGTTTCACATGATAAAAATCAGCGATCTTTTTTGCGCCTTCCAGCTCGATGCGATGACGCTGGTGATAATTGAAACTGATGGGATAGACATCGAACCCTCTGCTCTTGGCAACCGCCATGCAGGTGCAGGAATCAAGCCCACCGGACAAGAGAACAACTGCTTTTTCCATCTTCATTCAACCTCATTCCTCTTCCTGTCCATCGTGACATACGTGCGGCTGTTCCGCAGCACGGATCGCTGCGATCGCTTTGGCAACATCAGGGGACCGATAAACAGCACTACCTGCAACCAGCACATTTGCCCCCGCCGATGTCACGAGCGCAGCCGTTTCCTCATTGATGCCCCCATCCACTTCAATATCACAATCATATCCCATGTCGTGAATCGTATGCCGGAGCATATGAATCTTATCGAGCGTCGAAGCGATAAATTCCTGCCCTCCAAAGCCAGGATTAACTGTCATGATGAGCACCATATCGAGATCCTGCAAGAGTTCTTCGATCATGGCAAGAGACGTTCCGGGGTTGAGCGCAATGGCGGCACGGCAACCTGCCGCATGGATCTCTTGCACGATGCGGTGCGGATGTTTCGCCGCCTCGATATGGAAGCAGATGATATCCGCACCAGCATCAGAGAAAGCCTGAATCTGCGTTTCCGGATGCTCGACCATGAGATGGACATCAAATACAGCATCGGCCACTTTTCTCAGTGATTTCACGACAGGTGATCCCAGCGTGATATTCGGCACGAACGTCCCATCCATCACATCAATATGGATGTAATCCGCACCGGCCTCTTTGACACGGCAAATCTCTTCCCCAAGCTTGCTGAAATCAGCAGACAATATAGAGGGAGCAATCTTGATCATACATAATCCTTCTTTCTTTCCCGAATTTCTTGTAAGATGGCCAGATAGGCGGTATAGCGTTCTGGAAGGATCGCTCCTCCTTGCACAGCCTCTTTGATCTTGCACCCAGGTTCATGACTATGGGAGCAGGGCGAAAAACGGCATTGCCCGTGATACGGACGCATTTCAGGGAAATAGTCCGCCAATCGCGTCTCATCGATCTGTTCAAGCTCCATAGCACTGAAGCCAGGCGTATCGACGATGTAGCCTTCCTGATAGGGCAGCAGCTCTGCCACACGCGTCGTATGACGCCCGCGTTTGATCTTTTTGCTGACATGCCCTGTCGTCAGCGTGAGTGTCGGATCGATGGCATTGAGCAGCGAAGATTTACCGACGCCCGACGGCCCGGCAAACACAGTCACATGATGAGCCAGATGCCCAGCGAGCTCCGCAATACCGGTTTTCTCGCGGGCAGAAACACGCACGAGGGGATAGCCGAGCGACTCATACTCGCTGAGAACAGCCCTACCTTCTACACCAAGTAAATCGCATTTATTGACACAGAGGATAATGCTGGGAATCATGGACCATTCCGCTAAGACAAGGAAACGGTTGAGCAGCAACGGATGCAGGTCAGGCTGCGCCGCGGCAAAGGTGAGCACGGCCTGATCGATATTTGCGACGGCAGGACGACGCATCAGGCTTTTCCTCGGGAAAAGTTGCTCTATCACACCGGTTCCATCTGGTAAGTCTGTGTACGCAACGCAATCTCCCGGGAAAATCGACTGCCTTTTCTTGAACTTGCCACGCAGTTGACAGGTGACCAGGCCTTCTGGAGACGAGACATAGAAAAAGCTATTATATGCCTTCAGTACGCGTCCCTGCTGCATGGAAAACTCCTTTCTCCCACTGGTGCCTTTTGTTCAATGCGTCTTGCTGCTCTCATTCTTCTTCGGCGGTTCCTTGGCATCCGTTGCTTTCTGCTGCCGTTGTTCCTGCGCCTGAGCCGGTTCGGCAATGACGAGGTCGACGCTCGTTCCTGCCTCCGCTTCGCTACCACCTGCCACAGATTGGCTCAAAACGGTCCCAGCCGTCTGATTTCCTGCCCTTTTCGTGACATTGCCGACTTGGAGACCTTTCGCTGCCAAGGCATTCTGCGCTCTCTCCAAAGAGGCGCCGATAACGTTCGGTACCACGACCTTTTTCGCCTTTGGCCCTTTGCTTACGATAATATCGACTTCCTGGCCCTTGCTGACCTTACTGCCTGCATTCGGATCCTGTTGGATGACGGTTCCTGCTTCTTCCTCTGAAGCCTTCTCGTAGACATTGCCAAGCTTGAGCCCCATCTTCTTGAGTTTTGCCTCCGCATCGCTCTTAGAGAGCCCCTTGAGATCTGGCATCGTGAGCTCCTCGCCGCCTTTGCTCACGTAAATGGTCACGAGGCGTTCTTCCTTAACCTTGGAGCCTGCTTCCGGCGTCTGAGATACCACCTGTCCCGGCGGCACATCGGCATCGTAAGTTTCCGCCACATTGACGCGAAGCTTCTTATCCTCTAGGATCTGACGCGCCAGTGTCATTTGCTTGCCGACCACATCGGGCACGACCACTTCTTCGTTGCTCCAAAATTTACCAAAGGAAAGGAACGCTCCCAGACCGAAGCCAAGGATCAGGACACAGATAAGGCCGATGATGAATTTCTTGGAATGGAAGAAGGAGCGGTTGTCCTTCTCTGGTTCCTCAATACGATCGAATTCTCCTCCGCTCATACGGCTGCGACGCGACGGAATGTCGTGCACACGCGGCAAGACCTGCGTAGCATAGGGATCATCCGTCTTATCGAGCGCCCCTGCGACCAGGCGTTCCGCCTGCTGGATCGATTGGACAAGTTCAGCACTCGTCGGGCGCATGGCGGGATCCTTTGCCATCATGCGAGAGACAAGCGCCTCAACGACCGGCGGGACATCCGGTACGAACTGACGAACGGGAGAAGGCTGTTCCTGCAGGTGTTTCATCGCAATACTCACCGGTGTCTCACCGGTAAACGGCAATTTCCCGGTCAACATCTCATAGAGAACGACACCGAGAGAATACACATCTGACTTCGGTGTGATCAATGATCCCTTCGCTTGTTCGGGGGAAAAATAATGTACTGACCCGATCACGTTGCCACTGTACGTCATCGTCGACTCCGTCACAGCGCGCGCGATCCCGAAGTCAGCGACTTTCGCATGTCCATCCGGCATCATGAGGATATTATGAGGCTTGATGTCGCAATGGACTAGGTTGTGCGCATGGGCATTCGCCAAGGCATCGGCGATTTCCCTCGCGATGCGAAGCGCCTCTTCTACCGGCAGGCGCCCCCTCTGCTTTATGAGATCTTTCAACGTCTGTCCCGGAACATATTCCATAACGATATAATGGTCATCATCTGACACGCCAACATCGTAGATATTGACGATATTGGGATGGGAGAGACGCGCTGCGGCCTGCGCCTCCCTGTGGAATTTCTCGATGAATTCTTCGTCGCTCTTGAACTGTGGATGCAAGATCTTCACTGCGACGGGGCGGTCCAACAGCTTATCGTGTGCTTTATAGACATCTGCCATGCCGCCGCCGCCAACCAGCTCCAAAAGCTCATAGCGCTGATCAAGAACACGGTTTGTCATATTACGTCTCCCCCATTCATTCCATACTGAGTATGATTTTTCGGGCAATCGGTGCAGCTTCTATGCCACCGCCGCCGCTATTCTCCACGATGATAGCGAAAGCAACAGTCCTGCCACCGACCTTGGCAGAACCGATAAACCACGCATGATCTTCCCCTTGTGCATTCTCCGCCGTTCCTGTCTTGCCGGTGACGCGGACGCCGCTTACGCGGGCAACCGTCCCCGTCCCCTTCTGGACGACTTGTTCCATGTACCCATCGATGATCCTTGCCCGTTCCGGAGTTGTCGCTTCAAACCATCGCTTTGGCTGTCCTTCACGCACGGTCACACCACCTGGGGTAACGACAGAAGCGATGAGATAGGGTTCCATGACAACCCCGTGGTTTGCAAAGGCGGCTGCCAGGAGCGCCATTTCCATCGGAGAGACGAGAAGCGTACTCTGCCCGATCCCGATCTGAGCAAGATCCCCCTGACTCAGGTTTGTAAAATCAGGCAGGTGTGCTGCAGTCCCCGTGAAATCGCCCTTGATCTCACGAGAAAACCCGAATCGCGTAAAACCATCGTTTAACTTCTTACCACCGAGGCGCATCGCCAATGCACCAAATGTTACATTGCAGGACTCGGCAATGGCTTCTGAGAGATGGACGCGCCCATGTACCTCTCCATGACTTTCACGGATGGTCTGACCGCCTCCTACGTCAAGTTTGCCGTTGCAATCAAACACCTCATTCTCATCTGTCACGCCTTGTTCGAGAGCGATGTCTGCAATCAGAGGCTTGATGGTCGAACCAGGAGGATACATCCCATAAAGAGCACGATTGAGCAGCGGCCCCGCCTCTTCCTGGCGCAGACGATCCCAATCGGATTCGACGGTTTCTGGATGATAAGAGGGGCAACTCACCATGGCGAGCACCGCACCGGTCGCCGCATCGAGAACGACGACAGCGCCCCGGCGTCCGTCAAACGCATCGTAGGCGGCTTGTTGCACATCCGCATCGATCGTGAGCTTTACATCATTGCCACGATCCGCTTCAAAAAGTTGTGCGATAGGACCGAGACGCGTCAAGGATTCTGTTCGCCCGAGCAAGTCCTGATTGGCCTGCGCTTCCATACCGGCACTGCCGATGCGCTCTCCCACATAGCCTGTCACTGGCGCCATGGCAGCACCCATCGGATAACTGCGCTGCCCAGGAGCAAAACTTTGCGCAAGCACGCGCCCCTTGGCATCCAGCAAGGTACCGCGCTGGATTGCAGCTTCCGTTTGTGCGCTTCTCTGATTGAGCGGATGATGCGCCAGATCATCTGCGGCGATGCTCTGTAAATAAATGATGTAGACCGCCAGCACAAAAAGCAGGATGAGCAAGACGGCCGCTACCTGGAGAACATGGAGCTTCGCCTGCCTCTCTTTTCCCGTCTTCATGAAACCAGCCTCCCCTTTTGCTTTGAAAGTACAGCGAGCAAGCCGAGGAGCAAGAAACCGGAAACCATGGAACTGCCACCATAACTCACGAAGGGCAAGGTGACACCTGTGAGAGGCAAGAACTTCGTCACACCCGCCATGATGATGAATGCCTGTAACAAGAAAACAACGCTCGTTCCTCCTGCCAGCAGGATACGGTCCATCGTTTCACAAGCGAGTGCGATGCGGATGCCAACGAGGAAAAACGCAGCATACCCCAAAAGAAGCGTCAACGAACCGATCAGCCCGAGTTCCTCTGCAATCGCCGCGAAGATGAAATCCGTATGCACCTCTGGGATCAACCCTGGATGGCCATGTGCAAACCCCGTCCCCCACACGCCACCAGAACCAAAGGCGAAGAGGGACTGGACAACCTGATAGCCCATACCGTTGGGATCTGCCCATGGATGAAGCCAGATATCAAAGCGAACGCGCACATGACCAAAGAAGGTATAGCTCAAAGCGGCGGCAACTCCGAAGATCAGCATGGCAATCAAGACATAAGAGCGACTTCCCGTCGCCATATAGGTCATAAAAACGGCGATGCCGAAAAACAGCAGTGCAGAACCAAGATCCTTTGCGACGACGAACAGCAGGATTGCCATTCCCCAGATACAGAGGAGTGGCGCGATAAAACGCAACGGTGGCAGTTGAAACAGGAAAAAACGATGCTTAACAGCAGTCAATACTTCCTCATGGTCCGCAAGATACGCTGACAAGAACAGCACAAGGACAATCTTTCCAAACTCGGAAGGCTGTACCTGCACCGGACCGAAAACGATCCAGTTGCGACTCCCCCCGATCTCTGTGCCGAAGACAAGAGGAAGCGCCAACAGGATCAAGCAGAGGATTCCAAGGAGATATTGATAGGAACTCAACGCAACGATGAAGCGCCGAAACCTCAGAACGAGGAGGAATGCTGCCATACCAATGAGCAGCCATCGCAGTTGTGGGATAAAAAGCGCGGGCTTGAGACGTGCGATCTCGACCAGACCAACGTTCGCGAAAAAAAGGCTCAAAGGCAGCAGCCAAGGAGCGATGTGACTGCGTAGCAACACGGCCTGTAGGAGAAACGCGAAAACCACAACTGCGGCCATCCAAGGAAGATACGCGGTCAATACGAGGGCACGTGCCGTCTTTTGTCCTGCTGTGGGATGCAGCGCAAGCACGAACAGGCCGAAAATCAGCAATAGGAATCCGAGGGCAAGGAGCCCCCAGCTCAAGCGTGTCGCCGACACATGCTGTTTCATGAAAACACCACCACGACTGCCGTAATATTATCCCTGCCGCCCGCCTCATTGGCAGCCCGCACCAGCACGCGCGAGGGATCAGTGGAAGACTGTGCGAGGATCTCTGCAATCTTTGCATCTGGTAACATATTCGTCAATCCGTCCGTCGAAAGGAGTACGACATCCCCTCTTGTGATATCAAAACGTCCGGTATCGACCAAGACATCCTCCTCTACGCCCACTGCGCGCGTCAAGACATTCTTCTGAGGATGTACACGTGCTTCCTCTTCCGTGATTGATCCGTTCTCAACGAGTCCTTCGACATAGGAATGATCATGTGTCAGCTGCTTTAGGATCCCATTCCTGAAAAGGTACAGCCTGCTGTCGCCAACATGAGCCCAAATCCCCTGACCGTCGGCATAAGAAAAGATGGTCGCAGTCGTTCCCATGCCATCATACCCCGAAAAAGCGGATGCCTCAGCACGGATAGCTGTATTGGCTGCCTGGACCGATTGGAGCAATACAGACTCATTCCACGGACGTTCTGCTGTGCCGAGATACGACTGTACCGTATGTGCGAGCAAGGAACTCGCTACTTCTCCTGCAGCATGCCCCCCCATGCCATCTGCGACGAGGCAGACGCCCGGAGCAAAACAGAGGGCGTAATCCTCATTGGTCGGACGCACACGGCCAATATCCGTGCATTCGTAGCAAGTCGCCACCACACTCACCTCTCAAACCTCAATGACACGAAGCCAACGCGTATAATATCTCCGGTCTTAAGATATGTATGATCCTCGATTTCCACATCGTTCACATAGGTATGATTGCGGCTGCCGAGATCCTCAAGCACGTATTGGTTCCCGCGCGAGGCAATCCTTGCATGGTGATGAGAAACGAACGCATCCGGCACAACGATATCACAATCTTCCCCGCGCCCAATGGTGAGCACATCGCTAAAGGCGTACCGCCTTCCCAGAAGATCAGAAGTTTCCCGCGCTTCAATGACAGTGAGTACAGCTTCATGCGGAGCTGGCTGCGCTTGTTCCCGTCGTAATGAGCGGCTCTCACGCTGGAACCCTCCCGCCGTGACGCGAAGGAAGCGGACCAGATACATGAGCAATACCAGCAGCATCCCATACTGGAATAAGACGCTGACGATTTTCAGAAAAAAAGCACTCGATGGCATTGGATCACCTCATAGTACTTCATAGAGCAATGTCGTATTGCCGATTGTGATCTCGTCTCCTGCTTGCAAGCGTTCCGACGTAATCGAATGCCCATTGACAAAGGTGCCATTGGTACTGCCCGCATCATAGAGCACATGTCGGTGTCGTTCATAGGCGATATAGGCATGCATGCGGGAGACATTCCCATCCGTCAGGATAAAATCGCTTTTCCCCAGACGCCCCAGGTAGATCTGCTTCTCGCCGATAGCGAGGTAAGAATCCTGATCGACACCGCTCACAACCGTAAGAGAAGCGATTTCATATTCACGGGGCAAATCGAGCGGTCTATGGAAATCGCTCCGTTCGAGGACAATCGTATGCGGCTCGACACGGTTGGTGGAGGCTTCCCCCTTATCGACGAAACGGGAACGGACGCGTAGCGCACCTTTTCCCTGTCCATCCTTTACCATTTGAATCTCGAGCTTCCCATCCATCAAGCAATTTTCCATGATGACCGCGCGTTCGACGGCAACATGCAATTCATCGAGCACCCGCTGCGAAGAAAGCTGTTCGTAATCTTCTGCCCCCAATTCTAACGTATAAGCATTGGGAACGACATGCCCCTCAGGATCTTTCCTCCGGCGTTGGATGAGTTCCCTTTGCAACGCTTTGCTCAGTTCAATCGGTTCCAGCCTGCTCGAAAGATGCCGGTTGAAGAAGCCTTCGATATGGCTCCCCAAAAAAGATTCCCATTTTGCCATGCCCATCGAAGCATGCCTCCCGCTTATCGTATAACCTCTGAAAAATTCTCCCCTATTATAGCAGAAAACCTTTCATCTGTCTTGTCCTCCACCACAAAGGTGCGCATCATGGTTTTCCTTATCTCTCGGAAAGGTGTCGATTGCGCAGCTGGCCACAAGCAGCATTGATATCGGTTCCCATCTCCCTGCGCACAGTCACGGCGATATGATTCATGAGCAAGCAGTTCTCAAACGCATCAATGCGCTCTTGAGACGGGCGGAGCAGATGACGCTCCACCACGGGATTGATTGGGATGAGATTCACACTGGCAAGCTGCCCATGCAAAAGATGCGCCAGCTGCTTTGCCTGTGCAATGCTGTCATTGACATCCTCAATGAGGATATACTCATAGGTCACACGCCGCTTTGTCTTGTCACCATACGCTTTCCCAACAGCGACGACCTCTGCCAAGGGATATTTCCGATTGATGGGCATGAGACGCGTCCGAAGTTCGCTTTCAGGTGCATGAAGAGAAATAGAGAGGTTCACCGGGATTCCCTCGTCTGCAAGTTCATAGATGCGCGGTACGATACCAGATGTAGAGAGCGTTATGTTCCGATAGCTCATACCGAGTGCATATGGTTCATGGACAAGTCGCAAGAAACCGAGCACACGATCATAATTCATCAGGGGCTCGCCGGAACCCATGAGTACCATCGTGTCCACTTTTTGCCCTTGTTGCGCAAGGAAGCGTTCGATGAAGAGCACCTGCGCCAAGATCTCTCCAGTCGTGAGATCGCGTGTCATACCATGCAGCGTAGAAGCGCAGAAAGCACACCCCATATTGCATCCTGCCTGTGTGGAAACACAGATGCTGTTGCCATAAGGCTGACGCATCAAGACCGTTTCCACGGCCGTGCCATCCTCAAACGCGAGCAGGAACTTGCTCGTTTTCCCATCAGAAGAGTGGAGTGCCGCTTTCTGCCGTGCCGTGCAAAGGCAAAACTGCGCTTGAAGCGTCGAGCGCAATTGCTTGGGCAGGTTCGTCATCTCATCGAACGAGGTTGCCATCTTCTGATACATCCAAGCAGCAATCTGCTTCGCCCGATAGCTCGGCACTTGCAAAGGAAGGAGCACACGCGCAATCTCTTCCACGGACAACCCAAAAAGGTTCTTTTTCACTGCTTTCTCCTTTTCATGCGGGCGATAAAGAATCCGTCAGTTCCATCGACCTGCGGATAAAACTGCACCATCTTATCCGCTCGCGGCACTGTCGGCAGATAGCTCCCTGTCTCTTCCAGTACGAACCCTGGGTGCGTAGCGAGGAAAGCTTCAACGACCTCCTCATTTTCTGCCCGTTCGATCGTACACGTACTGTAAACGAGAATCCCACCTAAGCGGACTGCCGCCGAAGCACTGGTCAAGATATCGAGTTGAAGCTGCGGCAATTTCGCAATATCCGACTCACTTTTCCTCCACCGTGCATCGGGTTTCCGACGCAGGACGCCCAAGCCGCTGCAGGGCGCATCGACCAATACGCGATCGGCTTGTTTCTTGAATCGCGTTCCAACCTCACGCGCATCGAGCAATTCCGTGTCGATGATGGAAATGCCGAGGCGCGCTGCATTCTCCTCGATACGGGCGAGCTTATGCTCATAGATATCACCGGCCACAATGCGACCCGTATTGTTCATGAGCGCAGCGAGATGCGTCGTCTTGCCTCCGGGCGCACTGCAGCAATCGATGATGAATTCCCCCGGCTGAGGTGCCACGACATGCGCGACCTGCATGGAACTCTCGTCCTGCACCTGGAAAAGGCCCTGCTGCAGCGACTCCATAGCGTTGAGCGCACCGTGTGCATGGCATAAGATTCCCTCGGGCGCCCAACGGGAAGCCTCTGCCTCTGCATGTTCTGAGGCGAGGATTGACAAGAGTTCGTCGCGTGTGACTTTGAGCGTGTTCGTCCGCAGCGAAAGCACAGCATCCTCATTGTCGAACGCGCAAAGCGCACGTGTTGCCTCGTAGCCGAACGCCTTCATCCAACGTTTTACCAACCACTGCGGATGGAACGACCGCAATGCCAATTCCTCGGTCGCGTGCCCCTTTCCCGTTGGGAAAGCGCACTTCTCTGGCTCGCGCACAGCAGCGCGCAGAACGGCGTTCACGAATTTCACGATGCCTGGATGCCCATATTTCTTTGCGAGTTCCACCGACTCATTGCAGGCAGCAGAAACCGGTACCTTATCCATATAGAACAACTGATAGAACCCCAGCCGCAAGATATTGCGGATCATGGGCGGCACCTTACGGATAGGGCGATTGCTATAGTGCCGGATCATCCAGTCCAACGTCCCACCAGCCTTGACAGCACCATAGACTAGTTCCGTGAGAAAGCGGCGATCGACCTCCGAGAGTTCCACCTTTTTCAGATTACGTGCGAGCGCGACATTGGCATACGCTCCTTCCTCATGGACGTCGCTTAGGATCCGCACTGCCAGATTGCGTACTCTGTCCATCGCCAGCCTCCTCCTTTCCCTTCTTTACAGGCAGGATGATCTCTTCCAACTGTGCCCGCACGAGGTCCATATCAACATGCGTATTGTAGCAGGGGCCATTAGGGCGAATGTTCAAGACGCCGACAGCAGGCAAGGGATACACGTCCTGGATGCCACTCATGAGATCGCGCTCACAAGCGATCGCGAGTACGGCCTTCGGCCTCGTCTTATAGACGATCTGCCGCGCCAGCGTCCCGCCTGTCGCCACAAAGAAATGGAATCCCATCTCGTCAGCGAGCGCCACGAGAGCGCCGATGTCACAACCTCCGCAACGCTTACAATTATGCGGATCACGCGTAATCTTGTGCGGGCAACTTGCGAGTTGGAGGCAATGCGGTGTCACAACGAGCAATTTATCTGCCGGTACGCGGATCTTCTTGCGCCGAAACAGCAGATTGCTCACTGCGATGAAGGACCCCTCTAGCCGCCGACGCCGGATGCCAAAAATACGCCCGAGATAAACGGCAAACGGAAAAAGCGCGTTGATGAACTCATACGTTTGCTTCTGCAGCACAGGAAGATACGGAAGCCCGCTCACCGCCAAAACCATGTTGAAAATGCCAAAGAACGCCAACAGGATGACGATGGTGAATATCAAGCCCAAAAGCGTCGGCAGCCAAGGCTGGATAGCCGCGAGCCCCGGTACGCCGATATACCAGATGAGAATGAGCAATCCCGCCATGCAGAGACTCGTGAGAGACAGCATACCGATAAAGAGACGTTTCTTAGGGCGTCCCGCCACGACATCCTCTACGATGTTCTTTTTTCGTTTCCCATCGTACGCTTGTCTCAAGTTCTTTTCTTCCATAGGAACGACTCCATCATGATGCACTCGAGAAACAGGCCGGCAGCGCAAACGGATGACCGTTGAGATACTCCGATGCCGTCATGCGCTTCTTGCCGGGAGCCTGCAATTCCAAGATTTCCAGCTCCTCATCGCCGGCGGCAACAGATAATCCTGATTTCCGATCAGCACGAAGGATGGTTCCGGGTGCAGCCGTCGTTTTCCTGCCCGTACGCTTTGTCCGCCAGATCTTGTATTTCTTGTTACCGAGGAAGGTATACGCACCCGGCCAGGCATCGAGACCTCGCACAAGATCGTGGATCGTTTTTGCCGACGCTTGCCAATCGATATGTCCCGTTTCTTTATCGAGCATGGGCGCATAATTCGATGCCCCTACCTGGGGAATCCGCACCAATGTCCCCTCAGAAAGGGCCTCCAGTGTCTCTGCAAGGACTTCTGCTCCAAGGTTCATCAAACCGTCATGTACTTCGCTGAGCGTCGTATCCTCACCTATCGGGAATTCCCTCTTGCGCAGCATATCGCCCGTATCAAGTCCCGCATCCATGAGCATCGTCGTAACGCCTGTCTTTGCTTCCCCATGGATCAAGCACCATTGCATCGGAGCCGCACCACGATACCGCGGTAAGAGAGAGGCATGCACATTGATGCAGCCGTAGGCAGGAATGTTTAGGATACGCTCTGAAAGGATTTGGCCGAACGCCACGACGACGATGAGATCCGGCGCAAGCCCCTGCAGTTTCTCGACGAAGGAATCTTCTTTAACTTTAGCGGGCTGATAAACGGGGATTCCCGCTTGCACCGCGAACGCCTTCACAGGAGAAGGCTGGAGCTTCTGCCCTCGTCCACGCGGCTTATCCGGCTGCGTCACGACAGCGGCGACATCACACGAGCGATGGAGCATCGCCAGGCACGGCACGGAAAATTCCGGCGTCCCCATGAATACGATTCGGAATCTTTTCATGCCTGCGCCCCCCGATGTACGCTCTGTGCAATATCGATGAAGAGCTGGCCATCGAGATGGTCGCACTCATGTTGGATGCAACGTGCGAGCAATCCTTCCGCCGTGAGATGCTGGAGCTTGCCACGACGATTCAAGAATTCCACCTTGACGCGGGCAGCGCGCTTTACTTCACCGTAAATATCAGGTACTGAAAGGCACCCTTCCGTATCAATGGCTTCTCCTTCACGATAAGTGATGACGGGATTGATGAGTTCGATGAGCCCGTGCGCATCCTGCACATCAATCACCACTGCGCGGAGCTTCACGCCAACCTGTGGCGCTGCAAGACCTACACCATCAGCGTCATACATAGTCTCTGCCATATCATCGAGCAATTTCTTGAATTTCTTATCCACACGTTCTACAGGTGCGCAGACTTCCTTCAAGACAGGAGCTCCTGCCTTCTTTATTTCCAACAATGACATCGATCATTCTTCCTTTATGTTAAATTCAATTGGTAGATGCGATTCGCATTCTTGAAAAAGACTTCCTCCCAGTGTGCTTGCGGGATGATCTCTTTTGTAAACGCGATGTAATCGCCAAGATTGGCCAGCGGCCAGTCCGTGCCAAACATGAAACGGTCATAGCGGTCGAGATACGCGAGCCAACCTTTCAATCGCTCCACATAGAACCGCTTCTCTCTCAGGAACGCCTCAAAATCCGGGATCTTCCCCTCAAGGATGCCCGAAAGGTCTGCTGTGACGTTCGGATTCTTCTCAATGACCGCAGCGGCATCCGTAAACCAAGGCTCACCGAAATGGCACATGACGAAGGAAACGCGGCGAAACTTCGTCGCTGCCTCGTCCATGACCGACGGATGGCTGTACTTAAGCAATGCTTCCTGCGAGGCGGTGAGGCCCATATGAACGGCAACGGGCTTCCCGAATGCGACGGCAGCCTCATAGAGCGGTGCGAGCCGATCATCATGAATATAGAATGACTGGTACCCGGGATATAACTTCACCCCTACACATTCTTTCCGCGCGAGGTGCTGACGCACGAAGCGCACCGCTGCCTTTGGCGCAGAGAAAAACGATCTCATATCGTCGATTCCCACGCAATAGCTGAGGAACTCCGGATAACGGCAGTCCACGTCCGCCACTGGGCGATTTCCCATGACAATCCCATGCACGATGCCACGCGTTGCATACTGTTCCCGCAGATGCGCTTCACTGTTCTCATGCTGCGCCGCCCGTGCGATCTCATCAAAATACGCATCCGTACTGAAATGCAGATGAGCATCAATGATTTTCATGACCTTTTCCTCTTCCCACTGTCCCTTCCACCATGAGACGAAGCACAGTTTCCGCCGCGGCCTGCAACGACGGCAACGGCAGATATTCATAACGGCTGTGGTAATTCATGCCGCCCGTGAAAAGATTGGGGCAGGGAAGTCCGCGGTAGGAGAGCTGTGCTCCGTCAGTGCCGCCGCGGATTGGCGCCACGACAGGTGTGACACCGATTTCGCGCATCGCCTGCGCTGCCATCTCAACGATGTGTTCATTGCCCCCCTCGATCTTTTCCCGCATGTTGTAATAGACATCCGGCATGCTCAGTTCAACCGTTCCGTTGCCATAGCTTTCATTGAAGAAAGCCGCCAAACGTGAGAGGTACGCCTTACGCGCCTCGAACCTCTTGCGGTCATGATCACGGACAAGCATGTGCATCGTACAGGATTCCACCGTTCCTGAGAGCTTATACACGTGATAGAAACCATCGCGCCCTTCCGTGTACTCGGGCTTTTCCCCGTCAGGAAGCATCGTCTGCCACTTCGCTGCCAGCGTCAGGGCATTGAGCATCTTCCCCTTCGCATCCCCTGTATGGACATTGCGGCCATGAAAGACGATAACAGGATTCGAGGCGTTGAAATTCTCATACTCCAAACCACCGATAGCGCCACCATCGACAGTATATGCAAAAGCTGCGTCGAAACGCTTCACATCGAATCGCAAGGCACTGCGTCCCGTCTCCTCGTCGGGAGTGAAGCCGAGACGGATCCTGCCATGCTGGATCTCAGGGTGCTCGCATAAATATTCCGCAGCACTCACGATGGCGGTGATCCCTGCCTTATCATCGGCGCCGAGCAAGGTCGTACCGTCAGTCACCAGGAGATCTTGTCCACGATATGAGGCTAGCTCTGGGAAATCCTTGGGAGAGAGGACGATCCCCTGCGTCTCATTCAAGACGATATTGGAACCGTCATAGTTCGACACCACGCGCGGATGTACGGGGCCTCCCGGAGCATCCGGGCTCGTGTCGAGATGTGCGATGAAGCCGATGGTCGGGGTATTTTCACAGCCGTTGGCGGGCAAAGTCGCCATGATATAGCCATTCGCATCGATATCAACATCGACGAGTCCGATCTCTTTGAGCTCCTCCGCCAATGCCTGTGCAAAGACAAGCTGTCCTGGTGTAGAAGGATACGTATCCTCCTTCTCCTCATCTGATTGGGTATCAAAAGAGATATATTTCTCGAATCGTTTGCGTAAAGCATCTATTGCTAACTTCATGATCCATTCACCCTTCCAAATCTTTACCTCTCAGAAGCCTTTTGCGATCCCCTCCACAATGGCATCCTAGTGGCTTCCTGTATTCGATTCATTATATCAAATTTATGTGGCGATGAAAACATCTCTGCTGCCGTACGTACCTTGCAAAACTCCTCGCGCATTCCATCCCACGAAAAAAGACAAGCAGATCTCAGCACTCTGCTTGTCTTTTTGAGTCTCCTCAATCCAGCGGCTTCATCGTAGGAAACAGCAGGACATCACGGATGGAGGGCGCATCGGTCAGAAGCATCACGAGCCGATCGATGCCGATGCCGACGCCACCCGTGGGTGGCAGACCATATTCCATCGCCGTGATGTAGTCGCGGTCCATGACATGCGCTTCGTCATCGCCAGCCTCACGCTGCTTGAGCTGGTCGAGGAATCGTCCTTCCTGGTCGATGGGGTCATTCAGCTCCGTAAAGCCATTGGCCAATTCACGACCGTAAATAAAGAACTCGAAACGATCCGTGATTCGCGGGTCCTCGGGATTGCGCTTGGCAAGCGGAGAGATCTCGGTCGGATGGCCCGTGATGAACGTCGGCTGCATGAGGGACTCCTCGACCTTCTCTTCGAACGCCTGATTGAGAATGCCGCCAATGCCATGGCGCTGCTCGTAAGGAACTCCGATCTCATCAGCCATCTGACGCGCCTCTTCTACGGTCTTGCAGGAAAGGAAATCCTTCCCCGTCGCTTCCTTGACGGCATCGTTCATACTGATCCGTTTGACGTGGCTCAAATCGATCTCCACGCCCTGATAACAGATGACAGAGGTGCCGAGGACTTCCTTAGCCGCATTGACGACGAGCCCTTCCGTAATATCCATCATATCCGTATAATCCGCATACGCCTGATAAAACTCGATGGTCGTAAATTCCGGATTATGGCGGACATCCATCCCTTCATTGCGGAACACACGCCCCATCTCATAGACGCGCTCCAATCCGCCAATGATGAGGCGCTTCAGGTTTAATTCCGTAGCAATGCGCAGGTAGAGATCGATGTCGAGCGCATTATGATGCGTCACGAACGGGCGCGCTGCCGCACCGCCTGCAATCGTCGAAAGGACCGGCGTCTCGACCTCGAGATAATCGCGGGCGTCGAGATAATTGCGGATGGACTTGATGACATGATTGCGCTTCCGGAACGTATCGCGAACCTCCGGGTTCATGATGAGATCGAGATAGCGCTGCCGATAGCGGATATCAACGTCCTGCAGACCATGAAACTTCTCCGGTAACGGGCGAAGAGACTTCGATAACAGGTCAAAGTCTTCCACACGCACCGTGACCTCGCCGCGATGCGTCTTGAAGACAACTCCGCGAATACCGACGATATCACCGATATCCAGCTTGCGGAATTCTTCTTTATACTTCTTTTCGCCAAGCACGTCGATCTTAAAGTACACCTGGATCGTGCCCGTACGATCGCTCAACGTGCAGAACGAAGCTTTACCATGTCCGCGAATCGCCATGAGACGACCTGCGACCCGGACCTCCGCGCCCTCTTCGTCTCCCGTAAGATGTGCATAATCACGTTTGATATCTGCCGCATGATGCGTGACATCATAGCGATGACCGAATGGGGCAACCCCCATGTCCCGGAACGCTTCCATCTTTTCGCGTCGGACCTTCATCATATCATTCAGGTCCTCTTGTGGAGCCTGTGGCCCCTTTTTCTGCTTCTCTTCAGCCATTCTCTTGGTTGCTCCCATCTTCCTGTATTTTCAAGGCTATCTCAGCCTTTGATCTCCTGAATCTCATACTTGATGACACCTGCTGGCGCGTGCACATCAACGACAGAACCGACTTTCTGTCCGAGCAGCGCCTGACCGAGAGGAGACTCATTCGATATCTTTCCTTCATCTGGATCCGCTTCCGTCGAACCAACGATCATGAAGGTTTCCGGTCCGTCTTCAGCGAACTCCTGGTCAATGACGACGACGGTCGATCCCATCTGCACGACGTCACCAGCACCCGCTTTGATAATGTCGGAGTTGCGAATCTTCGCTTCGAGTTCCTGGATCTCACCTTCGAGGAACGCCTGCTCATTCTTCGCGTCGTCATACTCGGAGTTCTCCGAGAGATCACCGAGTGCGATTGCTGCCTTGAGTCGGTCAGCAATCTCGATGCGCTTGACGCTCTTGAGATAATTCAGCTTTTCTACAAGTTTATTGTAACCGTCTTCGGTCACGAGGACTTTTTTATCTGCCATGAGGAAACGCCCCTTCAATCTTTATTGTTAACTTATTTATTATATTGACTTTCCCGTGCCTTGTCAATGAGCGCCAGCTTCTCCCTGCGAGTCAACTGCTTGATCTGCCACTCGCGCCGCATCGCCTCTTCTTTCGTGGAAAAGGCCTCCTCATAGACAAGGCGAACGGGACGACGCGGGCGCGTATACTTCGCCCCTTGCCCGGCATTATGAGCAGCGACACGTTTCTCCACGTCGTTCGTCCATCCTGTGTAGAACGTATCGTCCGCGCAGCGCACGATATACGTATAGGCGATCACTTCTTTGCCGGACGGATGCTCACATGCTTCATGACGACATCTTCCAAAGGGCGGTCCGATGGATCTGTCGCCACCTTACCGATCTTGCGCACGACCTCCATCCCACGCACGACCTTACCAAAAATCGTATGATGCCCATTCAGCCACGGCGTCGCTGCCAACGTGATGAAGAACTGACTGCCGCCGGTATGAGGCCGCCCTGTATTCGCCATAGCGAGGACTCCCTCACCAGTGAACTGCAACGTCGGCAGAAATTCATCCTCAATCGTATAATCTGGGCCGCCCATGCCGGTCCCGGTCGGATCTCCGCCCTGGATCATGAAACCGTCGATGACGCGATGGAAAATCACACCGTCATAGAACCCCTTCTGAGCGAGATCGATGAAATTCTGCGCTGTAATCGGCGTTTGATCCTCAAAGAGTTCCAATTCGATGGTTCCGAAATTCGTCTCAATGACTGCGATATGATTTGCCATTTGCTTTTCTCCTTTTTCCTGCCGATCAGCCGCAAAGCACATCGTCGTCAATAAGCAGACGAGTGCTAGGCAGAGGAACAGTATCCGTAGTTTCTTTTTCATATTTTAGCGAAATTCTCCTTTCTTGTCCAGGAATACCAGCTCTTTCGTCTCCCCTGGGGATACCGGCGACCAAACGGGAATCTCCCGCCCAGGCATAAAGAAATCCGGTGGAAGCTCAACGCGCGGGTATCCGACATTATGCATCGTTACCAGAGAACGCACCCGCGTAGCCGCACAAAACGCTTTCGCACCTTTCGTCTTGGAAGCCTCCAGCCGCCCATCTACGGGGAAGAATGCCACATCTGCCTCCATCCCCTCCATCCGCCGCATCTGCTTGCGAAAAGCATTTTCAGCCAGTTGACGGTTCTCATGCGTGTCGCCTAACCAATCCCACCAGTTGAAATCACCAGCATGGAATATCGTTCCCTCTGCCGTCACCACGCGGAAGGATGTCCCGAGATCTGTCGAACTGTATGATGTCACCTCCATATGTTCATCCTTCCATCCGGAATAGGGATCAAGCCAGGTCACACGTTCCTTCGGCAATGCCGCCGCACGCCGCACGCGCTTGATATCATTGGAGAGGAAATATCGTGTCACATGGGGCGCGAACCGCGCCAGCGCATCGCCATTGAAGTGGTCGAAATGGCTGTGCGAGGCAAAGAAATAAACCTGGCCCCTCTCACGCGTCTGCAAAAGGTGCTCTACGACCCGCGCCGGATCTTGATAGTCATCAAAGATGAGCAACGATTGGCCAAGTTCTACGGCAAAGCCACTGTTCAGTAAATACGTGATTTTCATGGTGCTTCCCCCTTGGATTTCTCACCAGACTTCTCTTCCTCATCGTATTGATTCCGGACCCGGACACCCGGAAGCGTGAATCCCGGTCCCATCACTTCATTCGCAGAGATGATGATCATAAAGGCTCCTGGATCGATCGCATGGGTGATAATCTTGATCTTAGCGATTTGTGTAAGGTTCACGACTGCCAGCACGATATTCTTCTCCATGCGGGTAAACGCGCCTTGACCGTGAAGGAAGGTCACGCCGCGTCCGAGTTCTGTGAGAATTGCCTCAGCAATCTGCTGGGAGCGATTAGAAACGATGAGAACGGCTTTGCGACGCTGGAAACCGGCGATGACCTTGTCTGTAACAGATCCGTTCATATACATGCAGATGAGCGTAAACATCGCTGGTGCCACGCCGAACAAGAATGCCGAAACGCACATGAGCACGCAGTTGAACGAGAAGATCACGCCGCCCATGCCAAGCGAATAATATTTCTTCATGATCGCGCCAAGAATATCGAAGCCTCCCGTGCTGCCATTCATGCGGAACACGAGACCATAGCCGATACCGTTGAATACGCCGCCGAAAATCGCCGCCAGCATATAGTCGTTGACCGGCGCATAAGCATTGAGGAAGCGCGTAATATCGAGGCAAGCAGAAAAGATTGCCGTCCCGATGACAATATCGACGGTATAGCGATGCCCCATAAGGCGCCAGGAAGCGATCAGCAGTGGGATATTGTAGAGAAACGTCTGCAAACCGATGGGCCAGCCGCATAGATAATAGAATATGATGGCAATTCCCGTCGCCCCGCCTGTCAACAGATGAGACGGTACGAGGAAAAGATTGATGGAACAACTCGCAATCAAACATCCCAGCGTAATCCCGACATATCGCAAATAGGGATGATGCAACATCGCCGTTGTCGTCAATTTGTCAGTCCTCCTAACCTTACCTCAGGCTGTTCGGGCAAGGCACTCGTATCGATGTCTGACTGCGAGGCGAGGAGGTTCGTGAGGCTTTCCTCTGCAGGTAGGTCCTGCCCATCCTCTTCAAGCTGCCAGGCGTCTGCCTCCTCTTTCGTGAGGGGAAGGGCCGTGATGCAGGTGGAAAGTAAGCTGCCACTTTCCACGTCGGTCTCAAGTAAAAGACGTATGTGTGTAGCATGAGGGTTCTCGTAAACGTAATAGGCGCGGCCTTCCATGTACCGCCGCTCTGCCTTGCCATAGATTTTCTTCAAATAGTAGCTTGTTGCCCCGTAACGGACACCCGCACGCGCTACATAATCGCGACTTGTCGTCTTCATCTCCACCACGCAGTGCGTGCGCCGATTCAAGGTGATCTCAAATGCCCCCGGAAAGGTAAATGTCTTGAGGGGAATCCCCCAGCGCCTACCGTCGCGGTCATAATCAGGAGCCCCAAATGCCGATCGCACATCGGATTCTGTCGCTCCGATGGCAACACCGCGCATCATAAAATCCTCCGGTTGAACGCCTGCTGCTAAGACGCCATGCGGAACAAAGAGCAGACAGAACAAGAGGGTCCCTCTGCCCAACCAATGCGCACAGGACATCATGGCACTTCCTTTCCACCGCTCTGCCTTACACGTCGTGCCAGGAAGCGTTCTTCCTGTTCCAATGCCTTCGCTTGCCTCATCTGGTTTTCCGCATCGCGGATCGTGGCTGCCTGCTTATCGTCCATCCACTGGGCATACCCTTCTGCGTAGGCAATATAACAATCGCAGATCCGCAGCCGTACTTTCTGAAGCGTCTCTGCCGCTGGTGCGACATCTACCGCTCGAAGTTCCTCTGCCCTCGCCTGCCAATCCGGAATCACGGTTTCCTCCATCAGCTGCTTGAGCTTTGTCCGTGTCTCTGCTGAACCGAGCGCGCCGGCAGCCATGATATCCGCGCGTTTTCCCTCAGCCTCACGCATCGCCGCCTCATGTGCCGCGATGATCTCTGACGTACGATCGAGATACTCGGCAAGTTGCGCGCGGCGCACCCTGCCGATCATGACAAGATAGTCGCGGAAATTATCAACAGAAACCACGCGATAACGTCCGTTCTCCCCAGGTCTCAAGCAAACTCGTAAGACGAACGTATCGTCCGCCTCTTCCGAGTAAACGCGGACGAAGGCAACGGCCGCCTCCGATTGACTCTCCTTTTCCACACGATCGATTCCCTGGATTGTCGTGCCCTTGAGGCCAGCCCGTTCCAAGACATCGCTTCCACCAAGCAATCCAGAAACATCTCTGCCTTCTTCCTCAGCTGGCCAATTTCCCGTTTCGACATGCGTCATGATGGCTTGCCGGAAACTCGCGAGCAGTGGTGCACGCACCATTTGGGCAAAACTTCCTACGGCAGCGCGCGCCTCCTCGTCCAGCGGCTGTTCTGTATCAAGGATGCCGTTCATGAAATCGTCATACGAAGAGTCTAAGACCCCATCGACATCGACGTACTCCGCAAAACGCGCAACATCCTTCTTCTCTAACGCCTGATCGATCTGTTGAAGTGCATAATCAGGTGTCTTCGTATAATGACCAAAATACCAGGCCCCAAGCAGGCAGAGCAAACCTGCCAGTACCCCGGTGAATATCACGAAACGCTTTTTCCAGCTCATAGGAATGCCCCCTTGCATCGAACCAAGCGGAAGAATGCAACAACACACGCGATGGGATGAATCAGCTTTGCGGAAAAGATAGAATGGCATCATAAGCGACAGCTGACTTGGCACGCTTTTTCGTCAGGGCAGCGGCTGCTCAATCACCCCTCCACCGACAACAATATCGCCACGATAGAAGACGACCGATTGACCAGGGGTGACGGCGCGCTGCGGCTCTTCGAACGATACTTCAACACGCCCCTGCGGTCTGGGAATAATGCGGGCCGCCCCTTCTTTTTTCCCATAGCGTACCTTCGCCATGACATCCATAGGTTCCTGCAGCGCATCGATGGCAATCCAGTTCAGATCCCCAGCGATGAGGCCGCGGGAAAAGACATCCTCGGCACCGCCGACGATCACCTGGCGTCGCTGAGTATCAAGTCGTACGACATAGAGCGGGCGTCCTGCAGCAATGCCCAATCCCTTTCTCTGTCCGATCGTATAGAGTGGAACGCCTTCATGATGGCCGAGAACACGTCCTGATAGATCGACGATCTCTCCCGGCTGCAAGCAGGCAGGCTCTTTCTCGCGCAAATACGCCTTGTAATCATCCCGAGGAACGAAGCAGATTTCCTGACTATCTGGTTTCTGCGCGACGGGCAGTTGCAGACGCTCTGCCATGGCACGCGTTTCGGTCTTCGTGTGCCGGCCAAGTGGCATCAGGAAATGGGTGAGACTGTGTTGGTTCAGATGATAGAGCGCATAGGACTGATCCTTTTGCCCATCGACCCCCTTTTTCAGCAGCCAGCGTCCCGAGCGTGCATCCTGCTCAATGCGCGCATAATGCCCTGTCGCCACATAGGAAGCACCAAGCTCCATGGCGCGCGAGAGCAGGCCCTCGAACTTCACATAGCGATTGCAGGCGATACAGGGATTGGGCGTCCGCCCTCTTGCGTAATCCGCAAGGAAATAATCGATGACTTTTTCTCGGAAGAGTGCCTTGAAGTCCATGACATAATGCGGGATACCGATGATCTCACAGACGCGCCGTGCATCCTGCACTGCACTCAAAGAGCAGCAACCCCGATCGTTTTCTTCAAGATCACGGCTCTCATCAGCCAGCCGCATGGTAACCCCGACGACGTCATAGCCCTCTTCCTTGAGCAGCGCTGCTGTCAAAGAGCTGTCCACCCCGCCGCTCATCCCAACGACAACTCGTTTCTTCTCCATGATTACTCCTGTCTCCCGAACCATCCATCACTTGAAAAACACGGATTTGCCGATGAACTCGCGCAGCAATGAATTGTTGGGGACCTCATCCTCCGCCTCGATGTCATCAAAGTACTGACAGAAATCAAGCAGCTGCTGTGCGAGCACGTGTTCCGTCACCTCTACGGGGACCATCTCGAGCAACGGTTTCGCGTATTTCTTGAGGATGCCGAGTTCATAGATCAGCGCAGAATTGAACATCACATCTGCTTCCTCCTGGAACGGGAAGATGTTCCGCTCCTCCCCACGTCGAACATCCGGCCATTGCTTGAGCGTCTTGAGCGCGGCGGCTCCTCGGAATTGGTAGTCCCGCACGAGGCGTCGCATCAGCCGCGCTCCCGTCGTCGGAATGCGATTATGGGCATCGATATTCAGCTGAGTCAGCGCACTGACATAAATCTTATATTTATTGCGGCGCGGCACGGAAGCTGATAATTTCTCATTCAATCCATGGATGCCTTCGATGATGATGGGCTGATTCTTCGTGATCGAAAACGGCGGGAAATGCTCCCACTCACGTTCTCCCGTGAGGAAATTATAATAAGGGAGAGAAACCGCTTCCCCGTTCAGCAAGGCGAGCATCTGTTCGTTCAAGAGAGGGATATCAAGCGCCTCAAGCGCCTCGAAATCGTAGGCCCCTTCCGGCGTCCTCGGCGTATCTGCCCGATTCCGGAAGTAATTGTCCAGAGAGATCGACACCGGCTCTAAGCCATTCACGCGCAACTGGATCCGAAGGCGCTGAGCAAACGAAGTCTTTCCAGAAGACGAAGGGCCAGCGATGAGGATGAGGCGCAGCTCATTGCTGCGCTTAGCGATATGGTCCGCGATTTCCACAATCTTCTTTTCCTGTAATGCCTCCGAAATCCGGATGACTTCACCGATCTGCCCCTCGCGGTTCAGACGATTGAGATCCGTAACGTAATCGCAATGCAGGATATCTGCCCAACGCTTCGCCTCTAAGAGCACATGGCTGAGCTTCGGCTGAGGCAGGGCCTCTGGCACCAGGCCACGAGACGCCAGAGATGGTGTGCGCAGCAAAAGGCCAGGCGCATAAAAATCGAGCGCAAACTTCCCCAATGCTCCCGTATGGCCGATCATCGCACCGTAAAGGTAATCCTCATATGCTCCGCAGCGGTAGATGCTCACGCGCTCTTGCTTCATCGCCGCGATGAGATGCGCCTTTTCTGTAAAGCCCCTCTGCCTGAAATGTTCTGCGGCCTGATCTCGCAGCAAGAACGATTTCACGATGGGGCGATCTTCCTGCACGATCTCGCGCATCTTTTTTTCGACAGCCGCCGCCTCCGTCTGAGAAAAAGTTTTATCGCCGCAGCAAACCTCAATGAATAGCCCCTTGTTCGCCGAGAAATCCACCTTGACTTCCGCTGCCTCATCGAGTTCATACACAGCAGTGATGAGCAGGAATACGACACTGCGACGATAGACCTCCCACCCCTCTTTGCTTTCCAGAGGGAAATAGGATACCGTCTGCCTCCCATCCACGGGATTCTGCAGATCATGGATCTCCCCATCAAGGTTTGCTGCCACGAACTCCGTTTCCTGCGCGGGAAGGTACTGCCTGAGCAAATCCCCTGCCGTCGCCTCCGGCGCAGGCGTCTGTATCTTCTTGCCATTCAGTAACATGATATTTCCTCCTCTTCATGAGAAAAAGGAACCATACTTTTACGCAGCATGGTTCCTCCCGATGAGAACGCGCTGATTCCCTCACGCGCTTTCCCGCCTGCATCATGGTCCTTAGAGGATCCCCTTGCCAGATGCGCAACAAAGCAACTGACGGCAATCCCTTAAATGAACATGCGAATCACTTTGTACGCCAAGGCGCCGATGATTGCCGTCGAAGGAATCGTCATGACCCAAGCCGCCACCATCTGCTGCGCAACGCCCCAGCGCACCGCACTCAAGCGCTTCGCAGTGCCGACGCCCATGATGGATCCGGAAACGACGTGTGTTGTCGAAACAGGCAGATGAAGCAGCGTCGCTGAGAAAATGACGAAAGAAGAATTGAGATCCGCCGCGAAGCCGGAAATCGGCTCCAACTTGAAGATCTTACCGCCTATCGTCTTGATGATGCGCCAGCCGCCGACAGCCGTGCCACAAGCCATGGCCGTCGCCGCCAAAAGCTTGACGAACGTCGGCACCTCAAAGACCTCGATGTAGCCGCCGGCAAGCAGTGCCAGCGTGATGATGCCCATGGATTTCTGCGCATCATTCGAGCCATGGGAAAAGGCCATCATCGCCGCCGATAAGACCTGCATTTTCTTGAATTTCCCGTTGACCGCCGATGGGCTGAATCTGCCAAAGACCTGAAAGAGCAGCGTCATCACGCAACAACCGGTCACGATCGCGATGAGCGGCGAAAGGATCAAGGAGAGGACAATTTTGCCGATGCCATAGAAATTGAGTCCATCAGGACCGACCGAGACGAGTACAGCACCGATAATCCCGCCGACCAGAGCATGGGACGAACTGGAAGGAAGCGCCAGCCACCAAGTGAGGATATTCCAAAGGACTGCGCCAATGAGCGCTGCGATGATGATATGCTCATCCACATGCTGCGCGCTCTTAACAATATCCGCGCCAATCGTCTTCGCGACGCCGGTGCTGTACATCGCACCGGCAAAATTGAGCACAGCCGCCATGATGATAGCATGGCTCGGATGCAGGGCTCGCGTGGAAACCGACGTCGCGATGGCATTGGCCGTATCGTGAAACCCGTTGATGAAGTCAAAGAGCAGCGCCAGCCCAATGACCGTAAAGATCATGATCTGAAGTTCAGGCATACTTCATTACCACGCCGCGAATCATATCGGAAAGTTTCTCGCAATGATCCATCGTCTCCTCAAGGTTCTCGAGGATATCCTTCCATTTGATGAGCTCAATCGGATCCTTGCATTTATCAAAAAGGAACGCCATCTCATGGCGATACACGCGATCCCCCTCGCTCTCAAGGCGCACGATTTTGTGAGCGGAATCGAGAATCTGTGCCTGATTTTTCTTGATGTTTTTCAGAAGAGAGAAAACCTTGATGATTTCTTCCGTACATTCGATGAGCAGCTTCGTAAGGGAAATCGCCCCCGGCATCGCCTCTCCCGTACGGTACATGACCATGCGCTGCAGCGTCCCCTGCAGCAGATCGACACCATCATCCAAGGAATTGGCCAGAGCGTAGATATCCTCCCGGTCGATGGGCGTGATGAACGTCATGTTGAGTTTATCGATGATCTTGTCATTGACCGCATCCGCTTCATGTTCGATGTCGTTGATTTCCTTCACCTTGTCGGATGCCTTGCTGTAATCGAGCATGACCTCATCCATCATGAGCGCGCCTTTGTAAAAATACTGGGCGCTCATGATGAAGAGGTCAAAGAACTCTGTGTCCTTCTTTCTGAAATTGAACATTAATTCTCGAGTCCTCCCCATTTTTATCACATACACACAGATTACTATATCATTTCTGAACCTGTCCAGCAATAAAAACTTCCGTTGGAAGGCCCCCCATCATGAGCTCAATCACTTACGGATTCTTCGTAAATCTGTGACGATTTCCCGTAAGGCGGTGAGGAACGCATCGACCTCAACCGCCGTCGTGAAGCGGCCGAGCGTCACGCGTAAAGCGGTGCCTGCCTTCCTCTCGTCCTGTCCCAAGGCCAGCAGGACATGCGATGGCGTCAGCGCGCCGGCACTGCAAGCACTGCCTGCCGAGACGGCAAAGTCCGCCAGATCCAAACGCATGAGCAATACATCCTGCCGGATGCCGCGAAAGCCGAAGTTCAAATGTCCCGGCAGGCAGTGCACCGAATCGTTTGGACCATTCAGCCAGCTTTCCCCCAAAGCCAATACCCCCGCAGCAATCCTTTCGCGCAGGGCACGCAGCCGTCGTGCCTCTTCCTTGAGCTCTGTGGCTGCAAGCGCAGCAGCGCAGCCCAGACCGACAATGGCAGGAACATTCTCCGTACCAGCACGCATCCCCCGCTCCTGCGCCCCGCCATGAACAAGCGCGTCCAGTGAAAATCCGCTTCGCAGGTAAAGCGCGCCGATTCCTTTTATCGCATAGAACTTATGCCCGGAAAGAGAGAGTGCATCGATACCAAGTGCCTGCACATCGATGGGAAGGTGCCCTGCCGCCTGCACGGCATCCGTATGAAAAAAGATTCCCCTCACCTGGCAAAAGGCAGCGATCTCAGCGATAGGTTCGATAGTGCCAACTTCATTGTTCGCAAACATCACACTCACGATTCCCGTGGTTTCATCGACAGCCGCAGCGAGATTCTCCAGCGAAACGACCCCCTCCGCATCCACAGGAAGATACTGGACGGAAAATCCCTGCTGCACAAGCCACGCACACGTCTGCAGGACAGCCGGATGTTCAATGGCCGTCGTCACGATACCGCAAGGACGCCCCGCAGCGCGCAGGGCGAACGCCATTCCCTTGATTGCCCAATTGTCGCTCTCACTGCCTCCGCTCGTAAAGAAAATCTCCTCGGGCCTTGCCCCGAGGAGATTGGCGACATCACGCCGCGCCTTCTCTACCGCACCGCGCGCCGACCGTCCAAACGAATGAATGCTCGACGGATTACCGAACAACGCGGGGATACTTTCTGCCACGCATGCCGTCACGCGCGGATCCGGCGGGGTCGTCGCCGCATAGTCGAGGTACACCTGCCTCATCTTCCGCACCCCACATTCCCATGTCGACTATCGCGGCAAAGATCGGCAAGTGTGATACTCCCGAGCACTTCATTGATGCTATCGCAAACCTTCTCCCAAATGCCACGCGTTACGCACTCCCCCGCGCGCGCGCAAGGATGAGAAGACTTCTCGTCCGCAAGCAGGCAGTCGACGAGTGCGATCGGTCCTTCCGCTGCGGTAATGATATCGCAGATCGTGATCTTTTCCGGGGAACGCGCAAGTTCATATCCCCCCTGCGCGCCGCGCGTACTCGTCACGAGTCCCGCTTTCCGCAACGTGCCCATGAGCTGTTCGAGATAATTCTCCGAAAGTCCCTGGCTCAGTGCGATGGATTTGAGCGGCACGATTCCCTTGCCGTAATGCTGTGCGAGTTCATATAGCGCTGTGACGCTGTAGCGTCCTTTCGTAGACAATTTCATCAAAACACCTCAAATCCCGAGTAATTCTGTCAGGTTTCTTTTCCTTAATATAACAAAATGCCGACAGCTTGTCAAAGCCATCGGCCTCCGTCGAGTGCTCCTCGTCAGCCGCTGCGTCCCGTCGATCCGAATCCTCCGAAGCGCTTCCCAGCTGCATCGTCATCGTCTGTCAGCAGATACCGCGAGAACACCCCCTGTGCGATCCGTTCGCCTTTCGCCAACACGACTGGTGCTTTGCCGAGGTTCATCACAGCAATCTGGATGTGCCCTTCATTCTCGTCATTCCCATAATAGTCGGCATCGATCACGCCAATGCCATTCGCCAGCATCAGTGCATGGTGCAGTGCGATGCTCGAACGGATCGATACGATGAGCACCTCATCCGGACACATATATGCCTTCAGGCCCGTCGGTACGAGCGTCACCCGACCTGGCGGCAGCGTGACCTCCGCCGCTGCGGCGATATCGTACCCTGCTGACGATCGCGTTTTCCGCTGTGGCAGTACGATGCCCTCTCCCGCAAACGAACTCACGATCTCAAACCCACGTTTCCTCATCGATACACCCCGCCAAACTACATGTACAGACATCCACTTTGCGGACATCGTTCGTCACCCTTCTAGCAGCCCAGCCGATTGCGCTGCACCAGCAGCCTGCACGCTTAGTGATTACCATACGAAAAGAAAAATACCGCCCCTCCCAACGGGAACGGCAGTATCATCCGGGATCCGTCACGCCTCATCCTTTTTTTCCGGCTTCTCATTCGCGAAGTTCGTATTGATAGGACGCGCCGGCGTCACCGTCGATATGGCATGCTTATAGATCATCTGCTGTTTTCCCATCGAATCGATGATGACGGTAAAACTATCAAAGCCGCGCACATTGCCCTTGATCTGGAACCCATTGACGAGATGGACCGTCACACCAACATTTTCCTTGCGCACTTGATTCAGGAAACTATCCTGCAGATTAATCGGTTTCGTTACCACTGAAATCACCTCAAACAACATATTGGCAGCAAGGCATCGCCACCCATCCGGCAGCCTCCCGCTCTCTTCTCATCCATTTCCTTCTCTATTATTTCGCCTCAAACGAGAAAAATCCTCTTAAATTCCAGAGAATATCCTCGAGAATCTTTTCCTGCGCTTTCCCGGACACATCATACCAATGGATATAGGGCATCCGCCGATACCAGGTCATCTGTCGTTTGGCAAAATGGCGCGTTGCGCGCGCAATGTCTGCAAGTGCCCCTTCCCGCGTGCCTTCTCCGGCTAGATACGCTGCCATCTCTTTATAGCCGATGCCCTGCATCATCTGCATATCCGTCGTGACACCGGATTGGAGCAGTCTGCGCACCTCATCCTCGAGTCCCTGCGCCGCCATCAGACGGACGCGCGCGTCAATCCGCGCATAAAGTTCCTGCCTAGGGCGCATGAGCCCGATCACATACACATCATATAGGAGCCGATGACTCCGCTTGCGCGAGATCGTCGTTCCGTCAATCTTCGCCACCTCGATGGCGCGGATGACGCGCCTCAGGTTATGCGGATGAATCGACTGCGCTGCCACGGGATCGACTGCGCAGAGGTACTGATAGAGGTAACTGCTGCCATGTTCTTCCGCGAGTGCCTGCAACTTCGCACGAAGCGCCTCATCCTTGCCGGACGCATTGAAAGAATAGCCTTCAATGAGAGACTGGACATAGAGCCCTGTGCCGCCGACGAGGAGCGGCAGGCATCGCTTCTCATTGAGTGCGTGGATCAGACGTCCCGCCTCCTGCTGGAACTCTTGGACGCTATAGTTCTCCTTAGGGGAGCGGATATCGATGAGGTGATGAGGGATGCCTTCACGTTCTTCCACGGTCGGTTTTGCCGTGCCAACGTCAGCGCCTCGGTAAACGAGCATCGAATCACCGGATAGGATCTCAGCGTGCAGAGCACGAGCCAATTGGATGGAAAGCGCCGTCTTCCCGACAGCCGTCGGTCCGAGCAACACGACGAGGCGTTCCCTTTTCTGTGCTGTATCGCTCATTGGATGGCCAGTGACTGCCCAGGAGCAACGATATGCACTTCCGCCTTCGACATTGCCTCCGTGAGCTCCTTGTATTTCTGCACATCCTGGGCGATGACAGGCCACGTATCGTAATGGAGCGGTATCACGTGGCGCGCTCCCAGCCACTGCGCGGCAAGCGCTGCATCTTCGAGCCCCATCGTATAGTAATCTCCAATGGGGAGCAGTGCATAATCGATGGCGTCCTTCCGACCGATGAGCTGCATGTCACTGAAAAGTGCTGTATCTCCAGCAAAATAAAACACGCGTCCACCTAAGTAAAGGACAAAGCCACAGGCAATCCCACCGGCAACACCGGCGCTATGCTGTGCCAGCGTCAGCCGTACTTTGCCAAACGGCAGCGTGGCAGACCCGCCGAGATTCATGCCATGAAGCTTCCCTGCATCGACTTGTGGCCTGAGCAAAGCGAGGACTTCCGGTGTCCCGATGACCTCAGCTCCCGTGCGCGCGGCGATTTCTCCAGCATCGCCGATATGATCGCTATGCGCATGCGATACGAGGATGAAATCAGCTTCTACTGCATCAGCGGTAATGGCTGCTGCCGGATTTCCCGTAAGGAACGGATCGACAAGCACCTTATACCGCCCATCGTCGAGCAGGAAACAAGAATGCCCGTAATACATAAATGTCGCCATATCAGAATTCCTCCCTGCACCCATCGTATCCAGGGCGTGTTGCCCTACGTTTTTCCAGATGCTACAATGATGCTATCATTATAGCATGGCCCTTTCAAGAAGAAAATCTCTGGAGGAAAATCCCGATGACGAATGAAACATTGCAACTACCGCAAATCCAGGTGGATTTCCATCGCCCATTGCCTGACATATGCCGTGTGCTCCTGCTCGGCGGGCGACCGCCGGCCATCGATTGGCTGCATGCTGCGCTTGTCACGCTACCAACCCCAGAAATCTGGGCCGTCGACCATGGCATCGATCTCTGCCGTCAGTCAGATCTCCCCCCGCACCTCCTCATCGGTGATGCCGACAGCGCCATTCCAGAAAATTGGGCATGGGGCTGTCGCTCTGCTACCAGAGTCGAGAGACATCCCGTAGAGAAAGACCTCACTGATACGCAGCTTGCGCTCATGCGAGCCGCCAAGGGTTCCCCCTCGGTGCTGCTCCTCTCCGGTGCTTTCGGCGGCCGCTTCGACCATGCATTCAGCACGATCTTCTCTGCGGCACAGCACCAGGGGACGTGCCTACTTGCCGATGAAGCGGAAATCATGCTGTTCGTCCACAGCGGGGAACAGCTCAACATCAAGTGCCTGCAAGCACCGCAGGCACTTTCCCTCCTCCCTCTCACGGCACAGGTGCAAGGCGTTACGCTGCGAGGAACACATTGGCCGCTCGTAAACGCTACGCTCACACAGACATGCCCCAATGCAGTGAGCAACGTACTTGAAGGAACACACCGTCACGTTGATGTGAGCGTCGCACAAGGCACCCTCGGCCTGTATCTTTGCTACGAAGGAACGTTTCCTATGTGATTGACCCGAGATGTCGCTGACGGAGCACCTCATAAAACACGACTGCTGACGAGATTGCGACGTTCAGAGACTCTGCCTGCCCAAACATCGGAACGTAGATCTTATCACTCGCAGCAAGGATGGGAGCCGATACGCCGTTCCCCTCATTGCCAAAGGCAATGGCCACCGCTCCTTTATAATCCGTAGCGAAATGTGTCTTGGCTGCCTGATCAAGCGCTGTTGCATAGAGCCGTATCTTCCTTTCTTCAAGGAAGGAAAGAAGTGACTGAGTGGGAACATCCACGGCGACGGGCAGATGGAACAGCGAACCCATGGACGCGCGCACGACCTTCGGAGAGAACGCATCGACGCAGCCCTTGAGCAGGATGACCCCATCCAGACCGGCAGCATCTGCCGTGCGCAGGATGGTACCGAGATTTCCCGGGTCCTGAACGCCATCGAGCACGGCGTAGCAAGGATTCGTCACCCCAGATGCAGCGAATTCCTGCAAAGGAAAGGACTTTTTTTCAAGGACCAGCAGGATGCCCTGTGGGTGCTCCGTCCCACTCGCCTTTGCATAGACGGGCGCACTGACAATGGCGATAGGCGTCTGTCTCCTTCGCAGGTGCGCCAAGATGGCCTGTACACGTGGCTGCTCCCTAGCGCGTTCGGTGACGAGGGCAAAGGAAATCCGCCACTTCGCTGTCACCGCCATCTCTGCAAGCCGCACCCCCTCGGCGACAAAGAGGCCCGCCTTCTCCCGTTGCTTTCGCTGCTTCAGGCTGGCTGCAAGTTTGATCTTCGCATTGGTGGGGCTCGTAATGCGCTCCTCGTTATCCTTCATCATGACCTCCCATCCTCTCCAGGAAAGCACGCAGCGTACTGCGGGCACAAAGCGACATTATGCATCGTCCTTGCAGTAAAAAAGGCCGCTAGACAGCACGACCATGCTATCTAGCGGTCTATTCACATCTTGCTTAGAGGTGTTCCTTCGCGACGGCAACCATCTTTGCGAATGCCGATGCATCGGAAATGGCCAGATCCGCAAGCATCTTGCGATTGACCTCGACCCCCGCCTTCGTAAGGCCGCAGACGAGACGGCTGTAGGAAATGCCGTTCGTACGTGCAGCCGCATTGATACGAGCAATCCACAGGCGGCGGAAATTCCCCTTCTTCGCGCGACGATCGCGACGCGCGTAGTAGAGGGCCTTCATAACAGTTTCATTTGCTTTCTTGAACTGTTTGCTCTTGGAACCTTTATAGCCCTTGGCGAGCTTCAGGATTTTCTTATGGCGTCTATGTGCAGTCACACCGACTTTAACTCTTGGCATGATTCATTCCTCCTAATCTCAATGACTTATGCGTATGGGAGCATTTTCTTCACGCGACCAAAATCAGCGTGAGAAGCAAGCGCTGCCTTGCGCAGGTTGCGCTTACGCTTCGGGGATTTCTTCTCCAGGATATGGCTCTTGTAGGCTTTATTGCGCTTGAATTCACCGCTTCCCGTCACGGTAAAACGTTTTGCTGCAGCTCTGCGAGTCTTAATCTTCGGCATGAGTATTTCCTCCTTTAGGTTGCTTTCTTTCCTTCTTCGATGCTTTCTGCGCTTTCGGCGCGACAATCATCGTCATATTTTTGCCCTCAAGTTTGGCACCGCGTTCAATTGAGACGCTGTCCCCGAGCACCTCAGCCACACGGCCGAGGACCTCCTTGCCGAGTTCCGGATGGGAGAGCTCACGGCCACGGAACATGATCGTTACCTTGACCTTATTTCCCTCTCCGAGGAAACGCACGGCATTCTTCAACTTGACGTCAAAATCGTGTTGTTCAATATGCGGGCGAAGCTTCACCTCTTTGATGGTGATGACCTTTTGCTTCTTCTTGGCTTCCTTCTCCCGCTTCTGCTGCTCATAACGGTATTTTCCAAAATCCATGATGCGGCAGACAGGTGGCTTCGCCTTTGGCGCGACCTCAACGAGATCGAGATGCTGTTCTTCCGCGAGACGCATGGCTTCACGCGTCGGCATGATTCCCAGCTGCTCACCACTCGCGCTCGTCACGCGCACTTCGCGAATGCGGATTTCTTCATTAATTCTGAGTGAATCCCTGCTAATGGTAAAAACACCTCCTGAATGAATCGTTCCCATAGAAAAAAGGGCGGTATACTACCACCCTCAAGCTCTCTTGCTATAAACCCAACTGGCCGGGCCAGCAGGTGAGAAGCGGTGGCTTCTTCTTCCTGAACATGAGAGATTATAGCACGAGATTTTTTTTATGTCAATAGTTTTGCTCGCGCGCAGCAATCTTTTTCTGGATGGCGTCAATAAAGGCATCGACAGGCATCGTCTCGCTCGTCTTCTCCCCGTACTTACGCACAGCCGCCGTTCCGCTTGCAACTTCTTGATCACCGACGACGAGCGTATACGGCGTCTTCAGGACCTGGCTCTCACGAATCTTGTAGCCGATTTTCTCGCTGCGGTCATCCACCTCAACGCGCAGACCAAGGTCGAACATCTTTTTCTTGAGCGCATGCGCATAATCCGCGTGTTTGTCAGTGATCGGAAGGATGCGCACCTGCACCGGTGCGAGCCAGACAGGGAAGGCACCTGCATAGTTCTCAATGAGGATACCGATAAAGCGTTCGATGGAGCCATAGACCACCCGGTGCAGCATGACAGTACGATGCTTCTCACCGTCTTCTCCCACGTACGTGAGGTCGAATTTCTCCGGCATGAGCATGTCGAGCTGGATCGTACCGCACTGCCAAGTCCTGCCGATGGAATCCTTCAGATGGAAATCGATCTTCGGACCGTAGAAGGCGCCGTCGCCTTCATTCACTACATATTTGAGGCCACGATGCTCAAGCGCATTCTGCAGCGCGTTCGTCGCTTTCTCCCAAATCTCATCACTGCCCATCGAATCATCCGGGCGCGTGGAAAGCTCAGCGACATACGTCAGACCGAACGTGCTGTAAACCTCATCGAAAAGGTCGATCGTATGCTGGATCTCTTCTTCGATCTGATCCGGCGTCACGAAAAGATGTGCATCATCCTGCGTGAAGTTGCGCACGCGGAAAAGGCCGTGAAGCTCGCCGCTCTTCTCATGGCGATGGACGAGGCCGAGCTCACCGAGGCGCAGCGGCAGATCCCGATAACTATGCTGCTTGGAATTATAGACGAGCATGCCGCCGGGGCAGTTCATTGGCTTGATGGCATAATCCTCGCCATCGATCTTCGTAAAATACATGTTCTCCGCATAGTGCGCCCAATGGCCGGACTGCTCCCAAAGCTTGCGGTTGAGGATCATCGGCGTCTTGATTTCCTGATACCCATACCGGCGGTGTACCTCACGCCAATAGTTGATGAGCTCGTTGCGGATAACCATGCCATTCGGATGGAAGAACGGGAACCCAGGGCCCTCCTCATGCAGGCTGAAGAGGTCGAGCTGCTTGCCAAG
Source organism: Dongibacter bovis (assembly GCA_902763085.1). GTDB lineage: Bacteria > Bacillota > Negativicutes > Selenomonadales > Selenomonadaceae > Selenomonas_C. The sequence goes on from CACWQW010000002.1 coordinate 42,554, forward strand.
TTTGCGATGATCGCGTTTCTTCGCCTCCTCCAGCATGTGGAGGTACGCATCGAGATCCGCCTGTTTCTCAAATGCCGTTCCATAGATGCGCTGGAGCATCTTATTGTGTTCATCGCCGCGCCAGTAAGCGCCCGCAACGCTCATGAGCTTCAGCGCTTTGACCTTACCGGTCGAAACGACATGGGGTCCAGCGCAGAGGTCTGTGAACTCCCCCTGCGTGTAGAGCGTGATGCTCTCCCCCTCTGGCAGATCGTTGATGAGCTCGACCTTGTACGTCTCTCCTGCCTTCTTAAAGAGCTCAAGCGCTTCCTTGCGGCTGACTTCCTTTCGCTCGAGCCACAGGTTCTCCTTGACAATCTTCTTCATTTCCTTTTCGATATCCGCGAGATCGCCCTCACCCAGCTGGCGATCCATATCGATGTCATAATAGAAGCCGTTGTCGATGGCCGGACCGATGGCAAGCTTGACGTTCTCTTCCTTGTAGAGGCGCTTGAGTGCCTGAGCAAGGATATGCGATGCGGTATGGCGCAAAGCCCAACGTCCGTCTGCATCTTCAAACGTCAGAAAGGAAACGGAAGCATCGTGCGTGAGTGGCGTCATGAGATCCACGGTCTTGCCGTCAAGCTTCGCAGCAAGGACTTTTTTGGCAAGGCTGTTGCTCACGCTCTTGACGAAATCCGCGATGGTCGTTCCCTCTGCGACTTCGCGCACAGCGCCATCCTTCAAGGTAATCTTCAACATGATCATTTTCCTCCTTCAAAACAGAAAAGCCCCGTCCCGCAAAGGGACGAGGCTGATGCTCGTGGTTCCACCCTGATTGTCTCTACATAAAGCAGAGACCGCTCAGATTGATAACGAAGTTTCCTCCGGCTGCACCTACTAGTCATTCGATGCAGCAGTTCCGAAGTGGTAGCGACAGGAAACGCCCGGAATCATCCCAGCAGCAATCCCTCTCTTGGGAGCGTTCCGCCTGCCGTCATGTCTTCATCACGACTGATATCTTTTGAACAATGCTCATTATAGGGGGTTCTCCCCATGCTGTCAAGGGGAAATGTTCCTCTGGACCACCGCAGGAAAATCCCTGATGACAGCGAAAGTAAGAAATGATCTACTACAACCAAGAATTGGAAGGAAAGGAACATTTCCCATGACCATCCACGGAGCTGTCATCAAAGAACAAGATGTCACCTTTGCCATCTTCGCTGTCAAACCGGAAGTCACGCGCTATACCGTACGCATCACAGCCGCCCGGCAAGAACTCGCAGCCTTCTTCCCCAACATGCCCATCGTCCTGATGAGTCAGGATGCGAGCGGCGCACCACATTACTATGGACGCAAAGACATCGTCGAATTCCTCCAGACGATCCGTCTCTCCCAGATTCCTTGGAAAACATACCACATCTATTGACTCAGGTGCATGCGAACAATAAGCACAGATACATGAGCAAGCCGATGCCGGCACCGACGATCGATCCATTCATGCGAATCCATAAGAGATCCGGCTCGACCTTATCATAAACGAGACGATTGAGCTGCTCATCTGTGAGGCGGGAAAGAACATTCCTCACGATAACACCGACCAAAGATTGCGCATGCAGCGCCGAGCGCGCAATCAGATCGTAGAGGAAATGGCCGATCGTATGACGCAGTGCTTCATCTGTCTGCAGAAGCATGAGCATCCGGTCATACTCTCCCGACAAGACGTCTCGTAGACGGGAATGGCGCCCGGGCAGCTTCTTCTCCGACACTGACACGGGCAGCATGAGCTGATGATTCATTTCCCGCAGTCCTCCGGCAAGCACTTCTTCGAGCGGCAGATCCGCCAGCAACGCATCTTTCACCCCATGCAGGAACAGGTGGAACTCTTTGTCCGTACGCATGACTCCCGCTTGTTCATTGAGGAGCTCCAGCACCTTCTCCTGTAAAGGAGAACCAACCGTGCCAAGTTCCTCCGTCAAGGCGACGAGACGTTTTTGCATGAGCTGCGCTGCTTCCTCGAGATTCACGAGATCGAGCGCTTCCCCCAGGCTGAGCATCAAGAGCCCGAACGTCCCTTTCGTCTTTTCCTTCTCATACGCTTCGAGCATCTTCTCGATCGCTTCGCACGTTTCGGGTGCGGCGGCACGCCGGTGCAAGACACGTGCAAGGAAGGCGAGCCCTTCCCTATCATGACCGCTCTGCTGCAGCCAGCGGGTACCGGCAGAAAAAAGCTGCCCGGGGTCCACATCCTCAAGCGAAGCACGCACTTTCTCCGCCAGGAATTCCACCTGCCGCGCGCTATCCTGCCGCATCAGGAAAACGCGCAGATAGTGAGACATCTGCTGCAGGAACTGTTCTTTTGTTTGCGGCTGTCCCAGCCACTGCAAGAGCATCGGCAGCAAATGCAAGCGTTCGAGGTGATGGAAGATCTTGCGCCGCGAGAAGAATTCTTTCTGCACCATCGTCACAGAGGCCTTGACGAACGCCTCCCGACGCCGCGGCAAAAGCGCGGTGTGATAAGGAAAGCCGAGCGGCTTGCGGAAAAGTGCCGTGACTGCAAACCAGTCGGCAATCCCGCCCACGAGTGCTGCTTCCGCGCAAAAGAGAACCCCTCCTGCCAAAAGGCTCCCTCTCGCCTGTAGATGCCAAGCAAGTGCCAGCAGGAAGAGCAGGAACGCGACGAAAAGTGTCCGATCCGCCTTGTTCCAACGCCGCCAGTCCAGCATCCTCATCCTATCCCCTCCGCAAGCGTGACCAAAAGGAACAACCCCATCCCGACCAATGAGCCGACCAACGCACCGTTGATGCGAATCATCTGTAGATCGTCCTGCACTTTGCTTTCGACAAACGACACAAGTGCTTCATCTGAAAGCTCTCCCAGCCGCTCACGGATGAGCCCTGGAATCAACGCATGATGTTTCTGTAGCTCCTCCGCAAGGAATCTCTTGACCAAGGAATCGAAGCGCCGTCGCCATGGGTTCGACTGTACAAAGGCATCCACTTTGGCGTTGACGAATGCATCGAATTCAAAGAGCCAAAACGGGCGCATGCCTTTAACATTACCGTCAATCCACCGCTTGAGGAATGGAACGAGGGATACGCGTTGCATGAGACCGTCCTTCCACGTGTGCAACGCCTCCTGGATGGCAGGATCTTTTCCAAGCGTATCCAGCAGCGCGGTAAATCCCTTCTGCACAGCTGCATACGTCTCCTCCTCATCGGAAAGGAGTTCTTCCAGCCTTCGCTGCAGGCGCTCGCAGAGGATCTCTACGATATGCTCATCCGTGAGCCCGAGGCTTGAGAGGACAAACGCCCGCCCCGCCGACTCTCCTTCATATTCCTTGCGCAGCAGACGCACATTCTCTTCTAGGACTTCGCGCAGCGCCGGACTCTCCAGAACACGTTGTGCGATCTCTGCCAATGCTTTGATCAGACGGTGGCTATGCGGATCCTCCGCAAGGATCCGCAGGCTATCCACCGCAGTCTGCTCAAAAGGAAAGACCTTGAGGCCCTCTTTCAGCGCCGACTCCAATTCCGTCGCCAAAAACGCACTGTCAAGCGCGTTGACCAGGCGTACAGCAGTTTCCTCTACGGTCTCCACGAGCCGCATACGCCCGCCCCGATGCTCAAGATACTCCACGAGCAGACCTGCCGCGTCCTGCTCCTGCACGACTTGCATGATGTTGTCTACGCTCAATAGGTCATCGCTCGCGAATGTCACGAGCGAGTCCATGATGCGCTGACGATTGCGACGCAGGATGTCCGTCCGATAGGAGATACCGAGTGGCTTGCGGAAGATGGCTGTGACGGCGAACCAGTCCGCGAGCCCTCCTACCGTCGCAGCGAGGAAGCCGTGGTGAAAGAGGCCGCCCCAGAAGCCACTCACTGGCAGGGTACCGAGGAACCCCACCGCGCTGATGGCGAGTGCCAGATTGGCCTTTTGCCTCTTCTGCAAACCGATCACCGCTTTCTACCCTACCGCTACTCAGTCGGCAGCGCCCGTCACCAATTCTCGCAGATACGTGCGAAACGCTGGCCCGAGGTCTTCCCGACGCAGGGCAAACTCCACTGTCGCCTTGAGGAATCCCAACTTATCACCGAGATCATACCGTTTTCCATCGAACGCATACGCATAGACAGCGTCGAGCTTCGCGAGCACCTTGAGTGCATCGGTGAGCTGTACCTCACCGCCCTTCCCCGGCTTCGTGTTCTCCAGGATGGCGAAGATTTCCGGCTTGATGATATAGCGTCCGAGCACGGCAAAGTGGCTTGGCGCTTCCTCAAGCGAAGGCTTTTCGATCATGTCTGACACCCGCAGCAGCTTTTCCTCCCATCCCGGCACTGGCGTTCCCGCCACGATACCATAGGACGAGACCTTTTCGTCAGGTACCTGCTGGCATCCCAGCACGGAGCCGCCCGTCTGTTCGTAAACATCGATGAGCTGACGCAGCGCCGGCCGTTCCGGATGATAGACGACATCGTCTCCGAGCAGGACGGCAAAGGGCTCATCCCCCATGAACGTCTTCGCACAAAGGATGGCATCCCCGAGGCCACGCATATAGCGCTGCCGAATATAATGGACATTGATATCCGCCGTCTCCTGCACCAGCTTCAAGAGATCGGTTTTCCCCTTCCTGCGCAACTCCGCTTCAAGCGCAGGCGCCGAATCAAAATGATCCTCAATAGCACGTTTGCCATGGCCACTGACGATCAAGAGCTCCTCAATCCCGCTTGCCATCGCCTCTTCGACGATGTACTGGATCGTCGGCTTATCGACGATCGGAAGCATCTCTTTCGGCGTTGCCTTCGTTGCCGGCAGGAACCGCGTACCGTAGCCAGCGGCGGGGATGACAGCCTTACGGATTTTCTTCATGCGATAAAGCTCCTCTCATTTTTCTTCTATTATACCGAGATTCTTAATAAAAAGAAAGAGCGCACAGACACATGCCGTGCACTCCTATCCCAGAACCAGTAAAAACGACGAAAATCTACGAAGAGGAACCGCTGAGCGTCATCTGTCCCACCTCAAATATGCAAGTAGTTCATCATCTTCATTGCCAGCCGTTTCGGCTCCTCGTCCTTGTGCTGCAAGAGGTAGGAAAGCGAACAGACGTAGAAGAACGATGTGATGGGGACGAAACGACGCCCCTTGCGAACATTGCCCCAGAGCATGAGATGCTTGATGAGCAGGCGGATGTCTTCACGCGTACCTTGTTCACGCCGCATGACACGACGCAGTTTCCAGTCCTTCTCGATAAAGGCGACGATTGCATCGACAAGCGCGGGATTGCCGAGATCATGTTCGTACTTCTCCACGAGCAGGAACGCCGCATTCGACCGTCGCAAGCTACGGCGCATCTCTAGGAGGAACACGATGAAAAGCGCTGCTAGCAAAAGATAGAGCAGCATCGTCATCCTACCTTTCCCGCGGTCGCCGCGTAGATGGAAAACTCCCGGACACCGTCGAGGTGCAGCACGCGGTTGACCTCCGCATCCTCAAATGCACCCATCGCACAGCACCCGGCTTTCAAAGACTCCGCAGCGAGGTACAGATTTTCGCAGACATGCCCCGCATCGAGGAACGCGTATCGATAGCCGCGTTTGCCAAAGACGTAGAGTAGCCGCTCGATCTGCGCTACCCAGACGAAGGTAACGGCGCTTTCCTCTACTGCCTGACGCGTGCGAAACGCATGAAGGAACGCTTCCCGACTCTCTTCCCAGGGAATCTGCTCGGCAAGCGGCAAGAGGAGATGTTCAAAGGAGAGATACCGGTAGAATCCCGGTACCAGGCCCTCCACTTTCTGTATGAAGAGATATGTCTCGAACGCATGACGCGCCCCAGCACTCGGGACGTTGCGCATGCTGCCACCCTTGCCGATGGGCATCTTCACACCTTGCGTACACCAGAGAAGATACGCGAGCTCCTGCAGCGTGAAGGGTGTCTGCGTATAGCTGCGCACGCTCGCACGCAACTCAACGAGTTCGAGGAAATTCACCTCGCGGTCCGGCAGGAGCTCCGCTTCCGGCAGCTTGATGACCCGCGTCCCTGCTGGCGGTCGTTTCTCCGGCACCGGAAAAGGCTCTCCTCGTTTCAGCGGACTTTTCGGATCCCAGGCAGCGGCCGTATCCTCAAGAAAAGCACGCTCTTTCTGATCGTCTACTTCCATCGGAGTACCTCACATGTCGGGGCGGATTCCCGTCTTCCCGGTGAACTTGTGGTAGCTGCCCCCCTTGCGGCGACTCATGAGCTCCGCGAAGAGCTCTTCTGGGGAGATGCCGTGATACGCCAGCAGCACAAGGCAATGATACCAGAGGTCGCCCATCTCATAGAGGATTTCCTTGCGCACATTATTCTTCGAGGCGATGACCGTTTCGACGGCCTCCTCACCGACCTTCTTAAGGATCTTATCCTGTCCCTTGTCGAAAAGGTAATTGGTGTACGAGCCCTCAACAGGATTCACGCGGCGATCCTGAATGACATCGTAAAGTTCGTTGAGGACGATTGCGAGAGACTGCTGCTTTTCCGGCGGTACGACGGCAATGCTCTTCTCATTCGTTTCCGGATGCAGGCGGCGGCCGCTGAAGCAAGAATAAGTCCCCGTGTGGCAGGCAACGCCGCGCTGATGGACGCGCACGAGCAGCGTATCGCCATCACAGTCGTAGGAGATCTCCTTGACCTGCTGGATATTGCCGGACTCCTCCCCTTTCTGCCAAAGGCGCTGGCGACTGCGGCTGTAGAACCATGTCAGCCCCGTCTCAATCGTCTTTTCCAGGGACTCTTTGTTCATATAGGCAAGCATGAGTACCTGTCCGCTCTCCTCTTGAACGATGGCAGGCACGAGCCCCTTCTCGTCAAAATGGACTTTTGAAATATCTACGCTCATCAGAATCGAACCTCCACACCACGAGATTTCAGATATTCCTTGACCTCACGTACCGTGAATGTGCCGTAATGGAAGACGGAGGCCGCGAGCACGGCATCCGCCTTGCCCTCGGTGAGCACATCGTAGAAATGCTCGAGCTTTCCGGCACCGCCAGAAGCGATGACAGGGACGTCGACGGCCTCGGAAACGGCGCGCGTCAGCTCGATATCATAGCCTTCCTTCGTCCCGTCTGCATCCATGCTCGTGAGCAGGATCTCTCCCGCGCCGAGTTCAGTCGCCCGCCGGACCCACGCAAGGCAGTCCATCCCCGTCGGCGTACGGCCGCCATTGACGTAAACTTCCCAGCGATGATCCCCTGAGCGGCGCGCATCGACAGCGAGCACCACGCACTGGCGTCCAAACTTCTCCGCGCCCTCGCGGATGACAGTAGGATCCTTGACGGCCGCTGTATTCAGCGAAGTCTTGTCCGCTCCAGCCTTGAGCATCTTGCGCATGTCCTCGACCGTGCGGATGCCGCCGCCGATCGTAAAGGGGATAAATACCTGCGAGGCACAGCCGCGCGCCACCTCCACGATCGTATCGCGTTGATCGCTCGAAGCGGTGATATCCAGGAACACGAGCTCATCTGCCCGCTCCTCATCGTAACGAGCGGCAAGCTCCACCGGATCGCCAGCATCGCGCAGGCCAACGAAATTCGTCCCTTTGACCACGCGCCCATCTTTGACGTCGAGGCAAGGAATAATCCTCTTCGTGTACAATTTTAGTTCACCTCCGCAGCGATTGCAAGCGCCTCCGGGAGAGAGAGGCTTCCCGTATAGATGGACTTCCCGACGATGACGCCCTCGATCCCATCTCTTTCATAGGGCTTCAGTGCCTTGATATCACGCGCATCGCGCACACCGCCGGAAGCGACGATGCGAACCCCGCTCTCCCGGGCAAGCTCTGCCGTCGCCTTGACATTGACCCCAGAGAGCGTCCCATCCCGACTAATATCCGTATAGATGATGGTGCGGACGCCTGCTTCTTTCATGCGCTTCGCAAGCGTGATGACTTCGATATCGCCAGAGATTCCCCAGCCGTCCACGGCGACAATCCCATCTTTGGCATCGATGCCAACGACAATGCGATCACCATACTTCGCACAGGCGTCAGCAACGAGCTTAGGATCGCGTACGGCCACAGAGCCAAGGATCACGCGGCGCACGCCGAGCGCGAGGACCGCATCGATATTCTCCATCGTGCGGATCCCGCCGCCGAGTTCCACGGGGATGGTCACGGCCGCGAGGATGTCCTGCACGGTCGCAAGATTCTCTGAATGCCCTGACCGTGCGCCGTCAAGGTCGACGAGATGCAGGAACTCCGCCCCCTGTTCCTGCCATTTCCTCGCAACGTCCGCCGGTCGATTGGAAAAAACGGTTTCTTGCCCGAAATCCCCCTGGAACAATCGTACACATTTGCCGCCGCGCAAATCAATCGCTGGAAAGATCGTCATATCGTCCCCTCCTCAACTGCTGATAAAGTTCCGCAAGATCTGCAAGCCGACGTCACCGGACTTCTCGGGATGGAATTGCGTTGCCTGGAGATTTCCACGCGCAACGGCAGCTGTCAGCCGCTCCCCATACTCCGTCGTGGCTGTGACAAGCGATGCATCCTCCGGCACAGCATGATAGCTGTGCACGAAATAGACATAGGGATGCGCAGAAAGCCCTGCGAAGAGATCCGCCTTTTCCCGGCGCGCACGAATGTTCAGCGAATTCCAGCCCATGTGCGGGACCTTAAGTCCAGGTGCCTGGATTTTCCGTACCATTCCAGGAATCAGGCCGAGCCCTCGCACCCCCGGAGACTCCTCGCTCCCGTCGAAAAGGATCTGCAAGCCGACGCAGATGCCGAGCAAGGGGCGGCCAGAAGTCACCAGGTCTCGTATAACAGGAACGAGCCCCGTTGCCTCCAGATTTTCCATGCAGTCGCCAAACGCTCCGACACCTGGAAGGATGATCTTTTCCGCCGCGCGGATGACGGACGCCTCCCGCGTAACCTTGACGGGGGCGCCGAGCGCCGTGACAGCTTTCTCCACGCTGAACAGATTGCCGACTCCATAATCGATGACCGCGATCATCGAATCACCTCCTCAAAGTACCCCTTTCGTCGAGGGAACCCCTTTCACCCGCGCATCCCGTGATACGGCAAGGCGCAGCGCATGTCCGAGTGCCTTGAAGATGCCCTCGACCTTGTGATGGGAATTCGTCCCATAGAGGATCCGCACATGCAGCGTAATACCCGCATGCATGGCAAACGCGCGCAGGAATTCCTCCGTCAGCTCCGTATCGTAGCCACCGATCATCGGCGCCATCGTCCCTCCTTCATAGACGAGGAACGGACGCCCGCTGATGTCGAGCGAAACGAACGCCAATGTCTCATCCATCGGCAAATAGAACGTCCCGTAGCGGCAAATGCCACGCTTGTCGCCGATGGCCTGCCGAAAGGCATCGCCGAGCGCAATGCCGATATCCTCAACGGAGTGATGCCCATCGACCTCGATGTCGCCGTGACAGACGAGACGCAAGTCAAAAAGCCCATGTGCGGCAAAAAGCTGCAGCATGTGGTCGAAGAAGCCGATGCCTGTCTCGACTTCTGCTTTTCCCGTGCCATCGAGATTCCAATCGAGCTGGATGCTCGTCTCCGCCGTCGTGCGCTCGACGGCTGCCGTGCGCGCGCTCATGCCCGCCCCTCCGCGAACGCTTTCAAGACGTCGAGCCACGTATCATTCTCCTCGCGCGTTCCCATCGAGATGCGCAGGCAATTCGTGAGACGCGGCGCTGCTCCGAAACTGCGCACGCCGATGCCACTGCGCTCCAAGGCCTCGTTGAGCGCGGGGGCTGCCTCATGATGCAGAAGCAGGAAATTCGTCTCCGATGGATAAACGGTGAACCCCGGTATCTTCTTGATCGCTTCCGACAGCCGCTTGCGCTCGGCGATAACCATCTGGATGCGAGGGACATACTCATGGCGCATCTGATAGACGATGTCCGCCGTGACGAGAGAGAGGGTATTCATGTGATACGGCATGAAGGACTTGCCGATCATCTCCGTCATCTCAGCCGAGGCAATGCTGTAGCCGACCCGCGCTGAAGCGAGGCCATATGCCTTCGAGAACGTCCGCGCGATGATCATGTTGGGATAATCCTTCAGAAGACTCGCTGCCGACTCCCCGTAGAACTCTACGTATGCTTCATCGACGAGGAACGCACAGCTCGTCGGGATGTTATCCGCGATATATTGGATATCAGAAACGGAAAAGCCCGTACCGGTCGGGTTGTTTGGATTACAGATGACACAGAGACTTGCCTGATTATCTACGACAGCTGAGACGAACGTCTCAAGATCAAGCGTATAGTCTGGCTCAAGGTCGACCGGCACCCCTTTTGCCTCCGCGGCAGCCGCATAGATGCCATACATGGAAAATGAAGGCTGGGGGTAGACGATGGCGGCGTCCGCACGGCCGCCGAAGCAATAAAAGAGCTTCTCGATGATCTCCGAGGAACCGTTGCCGAGCAGGATGTTCTCCGGCTGGACCTTGAAATTTTCGGCAATCTGACGCGTGAGGCTCAAGTATTCTTCCGCCCCCGGATAGCGGTTGAACGCGACGCTCGCGAAACGTCCCATGAGGCGTTCCTCCACGAGGGGCGGCAGATTCATCGTACTCTCATTCGCATTGAGCGTGATGCGATACGCATTCGTATCCATATCATATGATGGGCGACTGGCAAGACCTTGACGGTATTTCAGCATTTCTCATTCCTCCTCAGGCGAATGGCATTGGCGTGTGCCTGCAATCCCTCCGTCTCAGCGAGACGGATGATATCATCGCTCACGGCAGCGAGAGCAGGTTGCGTATACGAGATGATGCTCGTGCGTTTCATGAACGTCTCGACATTGAGCACGGAATAATAGCGCGCCGTCCCCCCCGTCGGCAGGACATGGTTAGGACCCGCGAAATAATCGCCCAGCGGCTCCGGTGAATAGGCACCGAGGAACACCGCTCCCGCGTGGCGCACGTACGGCAACAGTTGAAAAGGCTGCGCCGTCAAGAGTTCCATATGCTCCGGCGCGGAGACATTCGCGAATCGGATGGCCTGCATCATGTCCTCCGCCACGACGATCAGGCCGTTGCGATCGATGGACGCCTGTGCGATCTCCCGGCGCGGCAACTCAGCAAGCTGTCGTGCGGCCTCCGCTGCGACCTTGCCTGCGAGCGCCTCATCATCCGTGATGACGATGCTCGAAGCGAGCGGATCATGTTCGGCCTGGCTCAGCATATCCGCCGCCGTATAAACAGGGTCCGCCGTCTTGTCCGCGACGATGAGGATCTCGCTCGGACCAGCCAGCATATCGATGTCCACATGTCCATAGACCTCTTTCTTGGCGAGCGTCACGAAGATATTGCCCGGTCCTGTGATCTTGTCCACGCGCGGCACGGTCTCCGTACCGAATGCCATGGCCGCAATGGCCTGTGCACCGCCAATCTTGTAGATTTTCTCTACGCCAGCCGCGCGGGCGGCGAGGAGAACATACGGGTTGATCTTGCCATTTTTCGGCGGTACCATCATGATGATTTCCCGCACACCGGCAACGACGGCAGGCACGGCATTCATGATGACGGATGACGGATACGCAGCCGTACCGCCTGGCACGTAAATGCCGACGCGATCGAGCGGGATGATGGACTGCCCCAAGATGGAGCCCTGATCGCGGTATGTCATCCACGAGTTGGGTTTCTGCTCTTCATGGTAACGGCGGACATTCTCCGCGGCTTTCTTGAGCGAAGCGACGACAGCCGGGTCAGCTGCCTGCTCCGCTGCCGCAAACTCTGCCTCACTCACCATCATGTTCTCCGGCGTGAGGTCGACGCGGTCGATGAGTTTCGTATAGTGGATGACAGCCTTGTCCCCATCACGGCGCACATCGCCGACAATCTGGCGCACGAGCTCTGCCGCACTCATATCCTTGCCGAAAAGTTTCTTGTTCCCCTCCCGGATCTTCGGATTCAACTCCACCTCATCGAAAGCTGCCTTCGTGAGCAAGCGCTCGACTTCCCGCTCTCCGATCTCCTGTGCTTTTACGATTTTCATGCCTTTGCCTCACTTTCCAGTACCTGCCGCAGATCTTCCACCAGCGTGTGGATGCGGTCGAATTTCAGCTTGAAGCTCACGCGATTGGCGATGAGACGCGCCGTGGCGTCCATGATATAGGCAATCTCTTCCAAGTTGTTCTCACGGAGCGTCGTCCCTGTCTCGACGATATCGACGATGCTTTCCGACAAGCCGACGATCGGACCGAGCTCGATCGAACCATTGAGCTTGATATATTCCATCTGCATGCCATGCGCATTAAAGAATTGTTCAGCGATGTGCGGGAACTTCGTTGCTACACGCGTATGGGCGTAATCCGTGAGTCGCGAACGGCGCTCCGGCTTATGCACGGCCATCATCAGATGACATTTCCCGAAACCGAGGTCCAGCAGCTCGTAGACGTCCTTGCCCGATTCCATGAGCACGTCCTTGCCGATGATGCCGATATCCGCGGCGCCATATTCCACGTACGTCGGTACATCCGCCGTCTTGGAAACGATGAAGCGGATTTTCTTCTCTTCATTCGTTATGATCAACTTCCGCGATTTATCTGAAAGGCTATCGGCCGTATACCCGATTTTGGCAAAGAGATCTGCTGACAGGGAGAAGAGCTTCCCTTTCGGCAAGGCCACCGTCAAATACTCCATATCACTGGTCTGCATGATCTACCTCCTATGTTTCTTTTGTCAATTAAAGTATTAACGCGGTGAATATGATTCCTTATGATAGCATGTTACATTGTAAACGTCAAGCAATCGCCAGTATTTTTTGCCACCATCTGCTTCATCCACGCATCAATTCCTTTCGTCCGCCGCGCGTAAAAGCTGCAACTCTCTACTGTCACCTGGCGCCGGAGGCGCATGATGACGCCGCACGAGAGCTGCTTCCCGCCGCAGACCGATGTGCAGCAAGAGCCGTGCTCCAATCCACGGATGCAGATAATAAACGGAGAGGATATGGCAGCCACCAGCAGCCCAAGCGCGTGAACGGCGAGGGAAAAGGCTGGTAAGCAAGACAGCTGCCACTTTACCGAAAAGATCGAGATCCCCCTGACGCCGCCCCACATCATGGAGGAGAGACGCGCGCAATAGCAGCCGCACATCCACTGCCCTCTCAGACTGTGCCGCTAAATCCTTCGCTGTACGGGCAACCCCCAGCGCATGACACTGATCGACGCGATGCATGGCATAGAAAAGGACCTGTTCCTCCGAAGAAAGATAGCCGTCCACAAACGCCCGATCCTCCTCCGCCATCCGCGATGTCACCGCGCGGTAGAACTGATAGACGCGCCGGATCATGCGATGTATTCGAGGGCTGCATAGCCTTTTTCGCTGCGTGATCGCTCCGCGTCCGCCTTCGTCTGCGGCAGGAGCGCGAGCTCCGTCACCTTGCCCTCACTGCGCAGGCACGTCGCACGCTGGATGGCTTCCGCTTCTTTTCCCGCGCCATACCCGACGTAGACATCCTTGTCCTGCGCCGGTGCCCCGATCCCCTGGCGCTCGAGCGCGAGCAGGACGCGCTCGATGCCGAGTGCAAAGCCAGTCGCGGGGCACGCACAGCCAAAATCAGACAACATCCTGTCATAGCGGCCACCGCCGGCGAGAGGAAAGCCGAGTCCCGCTGTATACACTTCAAAGACCATGCCCGTATAATAACTGAAATCACGGATGAGGCCGAGATCGAACCGAACGTACTTTGCGAGACCGTACGATTCAAGTGCATGGTAGAGCGCACTGAGGCTGTCGAGCGCGCGTTTGCTCTGTTCACCGAGCGCCGACGCATAGGCCTTCGTGAGCGTTTCCACGCCGCCGCACAGCACGGGCAACTGCTGCAGCTGCTGCTTCGCGGCTGGCGAGAGGTCGAGTGCTTTGACCGTCGTATCATAGGCGACAAGGTCGTGCCGCTCCAGTGCCTCTTTGAGCTCACGCTGCGTGTTTTCTCTGAGGCGATACTGCTGCATGATGCCGGCCGCGAATTCCACCTGGCCGAGGCAGACAGAGAAGTCCTTGAGCCCCGCCTGCAACAAGCTCTGGATGGCGAGGGCGATGATCTCGGCATCGGCAGCCGCGCTCGTGCTGCCGATCAACTCCACCCCCGCCTGATAAAACTCGCATTGGCGCCCCATCTGGCTCTGCTCCGAACGGAAGACACTGCTGATATAGGAGAGCTTGAGCGGCAGAGGAGCGTCCATGAGGCGACTCGCTACGACGCGTGCGATAGGCGTCGTCATCTCATGACGGAGCGCCAACGTCCTGCCGCCTTTGTCGAAGAGCTTGAAGAGCTGCGGCGTGAGCTGGCGGCCACTATCCATCGTAAGCGTATCGAGATATTCGATGGTCGGCGTCACGACCTCATCGTATCCCCAGCGTGCAAAAAGCGACGCGAGCTTCGTCTCGATTGCGCGTTTGCCGGCGGCTTCCTCTGGCAGGAAATCACGCGTGCCATAGGGAATCTCCAAAACCTGTTTCTCATTGACCATATGTGTTCTCTCCTCTTCGCATATCGGCTATCTTTACTCTTCCGTTCGCTGCTTCTTCGCGAGACGATCAAGAATGATCTTATATCCGTCAGCGCCGTAATTAAGGCATCGTTTTACGCGGCTGATCGTCGCTGTACTAGCCCCCGTACGCGCAACGATATCATCATACGTGTGCCCGTTCTTGAGCATGCGGGCGACCTCGAGACGCTGCGATAGCGCCTTGAGTTCACTGATCGTGCAGATATCTTCAAAAAACTGGTAGCACTCTTCCACCGATTCGAGCGCCAGCACTGCCTGACAAAGTTGGTCGCTGAACGCGTCCCTCAGCTTTGGATTCGTCATCTCTCCATCCCTCCCACTTTATTGCTTTAATTTGTGAAAATTTATTTACATTGTAGCATATCAGTGGAGCTCATGCAACAAAAAGAACCGCTGCGAAAAAGCAACGGTTCTTAACGGATCACATTATCATCCCTCGACCGAGGAAAAGCGGACGACCACATCCGTTCCAAGCCGCACCGTATCCAAGATTTCTTTGGGCAGAGAGATCTTTACGACCATACGGCCATCAGAGATGTCCGGTGCGCTGCCTTCCGTAGCGGAATCCGTGCTCTCGCTGCCGCCTGCCTTCGTGGCATCGTCCGCTGCCTCCGAGGCAGAAGGCGCAGCGACACCATCTTCCGGTTTCTCCTGCGAGCCAGCGGAGACATCAGAAGATCCATCCACATCCGTTTCGTGATCGGGTTGGATGATGTCGAGCACAGTGCCCTGATATTTCTTCCCCTCGATGGTGTAGTTCACGAACTGGCCGAGCCGGATCTTGCCCTGCCAGCTGGGAGAAAGGCGTGCCTCGACCCAGATGTTCGAGGCATCACCAATGTTGGCAACGGTCGCTCCGGCCTTGAACTGCGTCCCTTCCTGCACGTTCTCACCATAGTATACCGTGCCGGAGACAGGCGCGACGATCTCCGTCGCCTGCGCATCTTGCTTTGCATTCTCTAGCGCTGCCTCCGCCTGCTTCACCGCGAGTTCCGCTTGTTTCACCGCCTCGGGGTTGGCAGGCTGCGTCATCGTCTGATAGCTCGTCGCCGGCGCTGATACGGCAGGAGCAGGGGCCTGTGCAGCCTCTGCAGCAGAGAGATCCGCTGCCGCCTGATCGCGCTGCATTGCACTGACTGCGCCCATTTCATAGAGCTCATTCATGCGATTGTAGCGCGCACGTGCATTGGCAACAGCCTGTGAGTTCCCAGAGGAGCGCGGCACTGCCGCGGGAGCGGCTGACTGCGGCACGGTCACGGTATGCCCCTGCTGGACCTGTGCGAGGTTCTGCTTCGCCAGCTCCGCATTCTGTTCCAGTTGCGCGATCTGCTCATCCGTGACATTGACCTGCACCCGCGCGATGACATCCCCTGCTTCCACGTGATCGCCATCATTTACCACCAATTCGGTGATGGTCCCGTCCGCCTTCGCCTTGACACTGACCATCGTGCTGGCGACCTTCGCGTCATAGACCGTAAGCCCTTTCTGGCTGTGCTGATATGCCCAGACACCAAGCGCGCAGAGGACTGCAAGGGCTACGAGTGCCACCGGGCCGAACTTGAGCACTTTCTTGACTTTATCTGTAATATCGACTTCCAAAACGGAAACCTCCTGTTGGTAAGGGAAAAAGCCCTCCCGATCCGGGAGGACTTCCTGTGAACTGCTTCCAGTCCCTATATCAATCACCCAAGCTGCGACTTGATGATCTCGGCAGCTTTATCAAACGCCTGAGAGAGAGCCGACGGATCCTTGCCACCTGCCTGCGCCATATCTGGACGGCCACCGCCGCCACCACCGACGACAGCTGCGGCTTCCTTGATGATCTTGCCCGCGTGGATTCCCTTCTTGACAGCCTCCTTCGACGCTTTCACGACGAGGTTGACCTTGCCATCATTGACACATGCCAAGACGACGAGTCCGCCGGAGAGCTTGCCAAGCGTCAAATCAGCGACGTCACGCAACTCATTCATGGATGCCGCCTGCGCTTTCCCGCAGACAACGGGCACGCCAGATACATCACTGACGGCCGCGAGGAGCTTTGCCGCATCCGCTTTCTCACGCACAGCTGCCGCCTCTTCAAGCTGCTGCTCCATCTCTTTCTTCTCAGAAAGGAGCTTATCGACAGCCGAGGGAACTTCTTCCTCCGAAGCCTTGAGCGCTGCAGCGGCTTTCTTGAGAAGGTCTGCCTTCTGGTTCACGAAATCGAACGCCGCCTTCCCTGTGACCGCCTCGATCCGGCGCACTCCAGACGCGACGCCGGTCTCGGAGACGATCTTGAACATGCAGATCTGACCGACGTTCTTGACATGAGAGCCTGCACAGAGCTCCATCGAGAAGCCCGGGACCTTGACAACGCGCACGACATCACCGTATTTTTCGGAGAAGAGCGCCATCGCCCCTGCCTTCTTCGCCTCGTCGAGGCTCATATGGGAAATCTCGACGTCCGTGCCCTTGAGGATTTCCTCATTGACGAGCGCCTCCACATCCGCAAGCTGCTGCGGGGAAACGGGCTCGAAATTCGTGAAATCGAAACGCAGGCGCTCCGGCGTCACAGAAGACCCTGCCTGATTCACCTGATCGCCGACGACGCGCTTCAAGGCAGCCTGCAGGAGATGCGTCGCCGTGTGGTTGCGGGCAGAAGCGAGTTTCTTGACGGCGTCAACCTCGATCTGTACGCGGTCGCCGACCTTGAGCTGACCCTCTTCAACATACGAGATATGATAGACCGTACCATCCGGAAGTTTCTTCGCGTTCGCAACCTGAATGCGGCCGAACTCCGAGCGCAAAAGTCCCTCATCGCCGACCTGGCCGCCGCCTTCTGCATAAAACGGGGTCTTGTCAAGGATGATGCCCGCTTCTTCTCCGTCGTGGATTTCGTCGACGAGCGTGCCGTCTTTCCAGATGGCGACGACCTTCGCTTCCTTCGCCTCAGGATCCTGCATGAGCTTCGTCACATCGATGCCGGAGAGATCTGGCACCGCGACGCGCGTATTCGCCGCGCGGGCCGCACGTGCGCGGCTGCGCTGCTCCTCCATCGCCTGGTCGAACCCGCCTTTGTCGAGATCGATGTCATTCTCGTGCAGGATCTCCTCCGTGAGCTCCCACGGGAAACCGAAAGTGTCGTAAAGGCGGAAACCGATGGCTCCAGGAAGCTCTTTCTGACCGGCCGCCTTGAGCTTCTCGATCTCAGCATCCAAGAGGTCCATCCCCTGATTGAGGGTCGCCGCAAAACGATCCTCCTCGATGCTGATGACTTTCTTGATATAGTCCTGCTTGGCAACGAGCTCACCGAAATCGCTGGCCTCGCGATAGATCTCCACGACGGCATCTACAGCGCCTTCGAGGAATTTCCCCTTGATGCCGAGCATGCGGCCGTGGCGGATGGCCCGGCGCAGGATGCGGCGCAGCACATAACCGCGTCCCTCATTCGACGGCAGGATGCCATCCATGATCATGATGGCCATGGAGCGCGCATGGTCGGCAATGACCTTGAGCGAGATGTCCTTCTGCGCATCCTCTCCATACGGGATGCCAGACACCTTCGACGCGTATTCAATGATCGGATAGAGGAGATCCGTCTCGAAATTCGTACGCTTGTTCTGTACGACAGAGGCAAGCCGCTCGAGGCCGCAGCCCGTATCGATGTTCTTGTGGGCGAGCGGCTTGTACTGCCCGTCCTCGGTACGGTCATACTGCGTAAAGACGAGATTCCAGATTTCCAGATAGCGATCGCAGTCACAGCCGACACCGCAAGTTGGCGAGCCACAGCCGCGTTCCTCGCCGAGATCGATGTAGATCTCAGAGTCCGGACCGCAAGGGCCAGGACCGATTTCCCAGAAATTGTCCTCGAGCTTCACGATGTGGTCCTGTGGGAATCCCGGCTGGGACTTCCAAATTTCGATGGCTTCGTCGTCATCCGGATAGACCGTCACCCAAAGCTTGTCCTTAGGAAGCTCGATGACTTCCGTGAGGAATTCCCACGCCCAGGGAATCGCCTCCCCCTTGAAGTAATCACCGAACGAAAAATTGCCGAGCATCTCGAAATACGTCTGATGGCGCGCGGTACGTCCGACGTTCTCGATGTCCCCTGTGCGCACGCAGCGCTGGCTCGTCGTCACGCGCGTGCGCGGCGGCTTCATCTTGCCGGTAAAGAACGGCTTCAACGGCGCCATGCCAGCACCGATGAGCAGGAGCGTCGGATCGTCCTGCGGAATGAGAGAAAAGCTGTGCCTCTCGCAGTTCATTGCCCGTCATGTATTTCAAAACCATCTACCTCCAAAGGGTAATATTTCGGAAACACTTCATTCATCAGCGCTTCCTTACCAATATCCCAATTAGAATACCATATTTTGCACGCGAGGTAAAGAGATACCACGCACCCCGGCTCATTTCCCACACACAGCACCAAACGATTGCACGCTCTCGATATACGGTGTGCCGGCGAAGCTCGGAAAAAGCACCGTGGAAGCGATGACGCGGCGCAGATAATGTTTTTGGCGCGCGCCGCCGTCAAAGGTGTAATAGCTGCTCATTGCCTGCAACACACACGGCACACCAGCATCATCTGTCCCAAGGTACATGAGGACGTGTGTCGGTGTCGTAAGCAGCGTTCCTACGGGGAACTGGCGCAAAAGCGCACAGCGATCCTTCGCCGAACCCTCAAGGTCCGCACGGTATGGCAGAACCTCTCCCTGTACATCCGCGTCGCGCGGTAGCTCGATGCCCATGCTGCGGTAGACGTCCCCTGTAAACGCCGAGCAATCCACGCTGCCTTCGAGCCCGCCCCAGCCATAGGGCGCGCCGAGGAAACGGAACCCCTGCCGCACGAACTGGTTCTCCGTACACGGAAGATAGCCGTGGTGCAGGTCGCTGCCAAAGA
Source organism: Dongibacter bovis (assembly GCA_902763085.1). Taxonomy (GTDB): domain Bacteria; phylum Bacillota; class Negativicutes; order Selenomonadales; family Selenomonadaceae; genus Selenomonas_C. The sequence goes on from CACWQW010000002.1 coordinate 61,943, forward strand.
ACGCCGGTCTCGGGCAAACCTGCAGCTGCCCCGCCGTCGTGCGCACGGGGAGGAGCAGCATTCCCTCATTAGAGAGCGGTATGCGCGCACCCATCTGATAGCGCTGCGCACGCGCCGCCTGCAGAGTGAGCGCAGGCGCCGTCACGACGGCGAAATCCGCGGGTGTCGCGTATTGCTCCCACGTCACGCGGTCGGTAAAAGCCAGTGCCTCCGCGGCAAGCCAGCCGCTGTAGTGACGCAAGGTGCAGAAGAAAAACCGGCCGTCAGCACTCCCTGTGAGCACAAGCGCCGGTTCCGCAGGATCGACAGCCGTCGCCTGCAATGCATCGTAATGCACGTCAGACGGCGTCTCGAACCAACCGTCAGCAACAGGCAGCAAGCGCAGATCTGCCCGACGCACCACAACGCCATAACGTACGCCGACGCGCTCCGGCACAGCGGTGAGCGCACAATTCTCCCTTGCCGCCTCGTATGCCGCCTGTGTGAGCACCGCGCCGCCGGCGTAAAGCTCCGGCACCGCTCCAGTGGCGAAATCGCCAATGGCCTGCACCGCCGATATGCGATGACGCACCTCGTCCCCGCTGTACACTGCCGGTGCCGCCGAGAGGGCTGTCAGCGTCCGCGTCTTGCGACGCATTTCTTCATTGAGCGCCGCGATTCCTTTCTCATCGAGCAGGAGCCGTTCCCCCTCCGGATGCCGCTCCAGCCAGTACGCTGCCGTCTGCCGCGCGTCCGTCAAGGCAGGCGAAGCCGCCGCACGGCAGATAACAGCGGGCGTCTCTCCGCCGAGGTCTGGCGACGCCGCCAGACAAGCAACACAGATGGCAGTCAGCGCGAGTGCTCTGCAGAAAATCCATCGTTTTCGCAAGATCTTTACCATATACGCGATTCTCCCTTTCCATCGAACATACATTGCCGCTTGTATCTCATCTACCTATCCGGCAGCACGATGCCGCCGATGAACATGCGGTGCCACGGAAAATAAAAATTCAAGTGATCGACGCCCAGATACGGCGGCAGATTCCGCGCGGCAAATTCCCTCAGCAAGCGCGTCACACGCAGCTGCACCGCCGGCTCGTAGCGGCCGAGGTTCAGATAAGCGCCGCCATCGAGCAGCATCGCCAGCTGGTTCGTCACCGCTGTGCGCACGTTCGACTGATACCCCCAGTCGTCGAGATAGCGCGCAAGCAGCAGACGATCGACATCATCCTCCGGCAGACGCACGCTCAGCACACCCTGTCCGAGTGCGAAACCCACACTGTTCGTCGCCGTGTTCCAGCCCGCGTAGCCATAGAGCTTGAAGAGCAGCCCCGCGTCGCGCAACGCATTCATGAGCGCATTGTCCGCGCCGTTCGTGCGTGTGATATCCGCAATGGCCACGCGGTACCCCTGTGCGATGAGGCTTCCTGCATAGCGCGCGAGACTCTGCGCGTCATAGAGGTCGGTCCCGTCATTATCCGGTGCGTTGCCGTAGCCCATCTTTCCATCAGGCGGCGTATTCACGAGCAGCACGAGATCCGCGTGCGCCGGGTCAGGCACAGCGACTGCGCCCGCAATGAGCAGGTCCGACTGGATGGAGTCCGCGATGGGCTCATCGGAATAATCCGGCACCATCGCGCCGCCGACGCCCCAGTTATACTGCACGTTGACAAA
>CACWQW010000003.1 GCA_902763085.1 Dongibacter bovis
AATTTGCATTCTAGTGGATATTTCTCTTTATGTGGCATAATAATACCCCCAGACAAGACAGTTTATTTTTTTCCTGTCCTATCTAGGGGTATCATATCACTACATAGGAGGGAGTTCTTATTACTTATTAGAAACGAGGCAAAAGAGAAATCACATCGATACTTGTTTTACCAAACAAAGTCATCATCGATGTTTGTCAGTGAAATTCTTCTCCAGTCAGCATCTGATAAGCTTCTTTATATTTTGCAATGGTTTTGTCGATGACATCCTGCGGCAGCTTGTAGTCGCTGTCAGGGTTTGCCTTAAGCCAGTCACGGACGAACTGTTTATCATAGGAAGGCTGAGACTTCCCAGCAGCATATCCCTCTAGCGGCCAGAAGCGAGAGCTGTCGGGAGTCAAGACCTCATCACCCAGGACGATCTGGCCCTTCTCATCGAGGCCGAATTCGAATTTCGTATCGGCAATGATAATGCCGCGGGTCCGCGCGTAATCAGCACATTTCTTGTAGATTGCAATCGTATAATCGCGTACTTTTTCCGCATATTCCATGCCGTGTCCTGGGAAGGATTTTTCAAGGACCTTCGCACCTTGTTCCAGAGAGACATTCTCATCATGGTCGCCGAGCTCGGCTTTTGTGCTAGGGGTAAAGATCGGCTCGGGCAGTTTCTCGGACTCTTTGAGGCCTGCAGGGAGCTCAATACCACAGACAGTGCCATTTTCCTTGTAACTCTCCCAGCCGCTGCCCGTGATGTAGCCACGTACAATGCATTCCATCGGGATCATCGTGAGTTTCTTGCATTTCATGCTGTTGCCGATGAATTGCTCCTGCTGGAAGTATTCCGGCATATCGTCATTATTGACGGAAATCATATGGTTCGGGAGAATGTCTTTCGTAAAGTCAAACCAAAATTTCGACATTTGCGTTAAGATGGCGCCTTTTTTCGTAATCTTGTTCTTGAGAATGTGATCGAATGCAGAAATGCGATCGGTAGCCACCATGATGATGCTATCGCCGGCATCATAGACTTCGCGAACTTTACCAGATTTGAATGGTTTATATTCTTTCATGAACACAGCCTCCCATTGGTACTTGATAAATTCCTTCCATATAATAGTATCATAAACGGCGGGGAATTTCGATACTTTTTCTTAGATGCCAATAAAAAGAACCTCGGATGACGCCTCAGGAATCCTTTGTGTCCGTGGGGCGGGGGACAATGGATGATGTACGGCGTTTTGCGAGACGGTCCTGTAAATGCGCATAACGTGCTGTCGTTTTCGGATCGCGATGCCCAAGGGTATCTTGGACGAGACGTAAATCTTTCGTGGCAGCATAGAGGTTTGTCCCCGCACTATGTCGGAAGACATGGCAGCTGAGACCCGGGCGCTTGAACCCAGTTTCAACGAGTGCCTGATTCATGATGAATCGGATGCCGTTACGAGACAGGCGTCCCCAAAGATTCTTATGAGAATCGGAAAGGAACATTGGAGTGAAGGGGCCATCTTTTTTCGGTTGCGGTGGATATTGATCGAGATATTTCTGAAGGAAGTCCATCGTCTCGGGACAAGGAAAGATACGTCGGTCATGTCCTTTGCCATGGACAAAGATGGAATTGAGCTCCGTATTGATGTCTTCGCGATTCATGCGATGGATCTCTACATTTCGCATTCCTTCAACGCCCATGAGATAGACAATGGCAATATTCCTGTAACGTCGAAAAAGGTTTTCGTCTTCTTCATAGAATTGGCAGATCTCGTAAAGCTGATCTGGCGTAAAGAAGCGGATGAGTTCATCGGGCGTTGCATTTGGTACATAGATATCCTGGCAGGGATTCTCTGCTATGAGGCCGAGGCGCTGTGCAGCCAGGTATAATCGTCGAATAGAAACGAGCTTCACGGCGATGGTATCATCTTTGTAGCCTTGATGGTAGAGCCATTCCAGGAAACCGCGCATCTCAAAATCTGTGATAGATAAAGGTTGCGTATCCATCGTCTGGCACCAGTCAAAGAATTGCTGGATATACGAGACGTAATGGTTCATCGTATCGGTCGATGGACGCCCGTGACCGATATAACGTGGCAAGATCTGCTGCCAGTGTTCCAGGAAATATGCCTGGGAGATGCCGGTGGTGGTATCTGCAGAGACCGCATGTGTCGTCTGTGCCATTGGCAGCAATTCCTGAGGATGGTGGATCTGTGCTGCTGGAATCGGAGTGATATTTTTCATCGTCAATACCTCGCTCATTTGATACTTCTATCTTAATGTGTACTTTTCCTATTGTCAACATTAAGATAGAAAAATCGAGGGAGGCACATCTAGGATCTGCCTCCCTCGTTCTCGTTGCGTTCCTTCCGCCCTTGCCTTGGGTTGTTATTTTCCGGTCCTGCCGCGTTTGGTCATCGGAATCCCCTGCTTGCAGAGCGGGCAATTTTCCGGCGTATACGTCTCGACGTCAAGATGCAGCAGCGCTGTGCACGGAACATCGCCAAAATCCACTTTGCCGCCACTACGGTCGACCAGCATGCTGACCGCAACGGGGATGCCACCATGTGCGCGCACGACATCGATGACTTCTTTGATCGATCCGCCCGTCGTCACGATGTCTTCTACGATAAGGCAGCGCTCCCCAGGATGAAGGGAAAATCCACGGCGAAACGTCATCTTACCGTTTTCTCGTTCCGTAAAGATCGCACGCGTGCCAAGTGCCTTTCCTGTCTCATGTGCTAAAAGGATTCCGCCAGTGACAGGACCGACAACGGTTTCGATATCAGCATCCTTGAATTTCTCAGCCATGGCCTCACAAAGCAGCTGCGTGTATTTCGGATGCTGCAGAACATTGAATTTTTCTACGTAATGCGGGCTGTGCAAGCCGGATGTCAACAGGAAATGCCCATCCATGATCGCATGCGTTTTGATGAGGAGTGCCTTTACTTCTTCTTCCGTCATTTTACTGTCTCCATTTCTTTTAGGATTGTCAGGGCTGCTTGGCGTGGATCGGCTGCAGCGCGAATCGGTCTGCCGATGACGAGATGGGTGGCGCCATTCTGCAAAGCGGCAGCTGGTGTCGCCACCCTGTTTTGATCGTCAAGGGAACTTCCAGCAGGACGGACCCCCGGCGTTACGATGAGGAAATCTGCACCGCACGCCTTGCGGATCATCTCCGCTTCGCGCGGTGAAGCGACGACCCCGTCAAGGCCAGCTTGCTGAGCAAGTCGAGCGAAACGGACGACCGTATCGGCAATGGGAGCTGCCTGCCCCAGTTTCTGCCAATCATCTTGTCCCATGCTCGTGAGCACGGTGATGGCGATGAGTTTCGGACAGGGCATGCCGGCGGCTTTCGCTTCGGCATGGAGTTTTTGAGCGGCGGTGTGCATCATCGTGTAGCCACCGGAAGCATGGACATTCAGGATATCCGCTCCGAGATGCATGAGAGAACAGAGACCACCTGCTACGGTATTCGGGATATCATGAAGTTTCAAGTCCAAGAAGACATGCTTGCCTTGTGCGCGCAACCAACGCACGACTTCCCCGCCAACGCTGTAGAAAAGCTCCATGCCTACTTTATAATAGGCAACGCTGTCGCCAAGCAGGCCAACGAGATGTTTCACGTCCTCCATGCGATGGTAATCAAGGGCAACGATGAGTCGTTCATCTGCCATGCATCATTCCTCCTTTGCGGGAAGTTCAAGCCTTCCGACGAGGTCACGGATATTTTCCAAATGATGTTGTTCGAGGTAGGCAGCGAGTTCCGAAGCAATTCTGGCTGTACTGGTCGGGTCGGTAAAATTTGCCGTACCGACGGCGATGGCGCTGGCGCCGGCCAAGAAGAACTCAACGGCATCCTCCGCCGTCATAATGCCCCCCATGCCAATGATGGGAACTTGGACAGCCTGCGCGACTTGCCATACCATGCGGACGGCAACGGGCTTTACGCAGGGGCCGGAGAGTCCTCCTGTAATATTGCCGAGGACCGGTTTCCAGGTCTTCGTGTCGATCTGCATTCCGAGAAGCGTGTTGATCAACGAGATCATGTCAGCGCCAGCTGCTTCTACTGCCTTTGCCATCGCGACGATATCCGTCACATTTGGGGAGAGCTTGACGATGACCGGTTTCTTCGTATGAGCTTTCACTTCTTTTGTCACAGCTGCGGCAGCATCCGGATCAGTGCCGAAGACGATGCCACCCTCTTTGACATTTGGACAAGAAATATTGACTTCGATAGCTGCAATCTCCGGGATGTCTAATTTTTGTGCCAGCAGACCGTATTCCTCGACACTTCCGCCGGAAACATTGACAATGATATTCATGCCGTATGGGCGGATGCGCGGTAAGGTTTTTTGAAGGAAGACCTCGATACCGGGATTCTCCAGGCCAATGCAGTTCAGCATCCCTGCTGGTGTTTCGGCAATCCGCACGCCATCATTGCCGCGTCTAGGTTTGAGCGTGGTCCCCTTGACGACGACACCGCCGATCCTTGAGAGATCCGTCAAATCTGCGAATTCCTCACCGAAACCGAAGGTTCCAGAACCGGTGAGGATCGGTGTCTGCATCTTGATCCCGCAGAGTTCCGTTGCAAGAAGAGCTGCTTCTCTAGCATCAGTCATGCGAATACCTCCTCCGCCCAGAACACGGGGCCGTCTTTGCAAACCTTTTTTCTCGCTCCATTGACAGTATCGATAGAACAAGAGAGGCAGGCTCCAAGCCCACAGGCCATGCGTTTCTCGAGAGAAACCTGGCAAGGAAGCCCTGCGGCCTTCGCCAGACGGGCAATCCCCCTCATCATGATTTCCGGCCCACAGACGAGGACGCCATCATAGGTCTCTTGTTTCACGATGTCGGGGAAGACCGTCGTCGTGAAGCCGTGGCTGCCAAGGCTGCCATCATCTGTCGTCAAGATCGTTTTTTCTACATACGGGGCATAGAATGACTGCCAGAAGAGTTCGCCGGCGTTCTTGCCGCCCATGAGGATATCACAGGCTCCTCTCTTCGCTTGTGCATAGGAAAGAAGCGGAGAAAGCCCCATCCCGCCGCCAACCAGCAAAGGGTGCTGAAACGACACGTCAAAGCCATGGCCGAGAGGACCGAGCACATTGACGTTCTCGCCATGGACGAGAAGGGATAGATCGCGTGTGCCGCTGCCGACAATGCGATAAAATAAGGAAAATGTGCCGCGCGTGCGATCGCATTCTGCAATCCCGAGCGGTCGGCGTAGGATATGGTCACCATTGAGGATGCGGACCTGTACGAATTGCCCCGGTTTCGCCAGTTCTGTGATGGCCGGCGAGGAAAGTTCCATGCGGAAGACATCAGGGGCAACCTCTTGTTGTGCGATGACCGAAGCAGCCTCTGTAACCTTTTCAGGCAAGATCATCACCGCCTCCGACATAATCCTGCAAGGCAAGGCTATACACCAAACGGCGATCGCGCATGAAGGAGAGGACGCGCAGCACTTCCCAGGCGGTATCCAGCGAGGTCAGGCAAGCAACTCCATGTTCTACGGTAGCACGCCGAATCTTGAAACCATCGTTCATGGAATGTTTTCCCTGCGTAAGCGTATTGATGACCATGTTGATTTTACCAGATTTGATCATCTGGATAATATCTGTGCTGCGTTCATGGACCTTGCCGACGATTTCCGCGTCGATTCCCATGGATTGGATGGCTCGAGCCGTCCCCTCTGTTGCACAGATCTCAAAGCCGATATCCGAGAAGGCCTTGGCGAGCTGCTTCATTTCCTCTTTATCCTTGTCGGCAACAGTAAAGAGGATGCAGCCCTTTGTCGGGACGTTCATGCCGGAACCGATGATGGCCTTGTACAGAGCACGTGCATAGTGATAGTCGATGCCCATGACTTCACCGGTCGATTTCATTTCCGGTCCAAGGGCAATGTCGACATCCGTCATCTTGGCAAAAGAGAACACCGGCGCTTTGACAGCAACATACGGCTTTGGCGTGACGAGACCGGAATGGTAGCCGAGCTCCTTGACCGTCGCGCCCAAGGCAATCCGCGTTGCCAGATTGACCATCTTGACATCCGTGACTTTCGAGAGGAAGGGCACGGTACGACTCGAGCGAGGATTGACTTCAATGATATAGACCTCATCATTGACGACGACGAATTGGATATTCAGCAAGCCCTTGACATGCAAGGCAACGGCCAGGCGTTTGGTATAATCGATAATCGTGTAGATGACCTTAGAAGAAAGCGTCTGTGGCGGATACACGGCGATGGAGTCGCCGGAATGTACGCCGGCACGCTCGACATGCTCCATGATGCCAGGGATGATGACATCGACGCCGTCAGAAATGCCGTCGACCTCCACTTCGGTGCCTTCCATATAGCGGTCGACAAGGACCGGATGGTCAGGTGTCACTTTGACCGCGCGGCTCATATAGTCGCGCAATTCTGCTTCATTATAGACGATTTCCATGGCACGTCCGCCGAGCACGTACGATGGCCGCACCATGACGGGATAGCCGATGTCGGCAGCTCCATCGATGGCGTCTTGAAGATTCGTGACACTGATGCCGCGCGGACGCGGGATCTGCGTTTGCGTGAGTACCTCATCGAAACGTTCGCGATCCTCTGCCCGATCGATATCATCGACGGAGGTGCCAAAGACTTTGACGCCTGCTTTCTGAAGGGAAGCGGCGAGATTGATTGCCGTCTGACCGCCGAACTGCACGATGACGCCCTCAGGTTTCTCTTTATCGATGATATTGAGGACATCTTCTGTCGTCAACGGTTCAAAGTACAGGCGATCGGAGATATCAAAATCCGTGGAGACCGTCTCAGGATTGTTGTTGATGATGATGGCTTCGATGCCCATCTCCCTGAGCGCCCAGACCGAATGGACGGAACAATAGTCGAATTCGACGCCCTGCCCGATGCGGATCGGTCCGGAACCGAGCACAACCACCTTACGGTGTTTCGAAACTTTGACCTCATCTTCCTGCGCGTGGAAGGTCGAATAATAATAAGGTGTCGCTGCTTCAAATTCTGCAGCGCAGGTATCAACCATCTTATAACAGGGAAGGATCCCATCGGTGATGCGCATGGTACGGATTTCATCAGGCGTCTTGCCAGTGAGTTCTGCAATGGAACGATCGGCTAATCCGACATCCTTCGCCGCCATGAGGAGCCGTGGCGTCAGGCTTTCTTGCGTCAGGCGCGTCTCGACGTCTGTGATATTCTTGATCTTATAGAGGAACCATGGGTCGATCTTCGTGATATCATGAATGGTATCGATATCAGCGAGATTGCGGCGCAAAGCCTCCGCAATGACGAAAATCCTTTCGTCATTGATCCGTGCGAGATTCTTCTTGACGCGCTCATCCGGCCAGTCGTCCATCTTATCCATGTGCAGGCGATGAACCCCGATTTCCAGGGAACGTACTGCTTTGAGGAGCGCTCCTTCGAAATTACGATCGATGCTCATGACCTCTCCGGTCGCCTTCATCTGCGTGCCGAGGGTCCGATCTGCATAGACGAATTTATCGAACGGCCAACGTGGGAATTTCACGACACAGTAATCGAGTGCAGGCTCAAAGCAGGCCTTTGTCTTCTGAGTCACCGCATTCGTGATTTCATCAAGGGTATAACCGATGGCAATCTTTGCGGAGACTTTGGCAATCGGATAGCCGGTCGCCTTCGATGCCAAAGCCGAGGAGCGGCTCACGCGGGGATTGACTTCGATGACATAGTAGCGGTTGCTCTTCGGATCGAGCGCGTACTGCGCGTTGCAGCCACCTTCGATACCGAGTTCCCGGATGATGCGGAGTGAGGCGCTGCGAAGCATCTGATATTCATGATCTGTCAGGGTCTGCGAAGGCGCTACGACGATGGAATCTCCTGTATGGACGCCGACAGGATCGAAATTCTCCATGTTGCAGACGGTGATGCAGTTGTCATTGCCATCGCGCATGACCTCATATTCGATTTCTTTCCAACCGGCAACGCTGCGCTCGATGAGGACCTGTCCAATCATGGAATAATTGAGGCCTTTGATGACGATCTCGATGAGCTCTTCCTCATTTTCTGCAATGCCGCCGCCAGTGCCGCCCATCGTGTAGGCTGGACGCACGATGACAGGATAACCGATCTCGTTGGCGAAAGAGACGGCAGACGGTACATCTTCGACGATGGTACTCTCAGGGATCGGCTCGCCGAGCTTCTGCATCGTCTCCTTGAAAAGCTCGCGATCCTCTGCACGTTCGATGGCCTTGAGTGGCGTCCCGAGGAGCTCGACGTGGAATTTCTCCAAGATGCCCTTCTCTGCCAGTTGGACCGCTAGATTGAGCCCTGCCTGGCCTCCAAGTGTCGCGAGCAATCCATCCGGGCGCTCTTTCTCGATGATCGCTTCACAGAAATCGACCGTCAGAGGCTCGATGTAAACGCGATCGGCAATATGCGTATCGGTCATGATGGTCGCAGGGTTGGAGTTGACGAGGACGACTTCCAGGCCTTCCTCCTTCAGGGCACGACATGCCTGTGAACCTGCGTAATCAAATTCTGCTGCCTGTCCGATGATGATTGGACCAGAACCGATCACCATCACTTTATTGAGATTCGTCTTTTTCGGCACGGATTACTCCCCCTTCTTCAGCATCGACCAGAATTCATCAAACAGATACATGTTGTCGTCTGGTCCGGGTGCCGCTTCTGGATGATACTGGACAGAGAACAGCGGCAGGCTGGTATGGCGCATTCCCTCGACGGTCCCATCATTGACGTTGATATGCGTGACCTCAAGCGGCAGGCCTTCCAGCGAAGCTGCATCGACGGCGAAGCCATGATTTTGGGAAGAAATCTGCACGCGTCCCGTACGCAGGTCTTTGACCGGCTGATTGGTGCCGCGATGGCCGAATTTCAATTTATATGTCTTAGCTCCCAGAGCGCGTGCAAGTAACTGGTGTCCCAGGCAGATGCCGAAAATGGGCTTCTTGCCGATGAGTTCTTTGACTTCCTTGATGATTTCCGGGACATCAGCTGGGTCTCCCGGTCCATTGGAGAGGAAGATGCCATCCGGCTGGAGTGCGAGGACATCTTCTGCCTTGGCATTCGCCGGCATGACGACGAGCTTGCAGCCCTTTTCATGCAAAGATTTGAGGATATTGCGCTTTACGCCGAAATCCATGGCAACCACAAGAGGAGCATCGTCTTTCTCAGCTTCGATGGTATACGGCTTTGAGGTCGTTACCTCCATGACGACGTCTTTCTTGATGGGAATGGCAAACAATTTGTCGATTTCTGCCTGATTTTCCTCTTCTGGAACAATGATTCCCTTCATGGTGCCTGCATTGCGGATGCGACGTGTCACCGCACGGGTGTCAACATTATAAAGGCAAGGGACGCCCTGTTTCGTAAGGAAATCCGCAAGGCTGGTCTCAAAGTGCCAGTTGCTGCCATGCTCGCACAATTCGCCGATGACGAATCCGTTCACGAAGGATTTTGGCGATTGCATGAATATATCAGCAATCCCGTAATTGCCGACCAAGGGATAGGTAAGCGTCAAGATCTGGCGGCAATACGATGGATCGGTAAGGCTCTCCTGATAACCAACCATGCCTGTATTGAAGACGACCTCCCCCGTCGCTTTGAGGTCATTGAGTAAATTCCCATGGAAGACGCTACCGTCCTCGAGGATCAGTTTCCCTTTTGCTGTCAATGAAAACGCCTCTCTTCCTTATTTCATTCCACCCTACCGTCTTGCATGACGAGATTGCCATCGACAAAGGTCATCACAGCTTTCCCCTTGAGCTTTCGTCCAACAAAGGGGGAATGACTGCCTTTCGTATAGAATTTCTGTGTCTCTACTGTCCATTCCTGGTTGAGGTCGATGACCGTGACATCGGCAGGGCTGCCAACATTGAGGGTACCTGCAGAAAGCTGGAGGACCTTGGCTGGTTCCCAGGTCATTTTCGAGACGATGGTCTTGAGGTCAAGATTCCCCGCTTGATAGAGATCCGTCAGCATGATGCCCAAGGACGTCTCCAATCCTGGAAAGCCGCTGGGGGCGTACATATACTCTCGATCTTTCTCTTCCTGCGCATGGGGGGAATGGTCTGTGACAATGGCATCGATCGTACCATCCTTGAGTCCGGCGAGCAAGGCATCGCAATCCTGCTTGCTCCTGAGCGGAGGATTGATTTTTGTCGAGGAGTCGTAAAGATCGACACACTCGTCTGTCAGGGTCAAATGCTGTGGCGTCACCTCCGCCGTGACGCGAACACCGCGTTTTTTCGCCTGACGAACGATATCGACGGCGCGGGCAGAACTCATATGGGCGACATGGACGCGAGCCCCCGCGTATTCTGCCAGCAATACATCACGTGCGACGGCGATATCTTCCGCTACCGTCGGGCGACCCTTCATGCCAAGCATCGCGCTGCGGTGCCCTTCATTCATGACACCGTCTTCGACGAGGGAAGTCTCTTCTTCATGATTGATGATAACCTTATCGAACGGATGAAGATAGTCATAGGCGTTGAGCAGTACCTTAGCCGATGGGTCGAAGTGGCCATCATCGGAGAAGGCAACCGCGCCCGCCTCAATCATATCTCCAAGCTCGGCAAGCTCTTTTCCTTCTTGGCCCTTAGTGACCGCACCGATGATTTCCACATGGCAACGGGCAACATCTTCTGCCCGCTTCTTCAAGCTGCGGACCAGCGCAGCGGAATCAACGACAGGTTTCGTGTTTGGCATGGTCGCGACTGTGGTAAAGCCACCGGCGACCGCTGCCTTCGATCCTGATTCGAAATCTTCTTTTGCCTCTTGTCCTGGCTCACGGAAGTGGACATGCAGGTCGACCAATCCCGGAGTGACGAGCTTACCGGAGACATCATAGACATCGGCGTCGCCCGCAGCAAGGTCTTTGGCGATTTCTTTGATTTTCCCATCTTCCATGAGGACATCGGCAATCTCATCAAAATCTTCGGCAGGGTTCATCACTCTGCCACCTTTCAGCAAAACCGTCATTCCTGTTTTCCTCCCGTCAAAACGAGTGTGAAGAGCGCCATCCGGACTGCGACACCATTCTGCACTTCCTCTTGGATGGCCGACTGCTTCCCATAGGCAACGAATGGAGAGATTTCCCAGCCCTTGTTCATCGGCCCCGGATGAAGGACCAAGACGTCATCTTTCGCCAGGGATAGGCGCTGCTTGTTCAATCCGAAGATACGCGCGTACTCACGCGTCGTCGGGAAAAGCCCGCCTTTCATGCGTTCCAACTGGATGCGCAGGACCTCGATGACATCCGCATCGGCGATTGCTTCCTCGATGCGCTCGTGTACGAAGATGCCAGGTTCTTCATAAAGGTAACGCGGTAACAGCGTCTTGGGGCCGGCAAGATGTACTTCCATCCCCATTTTCCGCATGCCGTAGATATCAGACCGGGCGACGCGGCTGTGCAGGACATCGCCCACAATGGCGACTTTGAGACCGGAGAGCGTCCCCTTGTGTTCTTGGATCGTGAAGAGATTCAAGAGCCCCTGTGACGGATGGGCATGGGCGCCGTCCCCTGCGTTGAGGATGACAGGACTGACAACGCGGGACGCATACGCTGCCGCGCCTTCCGCCTTGTGTCGCATGACGATGGCATCTACGCCCATCGCCTCGACGGTATAAAGCGTATCCCGGAGGCTTTCGCCTTTGACGATACTGCTCGTCCCGGAAGTGATATTGACAACGTCCGCTCCGAGATATTTGCCGGCGAGCTCAAATGAGGTACGCGTGCGTGTGCTCGGTTCATAAAAGAGCGTTACAATGGATTTCCCGCGCAGGGTAGGAACCTTCTTGATATCCCTATGGATGATGTTCTTCATCTCTTTTGCGGTTTCCAGCACGAGGCGGATCTCCTCGGGGCTGAAGTCCTCCAGCCCGAGGATATTGCGTCCCCGCAAGGATACGGTGTTTTTCTCCAAGCCTGTCACTCCCTTACTAGTCCAACCATGTGCCAATGCCTGTGATCTGAGTACTTGCCTCTTTGATATGGAATCTGACCTCCATGCGAGGCACGCAGACGGTATGGGATTCCATAATAAAAGAGCTTCCCTATGCGACTGCATAAGAAAGCTCAAAGGCTTCAAATAAACTTCATGCGTTTATCAGGTTCCTTTATGCGTCTCGCAGTACGCATGTTAAAAGGCATATACATTTATTCACGGAGTCCCGCTCCGTTCGTTAGGCTCATTATACCGTATCAGAGGGCCTTTTGCAAGCGTCGTCAAATGTTATACGGCGTAAAGAGCTTGCGCAGATAGTTGCGCCCTTTGGTGAGCACTTTGATGATGGGCTCCATCTGTTTTGGCTGGCGCAGGACGAGAGCGAGTACTTTCTGCCGGAGCTGGCGGTAGTCCGCATCGAAATCGCGGAGGACATCCTCCATTTCCATCTCCACGGAGACCTCTGGTACATTCGATGGCTGGATTTCCGATGCGCGGCCGGAAATCTGTACGAGGTCTCCACGGAAGGGAATATACGTCTCGATCTCACATTCTTTTTGGATTCGCGCTTTCAAGGCTTCCTGTGACTGCGCTTCACCATGTACGATAAAGACTTTTGCAGGCTTTGGGTTCTGGAAATCGGAGATCCAGTCCATGAGCTGATTGGAGTCCGCATGAGCAGAAAAGCCATCCATCGTCATGATCTGCGCTTTCACGGCCACTTCCTCGCCGAGGACGCGCACGCGCTTGATCCCGTCGACGAGTCGGCGGCCGAGACTCCCTTCTGCCTGGTAGCCGACAAAGAGGATCGTCGATTCCGGACGCCAAAGGTTGTGTTTCAAGTGGTGGAGGATACGTCCTGCATCGCACATGCCGCTCGCAGAAATAATGATGGCACTCCCCTCTTCACTGTTCAACGCCCTCGATTCGGCGGCTGTCTCGCAAAGGCGAATTTGTGGAAAGCGGGGAATCTTGCCACTTTTCTTGAATAAGGCCAAGGCAGCATCATCGAAATCCTGGAAATTCTTCAAGAAAATACGCGTAGCAGCAATGGCCAGCGGACTATCGATGATGATGGGGATATCGCCATCAAGGCGACCTTGTTTCCAAAGATTGTAAAAGTAGTACAAAAGCGTTTGGGTCCGGCCGACGGCAAAGGAGGGAATGATCAGATTGCCGCCGCGATCCATCGTGTCATTGACGATTTCGAGCAGTTTCGTCTCTTTATCGTAGATCTGATGCAGCCGATCACCATAGGTCGATTCAACGATGAGGAAATCCGCGCCTGTTTCCTTGGCAGGATCTTTGAGAATCGGCTGGTTAGGCTGACCGATATCCCCAGAGAAGACGAGCTTCGTCGTCTTCTGGTTTTCCGTCACATAGATTTCGAGGAAGGCCGATCCCAAGATATGGCCCGCATCACGAAAGACGACGCGGATATTGTCTGCGAGCTGCAATTCCTTTTCGTAGGGAACGGGGGTAAACAGTTTTAATGCCTCCTGGGCATCATCGATGCTATAGAGTGCTTGCACTGGCGTATCGCCCCGGCGGCGACCTTTGCGGTTCATCGTTTCAGCGTCGGATACCTGGATATGGGCGGAATCAGGCAGCATGATTTGGCAGAGTTCGCACGTCGATTTCGTGGCATAGATCGTCCCCTTGAAACCTTCCTTGACCAGTTTCGGCAATAGGCCGCAGTGGTCGACATGTGCGTGTGTCAGGAGCACGCCCTCGATATCTGCTGGAGAAAAGGGAAAATCTTCGTAGTTGAGCTCACGAACCCGCTTCGACCCTTGGAACATACCGCAATCGATCAGGAAATGCTTTTCTTGCGATTCCAGTAAATAGCAGGAACCCGTCACTGTATGTGCTGCACCGATAAATTCGAGTCTCATGAGAAACACTCCTCTCTGATGCTTTCATGCTTCTTTGTCGTAGTAATTCTGATTCTCTCCACAAAATTCCTGCTTGCAAAAATCATTTTCGCATTTTAGACAGCAAAAACGGTTGTACCAGAAAGTACAACCGTTCTCGCTATTGATGGGTGGTCCAACAATCAAATCATGTTCTTCTCGTACGCATCGTAAAGGCTTTTGAGCTCTTCGATCTTGTCGTACATCTCGACCTGCAAACCGGAAGCCGTTGCATAGTCCTTCTCGTTCAGGGCATTGACCAGCAAGGTGAAGAGCGATTTCTCATCGATGCTGTCCTTGGCGAGATAGGTGCGGATGCCATTGATCTTATTCCAGTTATAGGAATCCTGATCCGTGACATAGGAGCTCTTGATCTCCTTCGCCTTGCGCACGATTTCACGATTTTCCGGAATGATACGGCTTACGAGCTCAGTCTTCCAACGGAGAAGTGCGCCAGCGCGGAACGCATCGATGATCTGCTCGCGCAGAGCACCGCCGGCCGTGATGACCTTGACTTTCTCAGGATACGTCTCGAAGCCCTGCATATTCTCCCAGACCGTCGCAGGAGGAGCACCGAAGAGACGGTTACGCTCCTCATCCGTATAGTCCTCGAAGACATCGTCTTCCGAACGATACGCGCGGTCTTTTTCGAGATAGAACCCATCTTCCCCCGCATTCTTAGAAAGCTCTGCCAAGCACTCTTTCGTCGTCTTGGCAATGGTTGCTTTCACGCCGTCGAACACTGCAGAGTAGATGGCAGCGAGCACAAGATAGGTGTTCGTGTACGGATTGCAGGCACGAAGTTCAAAGCGTGTTGCCATCGGATTCTTGAGGTCGCGAATCAATCCGGCAAGGATCGTGCGGTTGCGAGATGGAATAGCAGGCGTATGTCCCAGCGAGGTGACGATGCAGACCGGCGCCTCGAAACCGGGTTTCAAGCGATTGAGGGAATCGTTCGTTGCAGAAACGAACGGATTGATTACTTCATAATTTTTCAGGAGGCCCATGATGGCGCCATAGCCGACGACGCTCATGAAGTCTTCTTCCGGCTGCGCGGCGGCAAACAGGCTGGCAAGCGAGCCGTCTTTCAGCACGGCAGCCATACCGATATGCGTATGTTCACCATTGCCTGCGAGACCGATCATCGGTTTTGCCTGGAAGGAGACCTCGAGGCCATTGCTACGGAAAATCTCACGAACGACCGTGCGGACGAAGATCTCGTTATCTGCAGCCTGGAGGGCATCGGCAAAACGCCAATCGATCTCGAGCTGTTCGCAGACATGCGTCATACGGCCGTTCTCATCGACCTGAGCCTTGAGACCGCCGACTTCCTTATGCCCCATTTCACATTTGAGCCCATAGCGCTCAAGCGTGAGGACGCATTCTTCCAGTGCCGTACGAACGGCGCCGTGCGTACGCTCCCAATACTGCTCTTGCATGACCTGCGAGGCAGACATCTCTTCAATGTCAGCTTCCTCCAGCGGTGTCTTCACCCAGAATTCAAGCTCCGTAGCGGACGTAAAGGAGATATCGGCAATATCGGACCCCTTGACCGCAAGGCCGCTGATGTCAGGATGTTCCTTAAAGAGATCGAGCAGCCCCTTCTTGACGAACTCCAAAGAATCTGCCAAGACGGCACGCGAGTCGACACGCTTTCCTTCATGAATGAGGAAGGAAGGGATACGGAGCGTGCCGATCGGTTTCTCCGTCTCTTCGTCGTAATGCTCGAAGTTATAATCAACGAACCAGTTGACCGAAGGATCTACTGGCATATCGACTTTTGCGTTATTCAGCGTGGCAATGCCAGGGAGTACGACGGAAGATCCATCTGTCTGAACTGCAGTTCCGGCGTAGAATTCATCCATGTCCTTGAGGAAAATGCGCATCGGAATCTTCTCGTCCGTATCGTTGCCAGCCATATCGATGCCGACGAGGGAAACGAACTTGATCTCAGGATGTGCTTCGAGGGATTTCTTGACTTCTTCCCGCGCCGTATTGGCGGGAATCACGTACAGTAACTCATCTAACATGTTAAACCACCCTTTTCTTTCTGCAGTAAAACTGCACAAAAAAACAAAAGCCTCGCCGACTAAAATAAACCTGTACGTCAATGACGGCAGGACGTTCTAGTCTGCAAGGCTCCATTGCCTAAATATTCTTCTAGACGAGATTTATATTATCACATGATGGAAACATTGTAAAGGGGATGGTAAGATTTTTTCAAATGTTTTTCTTTGGCACAAGATCTTCTACCGCCTGCGCAGCGCCCATGATGCCGAGGCAGGCATGCTCAAATGTCAGGCCGCCTTGTAGATAGACGTTATACGGAGGACGCAGCGGGCCGTCTGCACTGAATTCAATCGAGGCACCTTGTACGAAGGTACCAGCAGCCATGATGATCTTATCCGCATAGCCCGGCATGTCCCACGGCTCCGGAGCTGCGAAAGAATCGACAGGCGAATATTTCTGGATGCCGCCGCAGAAAGCGATGAGTTTCTCAGCAGTTCCCAGTTCGATGGCCTGGATGATATCGCCTCGTACATCTGTCGGCAGAGGCAATGTCTTGTATCCGAGTTTCGTGAAGAGACCGGCGGCGAACACCGCACCTTTGATCGCCTGCGCCGTGACATGCGGTGCCAGGAAGAAGCCTTGGAAGAGCAGACGGTTATTGGCCAAGCTAGCACCGAGCTCATCGCCCATGCCTGGAGCGGTCAGACGATAGGAGGCGAGCTCGACGAGGTCTTTGCGACCGACGATATAGCCGCCGGTCGGAGCCAGTCCCCCACCGGGATTCTTGATGAGGGAGCCAGCCATGATATCAGCGCCCGCTTGCGTAGGTTCCACAGTATCTACGAATTCGCCATAGCAATTATCTACAAAGCAGACGCAGGCAGGATTGACTCGATGGACTTCCTCCGTAATCTTGCGGATATCCGCAATCGATAGCGGAGACCGCATGCTATAGCCACGAGACCGTTGGATCTCAACCATCTTCGTCTTCTTCGTGACGACGTGCTTGATGTTATCGATATCGACGCGACCATCGACCATCGGCAGCTCCCGATAAAGCACCCCAAATTCCTTCAGCGATCCAGGGCTGGGATTTGCATAGCCGATGACTGTCTGCATGGTATCATAAGGGGTCCCTGTGAGGGAAACGAGCTCATCACCCGGGCGCAGGATACCGAATAGGACGGTAGCTAGTGCGTGCGTGCCGCTGACGAATTGCGTCCTTACCAATGCCTTTTCGCTGCCGAAAACGTATGCGTAAAGCTCTTCCAACTTCTCGCGGCCGATATCACCATACGCATATCCTGTCGAAGTGTTGAAATGCGCATCCGATACCTTGCATTCCCGCATGGCATCGAGGACCTTTAAGGTGTTTTCTTCAGAAATCCGATCGAGCTGCTGGAATGTTTCCGCGGATTCGCGGAGAACTTCCTGTTTAAGCGCTAGCAATTTAGGTGAGAAATTCATGAACGTCTGGTGACTCCTTTATTTGTTGATGATACTGGCAATGTGTTTGAGCGTAATGGATATCGTGCCATCTGCTTCGTTGTAGAATTCGACAAACTGCGTATTATCGAAGTAATCTGTGGGAATTGCCAATTCGATGCCTGTATCCGTCTTGAGTTTATGCTTGGCGACCTTCTTCAGGGTGGTTTCCTGATCCATCTGCACGGGCTGGTCAAACCCCTGTTCCTCAATCCTGCGATTATAGTCCGCTTGCATGGCAGGTTGGTCTTTGAAGACTTCTTCCCCAGCACGCTTCAAGTCAAGTTCGTTGGAGATCTCCATGTGTTCGGCGACGTAGTTTTTCGCAGCAGCAGCGGCAGCAACACCGTCTTGTCCAAAGGATTCGGCGACTTCCGCGGTCGTCTTCTCGAGGCTTTTTAGCGCCTCTTTCTGGGATGGCTGCGTGCTGCATTCAAGGATGATCTCCGGTAGGAGCTGGACGGAACTGCCCTCCATTGGATATTTCTTGGCAACGAGCGTGATCTGCAAGGTTGACATGTCAATGATGGCGAATTCATCCATGCGCTGAGAGAGATTTGGCATGATGGCGTAGTGATTGATGATTTCATTCTGTACGCCCTGTTCCGTTTGGTGGATCTGGTGGACATAGCCGACATGGTTGTTGCACTTGAACAGGATGAGTTTGCGCTGCTCATCTACCATGGCATCGAGGATGAGCACGTCTGTGGATGCTACATCTTCCGTATGGAGCAAAGCATTCTCCAGGTGCTTTGTGATTTCTTGGGAAAAAGCGACGAAGGAGCATTCCCCGTTCTTGTAGGCCTCCAATTTTACTTTGCAGGCACTATCCGGGTAAAAGGATCCTTGCTGCGCATCTTGCCGCGCCAAAGATTTCTCTATGTGTTTTTGCAGGAACGTCTGGATCGATTCCTGTAAATCCATCTCCTGCTCCGAATACACCGTAACGCCGGAATGGAAATCGAGAACGTGCAGGATGGCTTTCTCAATGGTAATCACTCATGTCGCCTCCTTGTCTGACGCTTCCGCCGCAGTACGCGCCTGCTGCAAGCGCGGTACAAGATATCGTTCGAGTTTTTCCTCAAGTTCATTGAGCTCATTGGAATCAAAGTCGTAGGTCACATCTGGAATGGAATGGACGCGTGCCTCGCCGAAAAACTCATCGCGATACATATTATAGTAGATCGTAACATCGCTTCCGTGGGAAAAATCGACGTAATCGATGATGATATAAGAGCCATTGTTAATCTTCACTGGCTGCTGCGGGGTGATAAAGAGCTCATACCCTTCCAATGATGGCGGCAATCGTTTTGCGAACTCCCAATCACAGATTCCTTTTTTCAGGATGAGGCTGCTGATGGTGTGCGGATTGAATTCCACCATATCCTTGAGCAGTTGTCCGAGATCCTTCTCGATTTTCTTTTCAAAAAGAGCGAGAGAACCGGTAATATATTCGATGCGACAGAATTCGATGAATCCAACGCACACACGCAATTTATATTCGTGCGTTTCTTCATGGTAATATGCAGTAGCACTCCGATGCGCTGTGGGATTCTCATAGCGAAAGAGATCGTAGCGGTCATCAATCGGTTGACGGATGGCACGATATTGAAACCCATGGCATTCTTTCGGCAACGATTCGAAAAGGGAGCAATCCGCAAGAGCCGCTTCAATCTTCTCGATAGCTTCCTGATGCAATGCAGTCACCTCACAGTATGTCCTATTCTACCTCATCCCTCAGGGGAATGCAATGAAAAGGGGCCCCAAGCGTTGTATAGAAAAAGCGCAGCATCTTTCTCGCTGCTGCACTTTTCTCTTGCCGCCTGGAACTGCTGCTGACTCAAGGTTCTTCATGATCTTGGAGAAAGCGTCGCTCTTTTTCCGTCAGAATGGCATTTTTCAGCAGGTCAGGACGGCAACGCTTCGTTGTAAGCAAGGCCTGCTGCCTGCGCCAGGCGCGTATTTTCGCATGATCGCCGGAGAGCAGGACATCCGGGACCTGCTTCCCCTCGAACTCTCGTGGCCGCGTGTACTGTGGAAAGCCGAGCAATCCTTCATAAAAGGAGTCGGTTGGCGCGGATTCCTCGTCGCCGAGGACACCCGGAATCATGCGGGAGACAGCATCGGTAATGACCATGGCAGGAAGTTCGCCGCCAGTCAGGACATAATCACCGATAGAGATCGCCTCGTCGGCGAGATCGTAGATACGGGCATCGAATCCTTCGTAATGGCCGCAGATAAAAATCAGCTGCTCGTATGTCGCTAGTTCCTTGGCTTTTGCCTGCGTGAACGTTGCGCCAGATGGGTCCATAATGAGAATGCGCCGTTGTTTTTCGTAGGCGGTCGTCTTCTCGAGAACATCCCGCACGGCTCGAACCATGGGCTCAGGCTTTAACACCATTCCCGCTCCACCGCCGAAGGGAGAATCGTCAACATGCTTGTGCTTATCGAAAGAAAAATCGCGGAAATTTGTAAAAACCAGTTCAAGAAGCCCTTTTTTAACGGCGCGTTTCGTGATGCTGGCGCCGAAGGGGCCAGCAAACATCTCGGGGAACAGGGTGATATAATCAATCCGCATCAATAAGCTCCTCAGGCAATGCGACTACCATGCGTCCCTTTGGCAGATCAATCTCTTTCACGACGGACTTGAGTGCAGGAATCAAGACATCCTTGCCGTCAACGTCCTCCATCTGATAGACGTCATTGGCACCCGTACGGAGGACATTCGTGATCGTTCCCAATGGCATCCCATGCTCGTCAACGACTTTTAGGCCGATGATATCAAAGGTGTAGTATTCCCCTTCCTTGAGGGGAACTGCATCCTCTCGCGCAACTGTGAGCATTCGTCCCGTCAACGCCATGGCGTCTTCACGCACGGGATATTCCCGGAATTTGAGCAAGATGAAGTTCTTATGATGACGGCAACTTTCGATGTGCAAGAGCTCATCACCGACCGTCACTTCTTTCAGTTCTTGGAAACGCTCGGGAAAATCGGTCAGCGGGATGATCCGCATCTCTCCATGGATGCCTTGCGCAGCACCAACGCGACCGATCGTGACGCGGTCGCTCTGGTGCTTCTTTTTCTCAGCCGCGGATGGCGATGATTTTATCATCTTCCACCAGCACTTCCACATTCATGAGTTCGCGCATATCGTCACCGATGTGCACTTCCACCTGGCGCTCTAATGTCCCTTGCACGATCTCAGCGCCGATCGCGAGTTTCTCCATGTCTTCTTTCCTTTTCGTCGTTTCTGCACGAAAGGCGAGGCGCTTCTGACGCTCTTCCCCAAATTGCGCCTCGATGGCCTGTGCGCGATGCATGCTCTCAGGGGTTGGCTCCGCCGGCGTGTTTCCCTGCAACACACGTTTTTCCTGGATGCTAAGCTGCTGTAGCTCGAGGTCGACGCGAGAAAGATTGTCTTCCAGCTCTTTCAGGATCTTTGCCTTCAAGGCTTCGGTTAACTTTGCCTTCACCGTGACCGGCATTTTGAGCGAAATGCTGTCCATTTTATTTCCTCCTAAACGAACGAAACGAAAAAGAAAATGCGGCAGAGAGACTCTCAAAGGGTCTCCGCCGCATTTCTTAGATAATCTCAACCGTGACTTTTTTTTCTTCGCGAGTAGCAGCGGCTTTTACGACAGTGCGCATCGCCTTGGCAATACGCCCCTGCTTGCCAATGACTTTCCCCATATCATCTTCAGCGACATGAAGGCGGAGGACCGTGTGACGATCCTCGTCTGATTCCTCCACGTGAACCTGCTCAGGATGATCGACCAAAGCCTTAGCAATCATTTCAACAATCTCTTTCATGCTGATGCCTCTTTCTGCTTGGGAAAGGCTTAGTGCTTCTTGCTCTCTGCGAATTTAGCGATAATCCCCTGCTGGCTCAGCAGAGACTTGACGGTATCAGTCGGCTGAGCACCTTTGCTCATCCAATCGAGCACTTTCTCTTCGTCGACCTTGACAACAGCCGGCGTCTGAGACGGGTCATAGTTGCCCAGGATCTCGATGAAACGACCATCACGCGGTGCGCGGGAATCTGCAACAACGATGCGATAGAACGGATTCTTCTTTGCACCCTGACGATTCAAGCGAATCTTAACTGACATGAAACTTCACCTCCTTCAATGGGATATTATCAATGAAAGAATGGGAGCTTTCCACCGAGGCCGCCAAGGCCACCGAGGTTCCCAAGACCACCAAGATTAGGAAGTCCCTTCTTGCCGCCCCGCATCTTTTTCATTTTCTTCATCATTTTTTTCATCTCGCCGAATTGCTTCAGCAGCTTATTGACATCCTGAACGTGCGTGCCGGATCCCATCGCAATGCGCTTGCGGCGACTGCCGTTGATGATGGAGATATCCGCACGCTCTTTCGGTGTCATGGATCGGATGATGGCCTCGATACGGCGCATCTCCTTGCCATCTAGGTCGATATCTTGACCAGCAAGCTGCTTCTTCAACCCGCCCATCCCCGGTATCATGCCGAGGATGTTCTCGAGAGAACCAAGTTTCTTGACCTGCTGCATCTGTGCGAGGAAATCATCCAACGTGAATTCGTCTTTGCGCAGCTTCTTGGCCATCTTCTTGGCTTCTGCTTCATCGAAGGTCTGTTGCGCTTTCTCCACAAGGCTCAGTACATCGCCCATGCCGAGGATACGTGAAGCCATACGGTCCGGATGGAACGGCTCCAATGGATCGAGCTTCTCTCCCATACCGACGAACTTGATGGGAACGCCCGTCACGGCCTTAATGGAAAGCGCAGCACCACCGCGTGCATCGCCGTCGAGTTTCGTCATGACGACACCGTCGAGGCCGAGCTTCTCATGGAAACTCTGCGCTACGTTTACCGCTTCCTGGCCAGTCATGGCATCGACGACGAGAAGGATCTCGTGGGGCTGTACGGCTCTCTTGATGTCCTGGAGCTCTTCCATGAGCTTTTCGTCGACCTGAAGGCGTCCAGCCGTATCGATGATGATGACATCGTTCAGGTGAGACGATGCAAAGCCCCGGGCTTCCTTGGCAATCGTGACTGCATCCGTCCCCGGTGCCATCTTGAACACTGGCAGTCCGAGCGAATCGCCGATCACTTCCAACTGCTTGACCGCAGCAGGACGGTAGATATCATCTGCGACAAGCAGAGGTCGCTTCCCTTGGCGTTTGAGGGCCAGGGCGAGTTTGCCTGCCGAAGTCGTTTTACCAGCGCCCTGTAGGCCGACCATCATAATGATGGTCGGTGGTTGGGAGCTCATGTTGATGCGGCTCTGCGTCCCACCCATGAGTGACGTGAGCTCTTCATCGACAATCTTGATGACCACTTGGGCGGGCGTGAGCGTCTCAAGAACATCCTGACCAATCGCACGTGCTTTGACCGTTTTGATAAAATTCTTGACGACCTTAAAATTCACATCGGCTTCCAGGAGTGCCATCCGCACTTCCCGCATTGCCTCGTTGACGTCATCTTCCGTCAGTTTGCCGTGGCCGCGTAATTTCTTGAATGTCTGCTGCAATCTGTCAGACAAACTTTCAAAAATCAATGGATGTCCTCCTCTCGACCAAGAAATGGGGCAAGCGCTTCTATCATGGGCGAAAGCTCCTGACAATCGTGTTCTGCCTGGAGGCGTTTGAGGCCTGCACACACCTCGTTCAATACCTGACGTTCCTTACGATACCGTTTGACGAGCTGAAGTTTGTCATCATAAGACTGCATCGTCTTGACCGAACGATGGATATTGTCGTAGACCGCCTGCCGCGAAATCTTGAGTTCTTCTCCAATCTCAGAGAGCGATAGGTCATCATAGAGATGAAGCCGCAGGCAGGATTGCTGTTTCGGCGTAAGCAAGGCCCCGTAGAAATCAAAGAGGTCAGAAAGATAAAGGAATTGTTCCATACCGACCACCCATCATCACTTGAAGCGTCAAGGCTTTTCCCTTGACATAGCGTATTATACGCAACCCCAATCTGTTTGTCAAGGGAATTTCCTTGTCAGGAGTTATTTTCAACGATTTGTGAAAAGCCATAATCAAGCAGGGCGGCTGCCTCGACAAAACGGCTCTCATCGTCATCAGAGTGCATGACGACGACGATGAGTTCATGGCCGTTCCTGTCAGCAGCTGCCGTCAAGCAGCCGCGCGCTGCGTTTGTCCAGCCTGTCTTCCCGCCGACGATGCCATCGTAAGTATCGAGGAGCTCGTTCGTATTGACGCAGTATTCCACACGTCCTGCCGGACGGATGTAATAGATATTGCTCTCCTTCGTGCTGACGATCTTCCGGAAGATCTTGTTTTGAAAGACTGCTTGCGCCAATCGCTCCATATCCCGTGCGGTAGAATAATGGGCAGGATCCGGCATGCCATTCGCATTGACGAAATGGGTATTGCTCATGCCAAGCGATGCCGCCTGGCGATTCATGCGCTCGGCAAAGTAATCGATGTCGCCGCCTCCCAGCGCCTCCCCGACGGCCGTCGCCGCTCCGTTATCGGAAATCAGCATCATCTGTGTGAGCAGATCCTGCATGCGCACTTGATCGCCGGGGTGCATCCGCGTGGATTCCACATCGGCAGCATTGGGGCTGACCTCGACGACACTGCCGAGACGGCCGCTTTCGATTGCCAGCAGGCAGGTCATGATCTTTGTCATGCTCGCCGGATATTCCCGTTGATCGGCATTCTTTTCGTAGAGGACGCGCCCAGATCCCGTATCGACGACAATGGCCGCATCTGCCGTGACTTCCGGTGGCGTAGCGGCCAATGCGGTTGCCCCTGTGCAAAAAGAGACGACGAGCAGGATAATGATGGCGCACCAACATAAATGATGATCTCGTATAGCGATGCGGCGGTGAATCTGATGAAATAACAAAGAAAAACCCCCTTGCCTGATGCATACAGCGAAAGTATACAACAGGCAAGGGGCTGTGTCCAATCATTTATCCTCTTTCTTGTCGAACTCCTGCGCATTCCGGTAGTCGTAGATGACGCCGTACTGCAGCCAACTGTCGATCGAGGCAATGAGAATATTCATGATGGTATGGGCGCTGAGATTGAAGTTACTGATCTCGCAGATCAAGATCTTTTCCTGGGTCTTGATGTGACAGAACTCCACGCGGATCTCATACGGACGGAAGGTCAGCAGATACTCGTTTGATGTGCTCTTCTCCTTGAGCATCATGTGCTTGAGATCGCCCGGCTGTACAGGAACGAAACCGAATTGCTGGACGCGTTCGATGAGCTGTGGCTCCGTATCTTTGTGGAAGTGCGCATTGATCTCGTCGCGTTTCTTTTCAAGCTCTGCGAAGACCGGGAAAATAATCATGATAAGACTCCTCTCATCTTTTAGGGTTTATCTCATGCTGCGCTCGTAAGCCTCAGCAGGGACTTCGATTGGCTCTGTCTGATAATCAATCTGTTCGCCTAATTTCTCATGCGCGACCACGTTCTCCTCGTAGTCGAAGCATTCTTTGGCAATGTCCTTGTTGAGCCACAACAGGCAGATCAGGTTGGGGATGATCATCAGGCCGTTCATCGTATCGGAAAAATTCCATACAACCTCGAGCGTCGTCGTCGCTCCGATAAACGTGACGAGCGAGAAGACGATGCGATAGGCCATGATGGCTGGGCGTTTCTTGATAAGATATTCCAGCGCTTTCTCTCCGTAATATTCCCAGCCGAGGATCGTGGAAAACGCGAAGAGAGAAATGGCAACTGAGATGATGAGCTTCCCATAGTCACCAAAGACGGTGGAAAATGCTAGGATCGTCAGTTGCACGCCGGAAACGAGTTTCCCGGTAGCGGGATCGACTGTGCCGAGCATTCCTGAAGAAGCGATGACGAGTCCGGTCAGCATGCAGATGATCATGGTGTCGAAAAAGGTGCCGGTCATGTTGACATAGCCTTGGCGGGAAGCATGATCTGTGCGAGCAGCCGCAGCCGCAATCGGTGCAGATCCGAGGCCGGCCTCATTGGAGAAGACACCACGCGCGACGCCCCAGCGCATGGAAGTGAGGATGGAAGCGACGATGGAGCCGCCGACGCCACCGGCAACGGAGTCCAGGGAAAACGCCATGCGCAGCATCTCCATAATACCGGCAGGTACAGCAGCGAAATTGACGATGATGACAAAAACAGAAGCGATGAAATAGAATGCAGCCATCGCTGGCACCACGATGCTGGATACGAGTCCGATCCTACGGATGCCGCGGATGAGAACACTGATGGCAAGGAGCGTGATGATGCCGCCGACGAGCCAAGTCGGGACCGCATAACTGGAATGAAGCGCAGCTGCGATAGAATTCGCCTGTGTCATATTGCCGATGCCAAAGGATGCCAAAACAACGAAAACAGAAAAGAGGAACGCCAGAAAACGGCCGAATCCGTTATGGATGCCATTCTTCATCGCGTACATAGGGCCGCCCGCCATCTCCCCCACGCTGTTGGTCTCACGATACTTAACAGCGAGAACAGACTCTCCATATTTCGTCGAGAGCCCGAATGCTGCGGAAATCCACATCCACACAAGCGCACCAGGGCCGCCCAGGACCATGGCTGTCGCAACGCCGACGATGTTGCCCGTGCCGATGGTCGCAGAAAGTGCTGTCATCAATGATTGGAACGGCGAGATATCTCCAGCATGATTGTCTCGTCGAGAGAATACCATGCGAACCGCATAGCCGAGATTCCGCCATGGCAGGAACCGCAAGCGAATCGTCAAGAAAATTCCCGTACCAACAAGGAGCACAAGCATGACCGGCCCCCAGACAAAGTTATTGACTGCAGTGAGGATTGCCGATACATCCATAAAATCCGCCTCCCATTCTTACGATAGAGCCACTCCTATAACAAAACGAGAAGCAGCCTTGCTTTTGAATGCAAAATCACCCTCAAGCAACGCTGCTTTTCTTAATATTCTATAGGTACTGTTTTCGTTTGTCAACTACTAACGCACATGTATACATATTTTCTCGCATCGATTATCTGCATATCATGTGAATCCTTTTTGGATGGATTCCTATCTCTTTATGTGGTAAGGAATGGTCCTTCCAGAGATTTTCTTGCGATGCTGCTCCTTAACAGTTCCGATGCCTTTGTAGGAATCGCATTTCTCTGGTGGGCTCTAAATAGGTTCCCATGGCTAGGAATCCATGCACGAAAAAAGGCCTCCGGAAACCCGTGAGGCCTGTAAAATCAAATGGTGCCGGTGGCCGGACTCGAACCGGCACATGGTTGCCCACGGCAGATTTTGAGTCTGCTGCGTCTGCCAATTCCGCCACACCGGCGACTGAAATGTGTTATAACATCCTAATGCACGAAATGTCAAATTAGAGTTCTTTCTTCCAGAGTCCGTGCAGATTGCAGTATGCATACGCAGCGATTACCTCATCGCCGGGAGCGAGGACAAATACTGCTTTCGGAGTGTCCCCTGGCTGCAGGTGGGCCATCTGGGCACCTTTCTTCGTCTCCAGGTGGATCCACTCGATCCAATGTTCCGCAAGCATCGGATGGGCAACACTACCCACGTTCACCTCGATCGTCCTATCATGGACCGTCACGACGGGGACATGTTTCTCTTGGGCGGCATCGGTCGTATTTGCCTTGATTTCCTGCATAGGCTGACCGCAGCAGACGAGCGGGCCTCCCCCATCCTTGATGACCCCGATGATATTGCCACAGCTGAGACAACGGAAAAAACGTTTTGCCATCTTCAACGACCTCCTACATAATAGAAAATAATAGGCAATGCTCTAAATTCATTATACATGAGGTCGATGACCGACGCAAGGGATACCTTCATTCGATGTAATGACTGAAACTACCGATGATCAGCTGTGGGAATTCTTCATGCAGCCGTTCGAGGAATTCTCTTGTTCCGATCGGCGCTTCCTGTTCCGGTGGCATGATGTCCAGGAATGCATCAGGGTCGATATTCAAATTGCGAACTTGGATCATTTGCACAGGCAGTTCTCGGAAGAATGTCTGCCAGGCTCCGAATTCCTCCGGCCGATCATTGAAGCCTGGAAAATACAGGAGGTTGAGCGAAACATACGTACCATGCGCGAGAGCATACCGGATCGACGCCTTGACATCATCGAGATGATAGCTGGCGCGGTAATAAGCATC
The DNA here is from genome assembly GCA_902763085.1 of Dongibacter bovis. Taxonomy (GTDB): domain Bacteria; phylum Bacillota; class Negativicutes; order Selenomonadales; family Selenomonadaceae; genus Selenomonas_C. Next base: position 27,466 of record CACWQW010000003.1, read on the forward strand.
ATAGCTCTCAGGTCTGGCGCTGATGATGGAGACGCGCAAGCTGTCAAGCCCGGCATCGACAATCTCTCTGATGCCTTCGGTATAGCCTGCATTCGAGTTCATGTTGATCTGGCCCTTTTTTGTCTTCGCGCGGATGAGACGGATGCCGGCTGCGATATTGGACGCCGCGAGGCTGGGTTCTCCCTCACACCCCTGCCCGAAGCTGATGATACCATCCGGTGCTACGGAGAGATGATAGATGCCGACCTCGGCAATCTCTTCTGGCGTTGGGCGAAAATCAATGCGCTGCTGCGGGGATGGGCAGCACTCCGCTGGTTGCAGAGAAATGCAGCCGAAGCAATTCGCGTTGCAGACAGGTGAGGCAGGGATGCCGGCTTCCCAACGTCGGTAAAAAAGGTTCTGCGCCGTACAGCAATGCCATTTGAGAGAACATCCTCCCACTTGTTCGACGATTCGATTGCCCGGCAAATCCTTCTTCGTGCGCTTAACGAGTTTCTTCAGCTCTGGCGTATTGTAGTGAACGGGGTCCCATTTATCGTTCTCGTCCGTATAGATGGCAGCACAATAGAGCGCATCGCGATAGACGACGACTGCGGTATAACCGTACAGTGGGAGACGCTCCGCGTTCTCTTCTCGCTCATACGCGGGTAAGAAAAGTCGTGTATAGCCAGCCGGCAGGATTGCGGCGACGGCAGTCCCCGTGATAGGGAGGATTTCTCCAGCGCTCGTTTGTCCTACTGCCTGATGATCGGGCAAAAGCATGAGATCTGCACTTTCCGGCAGAGGAATGAGGTCTTCCGGTCGAAGTGCGATGTTCTTGCTCCCCACGCGTCCCATGCCGCGCAGTCCAGTGGCATCGAGAATCGTCCCCTCTTCATCTGCATAGACCGCAGTGATGAACTCCTCGTCGCGATTCATCTACGTCCCTCCTCTGTGTCCTGATCGAGAGCGGCTGCTTCCGTCTTCTGCGTACGGCTTTTCTTCTTCTTTTTCGGATTATAAAGGTTCATGGCTTTATCGATATCATCGTTCACGATACATTCGACCGCTGGAATCAGCGATTGGATCGCCGCTCTTATTTTCGGTGCATCTTCCGTCGTAAATGGTGCGAGTACATGATTGACGACAGACCAGCCAGGGAGAGGACGACCGATACCGATGCGCAGGCGGGAAAAATGCTCATCCCCCAGGTGTGCAAGGATGGATTTTATGCCATTATGTCCTCCCGAACTGCCTTTTTTCCGGATGCGGATGACCCCCGCAGGGATATCCATATCATCATGTGCGACAATGAGGTCCTCCGCGGGCAGCTTATAGAAATGCATGATCGGTGCGATGGCACGACCGCTGTCATTCATATACGTCTGTGGTTTGACGAGCAGGACGGGCTCCGTACCGATGCGTGTCTTAGCGATAAGCGCATCGAATTTATCCCGCCATTCCGTTGTACCAAGATGATCGGCGAGCGTATCGATCATGAGGAAGCCGACATTGTGCTTGGTCATGGCGTATTCCCGTCCTGGATTGCCAAGTCCGGCAATGATTTTCATGAAATTCCTCCTCAGTTGTTTGCCGTAGGATCACCGACAAAAAACATATACGCTGCGACGATGATTCCTAAGGCAATCCGGTACCAACCGAACACCTTGAAATCGTTCGTCTTGATATAATTCAACAGAAATTTGATAGACAGGATGGAGACGATGAATGCCGTCACCATGCCGAGAACCAGGATGAGCACCTCTGCGCCGGTGTAATGGATCCCAAACTTTACCATCTTGAGGAAGCTTGCCCCGAACATGACAGGGATCGCAAGAAAAAATGTAAATTCTGTCGCAACGTAACGGCTCGCACCGAAAAGAAGACCACCGATAATCGTCGAACCGGAGCGGCTCGTCCCCGGGACAAGGGAGAGCACTTGGAAGAACCCGATGATGAGCGCGGTCCTGTAATCGAGATGGCGCAGTTCGGTCACGCGTGGACGGCGATGCTTATTATAATTTTCGATCACGATAAAAAGGATTCCGTAGAACACGAGCGTCGTCACGACGACAGGTGCCGTCATCAGATGTTCTTCCATGAACTTATTGAGCATGAGTCCGATGACTGCTGCAGGGATCGAGGCCACGATGACTTTTTTCCAAAGTTCGACGGTATCCAATTTTTCCTGGTGCGATTTCATGGATGAGAACGGATTGAGCTTCTCGAAATTCAGGACTACGACTGCCAAGATGGCACCGAGCTGGATGACAACGAGGAACATGTCCATGAATTGTTTTGACACCTGCAATTTGATGAACTCGTCGACGAGAATCATATGGCCCGTGCTTGAAACAGGGAGCCACTCCGTCAGCCCCTCGACAACGCCGAGCAGTACGGTCTTCAACAGGTCAGCAAAGGTAATGTCCAATCTGATTTCCTCCTAGTATAGCATGGATTTGAAACAGGAATCATTATAGCACAGACGAGGAACCGCGACATAGAGATCCCCGATTCTTTATAAAAAATTTACTGCGGCGCTGCTATGCGCCATACGCAAAGGGAATCGCGAGTGCATGGGCCTCATTCCGTTGGAGAAATGCTTCGCCGCTTTCCATCCGCGATGCGTTTCAAGCCTTGCAGATCGAGAAGCGTGAGATGCCCACGACCTGATTGTAGGAGACCTTCCTGCGAAAAATATTTGACGAGTCGGCTGACGACTTCGCGCGCGCTCCCCATGTAACGTGCGATCTGTTCATGTGTGAGATGGAGCTCCGGACTGCCCGTCTTTTTCGTTTCTTCAAGAAGGAAGATGGCCAGTCGTCTGTCTGCCGACAGGAAAAGGATCTGCTGCATGCGCCAGAGCATCTCCGAAAGCCGCTGTGCCGCCATTTCATACGCATAGGCTTTGACATAGATATTATCACGGACCAGTTGATTGAACACCGCTGCATCTGTGCGCAGGACATCGGTATCCTCGATGGCTTCGATGGCGACAGGGAATGTCACGGCATCAAGGGAGCAGGAAGCGGAGAGGATGCCGATATCACCGGGGAACAGCCGGTAGAGCGTCACGTCACGGCCATCTTCTGAGAGCGTGTAGACGCGGAGTTGACCAGTCTTGACGAGTAGTATGCCAAGGCAGTCACCAGGATCGCGATGGAGCTGCGCGCTGCGTTCGAAATGCGTGGGATGCGTGCCGGCATTGACATGATCCTTCTCTCTATCGGAAAGGTGCTCCCAGAAACTGAACGTACGGATATAGAGGTCAGTGGCGTCCCCCAGCATGTGATCTCCTCCTTATTTCATAAAAAAACCTTCCCACACGGGAAGGCAAAAATCTAATGGTGTAGGCTCAATCAGCGGAAAAGCTGGCTGACACTCCGATGGCTTTGGATGCGAATGATGACGTCTGCAATAGGCTCTGCAAGGGAAAGGACGACAATCTTGTCGCTGGCTTTTTCCGGCGGCAGGGGAATCGTGTCTGTGATGATGAGTTTCTCGATAGGAGAATCATTGATCCGCTGGACAGCCGGATCAGAAAGGATCGCGTGAGAGCAGGAAGCGTAGATCTTCTTCGCACCGCGCTTCTGGAGCGCGCGTGCTCCCTCGCAGAGGGAACCGGCCGTATCGACAATATCGTCGATGATGACAGCCGTCTTGCCTTCGACATCACCGATGAGGTTCATGACCTCGGCACAGCCCGGCTTCGGACGACGTTTCTCAATGATGGCAATCGGCGCCTGAAGGTGATCTGCAAGGATGCGTGCGCGCGTGACACCACCAAGATCCGGCGATACGACGACGACATCTTCGAGTTTCTGGGCACGGAAATAGTTGGCAATCGTTGGAGCAGCTGCCAGATGATCAACAGGGATATCGAAAAAGCCCTGAATCTGACCTGCATGGAGATCTACGGTAACGACACGCGTGACACCGGCCGTCGTCATGAGGTTGGCGACGAGCTTGGCGGAAATCGGCTCACGGCCGCGCGTCTTGCGGTCCTGGCGGGCGTACGCATAGTACGGCACGACTGCCGTGATACTATGTGCGGACGCACGCTTGCAGGCATCTGCCATGATGAGCAGTTCCATAAGGTTGTCGTTCACAGGGTAGGACGTCGGCTGGATAATGAAGATATCCTTTCCGCGGATACTTTCACTGATCATGACCTGGGTTTCACCGTTGTTGAAATGACCGACATACGCATCGCAGAGATTGACGCCAATGCGGTCTGCAATCTTATTCGCAAGCTCAGGATTCGCGTTACCGGCCAGAATGACCAAATTTCCGGTGTCTAAAGCCATTTTGTTAAGATCCTCCAATTCTAGGAAGCAGCTGTGCTGCTTACCTGTTCAGAAAAATGAATGATTGCCTCTTAAATGAGTTTATCATTATCTTTTCCGTTTGTCCACCCAGCCGGGGATATTCTTCTGGCGTGCACGCGCAACCGCCAGCGTGTCCTTCGGAACCGTTTGCGTGATGGTGGAACCGGCCGCGATATATGCACCATCTTCCACAGTGACCGGCGCGACGAGGTTGGAATTGCATCCGACGAACGCATTGTTACCGATGGTCGTGCGGAATTTCGTCTTGCCATCGTAATTGACCGTAATGGTACCGCAGCCCATATTGACATTCTCTCCCATATCGCAATCGCCGATATAGGAAAGATGCGGCAGTTTCGATCCCTTTCCGATGGTAGAATTCTTCACTTCGATAAAATTATCGATCTTCACGCCTTCACAGATATGCGTCCCTGGACGCAGGTGGACAAACTGTCCCAGCTTTACATGATCGTCGACCACTGCATCGTGCGCATAAAGGAACTGCCCTGTCACGAAATTGCCGATTTTCGTATTCTGAATGCGAACCGATGGCCCGATCTCGCAATGTTCTCCGATTTCCGTGCCGCTTTCGAGGTAGGTCATGGGATAGATGACTGTATCCCGACCGATTTTAACGTCAGAGTCAATGAATGTGGTAGCAGGATCGATGATGGAAACGCCTTCTGCCATGAGCGCCTCGTTCTTGCGCTGACGCAGGATATGTTCTGCTTTGGCAAGCTGAGAACGGCTGTTGACGCCGAGGGTTTCCTCATAATCATCCGCAGCAACGGCCCAGATCTTCTCTCCTTGCTTTTGAAGGATTCCCAATACATCCGGCAGATAATACTCGCCCTGGGCATTGTCATTCGTGACCTGCGCAAGGGAAGAAAACAGTGCTTTTGCATCAAAGCAATAGATACCGGAATTGACCTCATGGATCGCGCGCTCTGCTTCCGTCGCGTCCTTATGTTCGACGATCTTCTCTACCGATCCGTCTGCCTGGCGGATGATGCGCCCGTATCCCGTCGCATCTGGCATCACCGCCGTGAGCACAGTTGCCTTGGCATGATTTTCCACATGTGCCTCATAGAGCTTTTTCAGAAGGGAACTGGTGAGGAGCGGCGTGTCGCCGCAAAGGACCATGATCGTCCCCTTCTCCTCTTGCAAAAGGCCTTCCGTCATGCGGACAGCGTGTCCCGTACCTAACTGCTCTTCCTGCGTCACGAATTCCGCCTGTCCGCTCAAGGCAGCACGCACCTGCTCCCCGCCAAATCCCGTCACGACGATCTGGCGTTTGGCACCTGCGCCCTTAGCGGCTGTCAGGACCTGTTCCACTATGCTTTTTCCGCCCGCTTTGTGCAGGACCTTGGGCAGGGAAGATTTCATGCGCGTGCCCTTTCCGGCAGCGAGAATCACCGTTACTAAATCCGACATATCTTTGTTCCTCCTCTAGGTTGCAGGATATTTTCAGACATCCTCAGAGTGCTTCTTTTGCAGATTTCTTGGTTTTCTTGGCAGACCCCTTTTTCTTGTTGGCATCTACAGCTTTCAAAAGGGTCTTCTCCGACATTTCCATATGATGTTCTGCCGCCTTCTTCGCGCGCTTCACATCCCCTTCCGCTATGGCTTCGACGATTTCCCGGTGTTCCTCCAACGTCGTCTCAAGCCGCCCTGGATAGGACATGGAAAGCGTGCGGAAGCGCGTCAGCTGCTCCCTTAAATTGGAAATGATACCGACGAGGCGGCTGTTGCGCGCTGCTTTATAGAGAAGATCATGGAATTCGATATCCGTCTCGACGATCTTATCCATGTTTCCCTCTTCGACATAGCCTCCAATCATCACGAGCAGCCGTTGCAGGCTCTCCAATTCCTCATCGGTGATACGCTCCGCAGCCAATCCATTGGAGAGGGACTCAAGCGCTGTGCGGATCTCGAAAATCTCATTGATATCACGGATGGACATGCTGGCAACATACGTACCACGGCGCGGCATCATGATGACGTATCCTTCGAGTTCCAGCTTCCGAATGGCCTCTCTGACAGGCGTGCGACTGACGCCGAGCTCTTCGGCAAGCTGGATCTCCATGAGACGTTCGCCCGGTTTCAGAACTCCTCGACGAATCGCATCCCGCAATGACTCACAGACGACCTCCCTCAGCGGCTGGTAACTATCCAGCTTGATGGGTGACAATTTCTTTTCCATGGTAACGAGTCCCTCATTTCCTCATAGGATTGGCAGTCCTGGTGACAAAGACATCAACGGATGGGATTGCCTGCAGTGCTTTCGCAATCTTTTCGGCCTGCGCCCGATCCTCCGCCAAGCAGAAAATCGTCGGCCCACTACCAGACATGAGGCAGGCACGTGCACCGGATCGTATCATTTGTCCCTTTATTTTCGAAAGGATATCATACTTTTTCATAGTAACACTTTCGAGGACGTTGCACAACAGCGCGGCAACGCGCGTCTCGTCTTGGGCAGCGATCGCCTGGATCATCCCTTCCGTATCCGGATGGATTCGTGCTGGTTCTGCATCGTACATCCGATAAGCCCAGGGCGTCGATACGGAGATATGCGGTTTGGCGAGGACGACATCCATCTGGGGAAGATCCGGCAAACGCTTCAGCGTTTCTCCCCTACCCGTAGCGAGCATCGTTCCGCCAAGCAGGGTAAAGGGAATATCCGAGCCAAGCTCTGCCCCCAGCGCGCAGAGCTCTTCATCGGAGGCGCCTAAGGCGAACAGTTCGTTCATACCGCGCAGGACAGCGGCGGCATCAGCACTGCCTCCGGCAAGCCCCGCAGCAACGGGAATCCGTTTCGTCAGACGGATCTCTATCCCCGTCGTGATATGGTACGAACGATACATGAGCTCCGCCGCCCGCCAGGCAAGGTTCGAAGCATCGGCACGGAGCCAAGGGAGGTTGACAGAAAGGTGAATCCCCGGTTCGCGGGCCTTTTCTAAACATACGGTATCAGCGAGTTCGATGGACTGCATGACCATGGCCACTTCGTGGAAACCGTCTTGGCGTTTTCCGAGAATATCGAGCGTCAGATTGATTTTTGCCCGCCCCTGCACTCTTTGCAAAGCGCTCACTCCTTCATTCGTTGTTCTTCCTTCAAGTTTAGCAACTTTTTCTCCCTGCGACAAGGTTTCCCTTGCTGTCCTCCATTTTCTGTATGATAATAAAGATGGAATGGGAGGGGTCTTCGTGTTCAATTTCTCTTACCGTGTCCAACTGATCGGTGCAGCCACGCTTGCGTCGTTATCCGCAATCGGTCAATGGGCGATGGGATCCATGCGCAATGGCGTGGTAGTGTTCCTTTCCGTATTCATCATCTGTCTCCCGCTTCCAGCAATCTTTTCCGACTGGGGACTGCGGAAACGTCTGGGCAAGAAAATACGGGAGCTCCATGTCGTGTCGGCGCATCTGGAGAAAATCTCGGATTTAGCCAGAGTGGACACCTTGCTCTTCCCATATCGTGGAGTTTTGACAAAGGGGCATCCGCATATCTCGGAATTGATTCCAGAGGGAATGTCACAATCGGGCATGTTGTCGATGGCCGCCGCGGCGGAACGCTCAGCAAAACATCCGTTTGGCCGCGTCATTTACGATACGGCCATCGAGCGCGGCTTACGCCTGCCCCGTGTTTCTGCGCAGGCGGAACAAGCGCATTGCGGTGTGGAAGCTCTCTGTGCCGGAGACGCCGTCTGCGTCGGGGCGATTCCCTGGCTTCGGGAGAAAGGCGTTCATTTCAGTGCGGAACTCCTGACAACGGTCGACCAGATCCATTGTCGCGGCGATCGCGTCGTCGCGTTGAGCATGGGAAAACGGGCGCGCGGTCTCATTGCCCTGCACTATGATGTTCCCGACGACGTGCGCGCGACCCTATCTGAGCTTTCCCGTGCGAGATACGTTGTTGCTGCCTTCACGTCTGCGCCGCAAAAGTTTGCCCGCGCGCTGAAAAAAGCGTTTGGCATCGCAGCAGTCCATTGTGGATTGCCGGTAGAAAAACAAAGGCGCGAGGCGCAGTTCCTGCGTTCCCACGGCCAGTTTCTCGCCTTGCTTGACACAGATGTACATCCTGCCTTAGGACTGCGAGAAGCGGTGGATGTTCATCTGATGCTCCAGACAAATCAGCAAGAGCAGGAGCTTGGTGCCGATTTCCTTTTGCCATCTTTTTCCGTGCTCCCTTCCTTATTTGCGCTCGGCAAGCAGGCGGAGCGTGCCAGGAGACGCAGCCGCAGATTCGGACTGATCGGTGCGCTCTTACTGCTTTTTCCCGCAGCTGGAGGCTTGCAACTGCTTGGGGGCGGTTTCCTGATGCCGCATCTTGCCTTTGCCTTCCTGTTCCTCCTGATACTTCTCGCGTTGCTCCCCTTGCGCTCGGTCTAAACATCATCTCACTGACGAAGACGAGGATGTCCCTTCCTCGTCTTTTTTGATGTTCATCTATCTGGTCGGTTCTCCTCACTTCATCGCGCGGTCATAGTCCCTCCCCTGGACGATGCGTGCACGCTGCATGTTATACGACGGATCGATCAGGCTTTTTGTCGCATCGTATTCCGGTGTGCGGATATCCAGGAGATTGAGGAGGGTATGGATCATATCATCTGTCATATAGGGCTTTTGTACGGCTGCACAGATTTGCTGCCACTTTTCCGGGTGCGTTTCCTGCCAAGCCGGAGACCCGTAGATGATGAGCGGTACCTCTAGCATATACCGCGAAGGATGCTCCTCTACATGTCCTGCAAGCTGCGAGCCCTGGTCATAGACCTCTTCCCCGTGATCTGGCAGATAGATGACGAGTGCATTCCGATCGGCAAACTTGCCGATCAATGAGCTCACGACAAAGTCATCGTAATAGATGGCGTTCGCATATTGCGCGATCTCTGTCCGCTTCGTATCATCGTAGCTGTTTTCTGGAGCAGCGAGATCGTCCTTAAGGAACTTCGTGAAGAGGTACGGATAGCGAAGATAGTAAAGGGCATGCCCGCCCATGAGATGGATGACATAGAAATCCTTTCCCGAAGCATGCGCGATCGCCTCATCGACCAGCGGGAAGAGTGCTTCATCCAGCGTTGTCGTCTCTTCATGCGACTCGCGCATGCGCGTAAAGATTTTTGTCGTTGAGCGATTGGCAAAGATTTGTGCCACATTCCCCCAGATACCGGAACTTTCCTGATTGGAGATCCAATGTGTCGCATAGCCGGCTTTGTTCATGACATCGATGAGGTTGTTCGTCTCATACCACGGTTGCCCCGCTGCAATGCTTTCGGCATCGGCAAAGGTGAATAATTTGCGCAGAACAGCGACCGTCGCGCCTTCCGGACTGATCACATCACGAAAGACAGCGATCTGTCCTTCGGCTGCCATGGCATCGAGATTCGGCGTATTCTCCAGCGGATAGCCATAGAGATGCATCCTCCCACTCGCGGTCGCCTCACCGAGGATAAAGACGACTTGTGGTGTGTCGCTCCGATTTTCCGTGATTTCCACCGTATTTTCCATGGAGGACGCCAGTTTCTGATACGCCTTGATATTCTCTATGGAAGTGAGCGTTGCCTGGCCGACACTGACCGGCGGGATGTCAAGGGTACCGCTGAGGATAAAATTCATGTAATTCCTGAAGAGGAGGGTCCCGGAAATCGTCCCCGCGAACAAGAGGCAAAGGAACAGGCGGTTTCGTAAGCGGCGGCTCGGCCAGGCGAGCCGCTGACGAAAGAGCCAGCCCCATCCCAGGACGAGAAGGAGAACGGTCACAGCGACGGAGAGCAGGCTACGCCAGCCGAAGTACATGGAGAGGAACTCCCCGGCCTCCTGCGGGTTCGTCTGTAAGATGGCGGTAATGATCCCGGCGCCGACCAGGGCTTGATATGTCGTGATGGCAAAGATTTCCAGCCCCGCCAGCGACGCCGAGAGAACGGCAGAAAGAGAGAGCAGTGCAGTGCGCACCATTCGCCAAGGGATACAGGCAAGCAAGATGACATAGATGCACACGCCAAAGAAGAGGAAGATCCCGTCAAGGAAGAGCACAACGAGTTGGGTATCATGATATTGCGTATAATTTTGCCAAACAATCGTAAAATAATTCGTGAGATACAGCAAGAGGATCCAGCCGATGTGCCTCTCCGCCAGATATTCCGCAGCTGCAAATAATGCCAACGCTCTTTTTTTCAATATCGTCTTCCTCTTTTCCTCGTGTCACAAAAATGCAGCCTCCCATCAAGGAGGCTGCACCTGGCACAGAGCCACTCATTCTTTCACGAACATCTCTTTGCCGACACCGCAGACCGGGCAAACCCAATCATCCGGCAGATCTTCAAAAGCAGTTCCCGGTGCGATGCCGTTATCGGGATCGCCAACTGCCGGGTCATACACATAACCGCAAGGCTCGCATACATATTTGTCCATATTGATTCCTCCTGCAACACAACTTATTGTTTCGCTGCTGGAGAATCCTCGAGCAGCGACTTCACCAACTCCGGAACCTTTGCGAAATCATTCTCGTCAGGATTCCAGAGAGATTTTACCTGTTCATCGATCACATCGAACCCTGCAGCAGCGAGGCCATCCTGCAGCACTTTCACGCCTTCTCCGCTCCAGCCGTAGCAGCCAAAGGCTGCCGCGCGTTTCTTCTTGAATTTGAGCGGCTTCAGGAACGCAAGCCAACCGGAAACGCTCGCGAGCACTCCGTTGAGATAGGTCGGGGAACCGAGGGCAATGGCGCGGGACTTAAAGATTTCCGTCATCACCTCGTTCTTATCGCTCTTGGCAATATGGAACACCTTGACGACCGTGGACGGACTTTGCTGCTTGACTGCTTCAGCGATGGCGTGCGCGATTGCCTTCGTTCCATCCCACATCGTATCATAGACGATCGTGACCTGGTCTTCTTGATACGTCTGCGACCATTCCCGATACTTCTGGACAATCTCCAGCGGCTGCTCACGCCAAACCGCACCATGCGATGGCGCAATCACTTCGATGGGGAGAGACATTGCGGCAATCTCATCGAGCTTCCTGGGGATGAGCGCTGCGAACGGATGGAGGATATTTACGAAATATTTGAGTGCCTCATGCCAAAGGATTTCCTGATCGGCTAGATCGGCAAAGAGCTCGCTCGTCGCATAATGTTGTCCGAAAGCGTCCATGGAGAAGAGGATATTATCCCCCGTCAGGAACGTAGCCATGGAATCCGGCCAGTGCAACATGCGCATCTCGATGAACTGCAGTTTCTTGCCGTGTCCTACGGGAAGCTCATCGCCCGTTTTCACGACATGGAAATTCCAGCCCCGTTTCCCGTACTGACCTTCAAGACTCTTGACAGCCATCGCCGTGCAATATAGCGGTGTATCAGGAATCTCTTCGAGCAAGGCCGCCAGGGCTCCGGAATGATCTGTTTCTCCATGATTCACGACGATGGCATCGATGCGCTTGAGATCGATTTCCTTCTTGAGGTTCTCTATGAAATCAAACCGATGCGGAACCCAAACCGTATCGACGAGAACGGTCTTTTCCTCTTCGATGAGATACGCATTCTGGCTGGAGCCGTTGTAGATGGAATAATCATCTCCATGGAAATGTTCGAGCTCCCAGTCGAGATATCCGACCCAACTGACATTGCCCTTTACATGTCTTTTCATCCGTATGTTCTCCCTCTCACCCCCATCGCCTCCCGCCATGGGGAGATTGTTGGGGGGTCCCTTATGATGGTGACGTGTCTTTTCTCTCTATGTTTTCGACAGCCTGTATGCGGTTTCCTGCCTCCTATGATATAATAAAAAATAAAATTCGGATTATGGAGGATACGATATGACACAGGAAGAATTCCACAAGCTCGTCCATCTCGTCATGGAGTCGCCGGCAAAACCGCCGGAGAAGCTCTTCATCGGAGGTATGGACGATTGGCATGCCAGGGCACGGCTCGCTCACTTCCTCGCCATGCCTGCGGTCCATAAGACAGAAGAAGCGCTCGAGCTTTTCCGATCTGTCGTGGAGGCGGATGTGGACGAAGAGAATGCAGAGGATGTCGAAGAGAAAGTCTTCGCCTTGCAAAAGCTTTCCGACATCGAGCGGAAGCAGGATGGCATGGAAGAAGACGCGCTGCGCCACATCGATGAGGCCATCGAGCTCGCTGAGAGCACGGATTTCCTTTACAAATACATCCTGCGCGGCGAACTTTGGGGAGATCGTTGGAACATCATGCATCAGCTCAAGATGGGAAAAGAAGCCGAGGAGGAAGTCGATGAGCGCATCGAGGCCTATAAGGATATCCCCGTCCAACACGTCAGCTATCTGTATTACGGATACCGGTTCAAGGCGATGATGGCTGCTGAGCGCGGCGTGACCCTCGTCGCCAAGGACTATATGCACATGGCCATCCATTCGATGGAAATCCCGCCTCAGTATGAGGCTGGTCTCGAAAAAGCATTCTCTGCCTCCCATGATAACGCGTCGTGGATCCTCAACGAAGTAGACCGCGCTACGCCGAATCCGGATACGGTACACTGGGATATCTGAAAGAATGAGAAAAAACACTTGTCAGAAGAAGGACTCTTATGATATAGTATATCCAATATCACATCGGCGATGAAGAGAAGAGTAAAGCGTCCATGGCCTTCCAGAGAGAATGCGTTCGCTGCAAGCATTCAGGGCATCCGCTTGAAAGCTGACTCGGAGCCGCAGGGAGGTACATTCCCTGCCGTTAGCCGCGTTAAGGCTTTGAGTGGTCGGAGTCATCGTTGCTTCCGGCTGACAAAGGTGGTACCACGGGAAACTGAGCCTCGTCCTTTTTTGGACGAGGCTTTCTTTTTTTGAGAATGGAGGAAATGATATGCGTGAATTATTAGAGCTCCTCGAGCACGATGCACGTCGCCCCATAAGCGAGATCGCGCCCATGCTCGGCAAAAGCGAATATGAAGTAGAACAGGATATCAAGCGCTTGGAAAAAGACAAGGTCATCCTCTCCTACAATACGCTCATCAATTGGGAAAAATTTGGCGATAACATGGTAACGGCCATCATCGAGGTCAATCTCATGCCACAGCGCGAAGTCGGGTTTGATGCCATTGCCGAGCGGATCTATCGTTTTGACGAGGTGCGCACCGTCTATCTCATGAGCGGCAGCTTTGACCTCATGGTCATCATCGAGGGAAAATCGCTGAAAGATGTTGCCAATTTCGTTTCCACCCGCCTTTCCACCATTGAGGGCGTCACGCAGACGAGGAGCCACTTCATCCTGAAGCCTTACAAGAAAGACGGCGTGATCATCAATGATGAAGAGCGCGACCGCAGATTGGTGGTGTCTCCCTGATGAAAGTACAACGAGATTTCAAGGAGCGTCTCTCTCCAGCTGTACAGTCCATCCAGCCGTCTGGTATCCGAAAATTCTTCGACATCGCTGCGAAGATGGAAGACGTCATTTCTCTCGGCGTCGGCGAACCGGATTTCGTGACGCCGTGGTCCATTCGTGAAAGTTGCGTATACGGACTCGAACAAGGCTATACCTCCTATACGGCGAATCGCGGGTTGCTAGAATTGCGTGAGGAGATTGCCCGTCATTATGACTCTGTCTATGATGTACAGTACGACGCTGCGACGGATATCCTCGTGACGGTCGGCGTCAGTGAAGCGCTGGATCTCGCCATGCGCGCACTGCTCTCCCCCGGCGACGAAGTGCTCATCCCGGAGCCGTGCTACGTCTCGTACCAAGCCTGCACGATCTTGGCAGGCGGTGTCCCGGTTGCAGTGCCTGCGAAACTTGAAAATGAATTCCGCATCACGCCGGAAGAGCTGGAGGCTCATGTGACGCCAAAGACGAAGGTTCTGCTCATCGGTTACCCGAACAATCCGACAGGCGCGATCATGACACGGAAGGACTTGATGGCCATCGCGGCGTTCGCAGAGGAGCATGACCTGCTCGTAATCTCGGATGAGATCTACGGTGACCTCACCTATGGCGGAGAAGAGCATGTCTGCTTCTCAGCACTGCCAGGGATGCAGGAGCGCACGCTCCTGCTCAATGGGTTTTCCAAAGCGTATGCGATGACAGGCTGGCGTATCGGTTATGTGCTCGGAGCGCCGGACCTCATCGCCGCCATGACGAAAATCCATCAATACACGATGCTTTGTGCACCGATCACGGCACAGCTTGCCGCCATCGAAGCCCTGCGCCATGGAGAGAAATACATGAAGAAGATGGTGGCGGAGTACGACCGTCGTCGCCGCTTGATCTATGAAGGATTCACCAAGATGGGACTCAACTGCTTTGAGCCGAAAGGGGCATTCTACATTTTCCCTGATATTTCGACAACAGGATTTACGAGCGAAGAGTTCGCCGAGAAACTCTTGGAGTCTGAACATGTCGCCCTCGTTCCTGGCAATGCGTTCGGGGCTTGCGGCGAAGGTCATGTCCGCTGCTCCTATGCGACCTCGATCGATAAGATTTCTGAGGCCTTGGCGAGGATCGAGAACTTCATCAAGCACCATAGGCGCTGAAGTGCCCCATGAAAAAAGAGCATGTACTGCTATCGTTCTGCGGTACATGCTCTTTTTCATAGGGACAAACGGCCTTTTCTCTATGCGTGTTATGCTTCGTCATGCTTTGCCAGCGGCAAGGTTCCGTCGAGTTCGAGGATCATGTCACGCAACTCTGCAGCACGCTCGAATTCGAGCGCGCGCGAAGCCTGCTGCATCTCGCGCAGGAGTGTCTTGAGCAGCTTTTCCTTGTCTTTCTTGTTGAGCGCCTTCTTGCCGGTCTTATATGTCACGCCCTTTTCCGCGACGAGCGTCGTCTCGATCAAAGGCTTCACAGGCTTGATGATCGTCTTCGGCGTGATATGATGCACGCGATTGTAATCTTCCTGGATACTGCGGCGCCGCTGCGTCTCCTCGATCGCGCGCTGCATGGAATCCGTGATGCGGTCCGCATACATGATGACATGGCCATGGGCATTCCTCGCCGCACGGCCGATGATCTGGATGAGGGACGTATCGGAACGCAGGAATCCCTCCTTGTCGGCATCGAGGATGGCAATCAACGAGACTTCCGGCATATCGAGGCCTTCGCGCAGAAGGTTGATGCCGACGAGAACATCGAATTCCCCTGCACGCAAGTCATGGATGATCTCCGCACGCTCGATCGTCGCGATATCAGAGTGAAGGTATCTGACTTTGATACCGACTTCTTTTAGGTAATCCGTGAGATTCTCTGCCATGCGCTTGGTGAGTGTCGTCACGAGCACGCGTTCTTTCTGCTCGATCCGTTTCTTGATTTCGCCAAGCAGATCGTCGATCTGCCCTTCGAGCGGCCGTACCTCGATTTCTGGATCGAGCAGCCCCGTCGGTCGGATGATCTGCTGCGCCACTTGCTGGGCATGGGAAAGCTCGTATTTCCCCGGCGTCGCCGAAACGAAAACGATCTGATTGATGCGCGCGGCGAATTCCTCGAATGTGAGCGGACGGTTGTCAAACGCCGATGGCAGACGGAATCCGTTCTCCACCAGCGAGACTTTGCGGCTCCTGTCGCCGGCATACATCGCATGCAGCTGCGGTAGCGTCACATGGCTTTCATCCATGACAATGAGGAAATCTTCCGGGAAATAATCAAGCAAGGTATACGGGGCCTCCCCTGCCTTGCGATGTGCAAGATGGCGCGAGTAGTTCTCGATGCCGGAGCAATACCCCATCTCCTGCATCATCTCTAGGTCGTAATTCGTCCTTTGTTCCAGACGCTGCGCTTCCAGCAGTTTCCCCTCAGCGCGGAATTTCGCCAGCTGCTCGGCGAGTTCCGCGCGGATGGTCTCCATCGCGAGCTTCCGATCTTCTTCCGGCGTCACATAGTGAGACGCCGGAAATACCATGGAGTGCGTGCGTTCCCCATAGATTTCCCCTGTCGTCACGTCGAATTCCAGGATGCGGTCGACTTCATCGCCAAACATCTCGATGCGAACGGCGCGATTGTTATAGCCTGCAGGAAAGACCTCGATGACATCGCCCCGTACGCGGAATTTACCGCGCTCGAAGGCGATGTCATTGCGCTCATACTGGATGGATACGAGCTTCTTGAGGATATCCTCTCGGGCGACCTCCTGCCCTTTATGCAGGGAAAGGACCAGCTCATGATAGCTTTCCGGAGAACCGAGGCCATAGATGCAGGAGACCGAGGCAACGATAATGCAGTCCCGACGTTCAAAGAGCGAGCAGGTGGCGCTATGACGCAGCTCATCAATCTCATCGTTGATGGAAGCGTCCTTGGCGATATAGGTATCCGTGGATGGGATATATGCTTCCGGTTGATAAAAATCATAGTAGCTGACGAAATAGCCGACATAGTTATGTGGGAAAAACGTTTTGAATTCACTGGCGAGCTGTGCCGCTAACGTCTTGTTGTGAGCAATGACGAGCGTAGGCTTCTGTACCTTCT
This sequence comes from Dongibacter bovis, assembly GCA_902763085.1. GTDB lineage: Bacteria > Bacillota > Negativicutes > Selenomonadales > Selenomonadaceae > Selenomonas_C. The sequence goes on from CACWQW010000003.1 coordinate 44,197, forward strand.
CAATGACCTTGGCAATCGTATAGGTCTTGCCAGTTCCCGTCGCACCGAGCAGGACCTGCGTGTCCATGCCGTTCGTGATGCCGGCGGCGAGATCATCGATTGCCTTCGGTTGGTCGCCCATGGGAGCAAACGGAGCGACCACCTCGAAGGGTTTCTGTTCATTGAATTGTGTCGTGTTGAGCTTTGGGACCATCGCCATGCAACACCCCTCCTTTTCTCGATACTTCCATCATACCATACGCGTAAATAGAAAAGGACCACCCGAGATTGAGTGATCCTATGCCATGGAAAAATGTGCTCACACATCCTGTCCGCTCAGCAGATAGTTGATATATTGCTGCGCCGTGCGGCCGGACACTCCGGCATGCTCCATTTCCCACTTCACAGCCCCTGCCTGCAATTCCTCGTCTGAGAGCGTGATCTCTGCGTGGCGGTGAGCCAATTCCTTTACCATATCGTAATATTCCTGACGGCTCGGGCGGAAATAGCCGATGGAAAGGCCGAAGCGAGCAGCGAGGGACAGTTTCTCTTGCACCGTGTCATTCTGATGCATGTCATCGCTGACATTGTCCGGGCGGTCATTCCAACTCTCACGGATGAGATGGCGACGATTGCTCGTCGCATAGATGAGCACATTATCCGGCTTGACCTCAAGGCCGCCCTCGATGACCGCCTTGAGATACTTGTATTCGATCTCAAAGTCTTCAAACGACAGATCGTCCATGTAGATGATGAATTTGTAATTGCGGTTCTTGACCTGTGCGATGATGCGTTGCAAGTATCCAAATTCATGCTTGTAGACTTCGATCATGCGCAACCCGCGATCGTAATACTGATTGAGGATGGCCTTGATGCTTGTCGATTTACCTGTTCCCGCGTCGCCATAGAGCAGTACGTTGTTCGCTTTGCGTCCGGAAACGAACGCCTCCGTATTCTCGACGAGACGCTTTTTCTGGCTTTCATACCCGATGAGATCGTCGAGCTGCATATCGCCTGTCGTCGTGATCGCTTCCAGTAATTCCCCGGTCGCTTCGCGATTGGGAGAGATGCGGAATGCCTTGTTCAAGCCGAACATCCCAACACCATAACGTCCGTAGAACTCCGTGACGATCGAGAACATCTCCTCCCCCGTCTTCGCCTTCTCAATGGAGCTGCTGAGTTCCTGCACTTTCTCACTGACGCTTTTGTTGTAGATCTGCTCTTTCTTCTCGACCGCTTGATACTGCTCGATGACATGGAAGCAATCGAGACCCAAGGCATTCTCAAGAGAAGAGAAATCATAATCGAGCAGCTGACGGAACACCTCCATATCGCTTTTCGCGAACCGCTGCACACTGCCTTCGCTGGCGCCGTGCTTTTCACAGACGAGCGTGAACGGCGTTTCCGTCATCGCCAGCAGGAAGGCAAGGTAATTGTGCCACAGATTCCCATTGAATCCGTAGCGCGTCGCCAGATCAAGCAGGCGGTTGATCTGCGTCAAGACGCGGCCAGCAAGGACATCCGGACTTTTCTTCCCCTTGTCGAGCGCGCGGCAGATATCGGAAAGTTGGAAAAGGATGCTGTCACGTCCGATGTTTCGATAGATGATGAGTTTCGATGTCAGATGATACATGCGGTTCGCTCCTCTTATCAATATGTCTGTGTAAGGAAAGGCAACCCGCTGCACAAGAGAATATGCAACGGATTGCCCTCTGGCGTTTATCAATGGCAGATGAGCGCATCGATCTTTCCATAGCGCAGATACTGGCTCGCTTCACACGGATCCCCATTCAGGACAGCCTCCTGTGCTTTCTGCACGTTTGCCTGTTCGATCTGAAGCCGTCCCGCCTCCATCTCTGCCAGGACCTTCTCCCAAAGCGATTTCCTGGAGACTTTCGTGTCCTTGAAGACTTCATTGTTGTAAAAGATATTCATCGACGCGCGCGATTTCTCCTCATCGCAATTAAAGAATACGTAAACTTTCTTCGTGGCTTTCTTCGCTACCATTCAGATTTCCCCTCCCAAGGTTTTCTTCCCCGTTGTTACATTCTTACATGTCCTATTATAGGCTTCTGCGCGATACCTTGTCAAAGCGCGAGCAAAGAGCCGTCGTGCAGAAGATAGAGATATCGCTCTGCGACCGCCTGTCCGGTCATCGCGGTCACCGCTTCGCTATAGAGATCGATCTGCAAAGCATAGCGCGAACGGATGACAGCAGGTCTTGTATCTTGATCTGTCTTGTAATCAACGAGGATGAACGTGCCGTCCTCCGTTTCAAAGAGCAGATCGATGATGCCTTGGACGAGGATGGTTGCGCTTCCTTCCGCTTCCGGATAAAAACGAGCGGCGGGAAGCAGGCGGCTGAAGGGTAGCTCGCGATAGATCTGCCGCGCCTGGCGCATCCTGGTTCCGAGCTCCGATTGGAAGAACCGGGCAATATCACGCGTGCGGACGGCGCTCAGCTGTTCTTGCGGCAGAAGCTCACGCTGTGCCATCGCAGCGAGTTGCTTTTTGATGCCCGCTTCGCTGCAATCTGCATGGATATCGACGTACTGCATGACGCTGTGCATGAGGCTACCGTACTCGGCGCCAGTAAGTCGCGTGGATTCCTGGACGAACCGTGGGCGTCTCCACGGCATGGAAGCCACCTGCGGGAGCAGTGACTGGCTGTCCATCCTCCTGTCGCGTTCAGCAAACCGTCGCTTGAGTTCGCTCACTGACAATTTCGCCGGCACCTGCTCCAGACCCTGCCGCTCATAACTCCATGATAGAAGGGATTCCACAGACTCCCGCTGGTCACTTGGAGGGAGTGCTCTCCCCGCACGGACCGCGTCGAGGATTGCATCCTCTGTCGCCGGTTCCAGCTTCGAATCGTTGAGCTTTGGTGAAGGAACCAACGTGATCTGCCAGGCCGGTTCCTCTTCGATGCCAAAGAATGCCGGCAGTTCTTCCGGCAAGCCTGCCTTTTGACGCAAAACCATGCTCGCCGAATGATGCATGAGCGCCGTCCCGACCCAATCGAGGAAAGAGCCGGCGGCAAGCGGGACATAGCCGGGAAGCGGCAGCGTTGTCCTCTGACACTCCCGCCCCCAGGAAGCAGCGCACCGTGCCAGTGCTGCTTCATCTTTCACGCTGCCGACGAGGATGAGCCTTTCGCGCGCACGCGTGAGTGCGACGTAGAGCAAGCGGAGTTCTTCTGCCTTGCTCTCCTGTACGATCTTGGCAGCCACGGCGTGACGCGCCAGCGTCGCATACCGCACGGCGCGGGCGCTATCAACCGCATAAGGGCCGAGGCCAAGCTCCCGGTGCATGAGCACCTTGGCGCGACTGTCCTGAAGATTGAATCTTCCTCCCATGTTGGCAACGAAGACCAAGGGGAATTCGAGGCCCTTACTGCCATGGATGGTCATAATACGCACAACATCTTCGCTCTCGCCCAGCGTGCGCGCCGCCGCAAGATCGGAATCCATCGCCCGCATGCGCTCGATAAACCGCAAGAAACGGAACAGCCCGCGGAAATTCGTCTTTTCATACTCCGCTGCATGGTCGACCAGCATGCGCAGGTTCGCCTGCTTGAGCAGACCGCCAGGCAAGCCACCGACATAATCATAATAGCCAGTCTCCCGGTACAGTTGCCAAATGAGTTCCGGGACGCTGAGTTCTTGTGCGATATCACGCCAATGGGAAAGGCGTGATAGGAACCCTTCCGCTTTCCGCTGCACATCTGGGGAGATATCCTTTTCCGGATCCGCGGCCGTGCACAAGGCGGTAAAAATATCTCCCTCCTCATCCGCCAGGCGCACGGAGGCGATCTCAGGCAGTGAAAAGTTCCCGATCGGGGAGAGCAGGACCGCCGCGAGGGGAATATCCTGGCGTGCGTTGTCGAGGATGGAAAGCAGCGAGATCATCAAGCGGATTTCCTTTGCCTCAAAATAGCCGGCATCGCTCGCAGCATAGGCGGGAATACCATTGTCGCGCAAGACTTCGAGGACCGTTTCCGCCTTTCCCGTCACACTGCGCATCAAGATGACGATATCTCGGTAGGCCAAGGGATGATAGAGGCCATCGTCCTTATGATATACGAGCGTCCCGGCTGTACGGAAGGCATGGATGCGCTGAGCGATATAGCGTGCCTCTGACACGAGCGTGGAATGTGTGAGCGACGCCTCGTCGTCTGTCTCCTCCCCTGCATTCTCGGATGGATCTGCCGCCTGATCTGATTGATAGATCAGTGCCAGTTCTTGCGGGCCGGCGAGCGTCGGTGCATCGTTATCCGGATAGCGGCTGCCAGGATGGAGCGCTGCTGCTTCATCATAAGTGAGATCCATGGTCTCAGGAACCATGACTTGGGCAAAGATATAATTGATGGCAGAGAGCACCTCCGGCCGACTGCGGAAGTTCTGTGAGAGATCGATGCGTGCACATGTCGTCGGCTTTTGAGGGTAGGTTTGATATTTCCGCAGGAAGAGCGTCGGGTCAGCGAGGCGGAAACGATAGATGCTTTGCTTCACATCGCCGACCACGAAGAGATTGGGTGGGGCTTGACGCTTGACGAGCGAGATGATGGCTTCCTGAACGCCATTCGTATCCTGATATTCATCGACGAGGATCTCATGGAATCTTTCCTGGAGCGCACAGGCAGTCGCAGAGGGACAAAGCCTGCCCGCCTCGTTGGAGGCTTCCCGATCGATGAGGACATCCAGCGTGAAATGCTCAAGGTCACTGAAGTCAGCGAGCACCTTGTCTTTCTTCGCTTGTTGATACGCCGCATGGAATGCAATCGCGAGGCGAACGAGCTCATGTACATCTGGAGCAGCGCGGCGCAGGTCGTCCAGCATCTCTTCTTCCGTTTCCTGAAAATATTTTGCAGACAGCCGATCCAAAGCATCCTTGATGCTTTTTCGCTGCCCTTGCAAGCGTTTCTTGACGGTATCGTCAAGTTCTCGTTCCGGTTTCAGACGGGAAAAGCGCAGCGCGGCGAATGACGCAGAGAGAGCCTGCCAATCTCCATCGGTAAGTGCATGCACGAGTCCCTGGACCTTCGCTTGATCCTCTCGGAAGACATCGAGATACGTGGCGGCGCCGACAGACTCCGCTTCTTCTACGAGTGCAGTGGCACGCGCCTCTACTTCCTCGAGCACATGGGAGATCTCTTCACGGATGGCAGGATACCAGATGGTCGAGGAGAAGGAGATCTCCTCCGGTAGGTCGAATGCCTGCGCTTGCGCCTGCAGCCATCGGTCAGGAAACGGCTGCGAAAGGGAGAAGAGGTATAACTGTTCAACAAGCTGATGGAGCGTCGCATCGCCGCGATCATCTCCATAATCTGAGACGAACTGCAGGAAGTCCGCATCCCCCCGCTCGTATTCCTCGGCAAAGAGGTCCTCCATGACATCCTGCCGCAGGAGCTGGAGCTCCTGTTGGCTGCCGATGCGGAATTGCGGATCGAGATCGATCGCCTCAAAATGGCGCCGAAGAACGCGTTGACAGAATTTATGCATCGTCGATATCGAAGCACCTGTGAGCAAGACCAACTGGCGTTCGATGCGAGCGGACGCTTCCGGTGTTTCCGCCTCCTCTAGCGCCCGTTCCAATGCCGCTTCCACACGTTGCCGCATTTCCGTTGCCGCCGCATCTGTAAAGGTCATGACCAAGAGTTCATCGATATCGCAGGTGCCGTCAAGGACGAGTGAAAGGATCCTCTCGACAAGGACGGCTGTCTTACCGGAACCGGCGGCGGCGGCAACGAGGATATCCTTATCGCGCGTCGTGATGGCTGCGCGCTGCTCCTTTGTCCATTCAGGCATCGTGCTTCTCCCCTTTCTTCGTTTTCTGTCGCAGCTGCTCCATGATGTCACTGTCATCGATGGTTGTCAAATGACGATATGTGCAGCCCGAAAGCTGTGGGTCAAAGCCGCAGAGACTGCCATAGGGGCAGTATGTGCAAGGCGTCTTGTCTCCCATCAGATAGGGGCTTGGTGCAACAGTTCCCGTGAGGATCTGTTTCCCTAGGTCCTCCAACAGGATGTCGACATAAGACAGCAAGACGGAAAATTCCTCCAGTGTCTTCACTTTGGGGCGGTCTTGCTTATAGATATCTCCATTCTTATCGAGGCGGACATTGACAAAGCGTCCCGTCCCATCGATGGCACGAATCACAGCGGGATCTGCGAGCAGCCAGCCCGGCATCTTGAGGACCTTGTCAAAATGCTTTTGGACCTCTATCGGCGATGCCTTTTGCTCTGTCTCCCACCAGCGGTATTTCAAGAAGCAATAGAGCATCCCTGCCGGCAGACGCTGCTCCGCATCGTCTTTGCGCAGGAGATTTTCCATGACGAGCAGATAGGTCAGGAGTTGCAGCTTCAGCCCGTAATACACCTCGAGTAGATTGATGCCCATCTCTCCGGTCTTATAATCGATGACAAGGAAATATCGTCCGCCTTCATCGAAATCGACGCGGTCGATCTGCCCGCTGACTTCGAGTTTCACGCCTTTGGGTAAGCTGTAGGAAAGCGGCGGCATGGTCCCTGTGCCGCCACCGAAAACGCATTCGAACGCAGCGGGATGGAATCTGCTTGCCATATCCATCGAGATGAGGCGAGCGAGCGACCGTTCAGCAGTCAGAGCGATGCGGGCGAGGAGATGCTCATACCCCTTCGTGCTGAGCAAGAGTTCGTTCTGCAGGCGTGGTGCCAGCTTCTTGAGGATGCTTCGCACCATCTTCTTGCTTTCTTCTTCCCCGAGGTCGCGCCAACTGCGACCAGCCGCTTTCAACTGCTCGCCGCAGCTTCGCAGGCAGCTGTGCATCAGAGTGCCGAAATCAAAGGCGTGCAGCCCTTGCTCCCTTCGCTCTTCCAGATGGAGCCCATAATGTGCAAAATGGCGGAAGGGACAGGCGGCGAACTCCTCAAACCGCGTGACACTTCCCCGCAGGCGATGATTCCTTGCGAAGAGCGCCAAGGCAACGGATTCCGTCACATGATCCGCAGGCGAAGTCGCGAAAATTCCGGCAAGTGCCAAGGATAGCGGCGCGGCGAGATCGGGTTGTTTTTTCGCCCAGTTATAAACGTCGCACCAGTAAGGCGCAAGCACGCCGTGCTCACGTTCTCCCCGGAGGGCGGCGGCAAGCCCCGTCACGGATTTGCGGCCGTCCGCCAAGTGCAGCTCCGCGTAATGGCTGAGCTGCGCAGTGTCAGACTCCTCAAGTTCCAAACTCTCAAGCGGCAGAGAAAGGAACGGGACCTCGGGCAGGAGGCGCCGCAAGCGATTGACATAAGCAGAAGGCGCGAGCCCCTTGCTCGATCCGTCAGCGAGTGCGTAAGAAATCCAAAGGGATTCCTGCGCCTCTGTAAATCCGCGATAAAGGAGGAATTTCTCCGAAAGGCTGCCGTCGAGACCGCCTGAGGCGATCTCGATCCCTGCTTCTGTGAGGTGCTGCCGATCCGCATCGGAAAACAATCCTTTCTCACGGCTACGGCGTGGCATGACTCCTTCATTCGCACCGAGGATATAAAGCGCGCGCACGTTCATGAGGCTGTTCTGATCGAAAGGAGCGATCGTCACATAATCGAGTCCCGGGGGAATGATGGACATCTCCAAGGCATCGAGTCCCTCTCCCAGGATCTCTTCATAATCCCGCCGATTGGCTCTCCCCCCTGGGTCAGCCTCAACGAGCTGGTCAAAAAGCTCCAGCAAGTCCTCCCAAATCTGGCGATGTTCTGCAGCGTTCGCCAACCGCTCCCCTTCCGCACTTCGCTCGCTGAGCATCTGGAGCTGCTCCGGTACGGATAATGCTTCGAGGAAGGCATAGATGGCAGCCGTATATTCCTTTACCGTTGTTCCCGCTTGCAAGGCCGCTGCCAAATCGAGCAATGGCCTCGCAGCCTGGCGTCGGAACTCATCGATTTCCGCGAGATCTTGCCTCCGTTTCTCTGACAGGGGTTCCTCCGCTTCCTCAAGAGAATGGCGCCGTGTCCAATGCCATGGCTCTTCCATGGACCACCGTTTCCTCCCACGGATACCGAATTCGAGGACATAATTCTCCAGACGGTCGATCTGCTCACGTGTGAGTGGGGAAAAACCCGTGCGCAAGCAACGGAAGATGGATTCGTATCGCCACGTGCGGACAGCCTCCAATGCCGAGCGAACGAGTTCCGCCAAAGGATGATGAACGGATTCCCGCTTGCCGTCGAGGAAGAAGGGAATATGGCGGTCTTCGAGCACCAACTTGAGCAAGCCGTTATAGGCCTCATCGTCGCGCACGAGAATACCGATCTCATGGAAGCGATACCCTTCTTTGCGAGCACGACGCAGGATATCTGCGGCTACGGCCTCGACTTCGATACGGCGGTTGGCTGCTTCCACCAACAGGACCCCCACTGGATCGACAGCAGCAGGAAGCAATGGCTGATGGAAGAGCCCCTGCTCGATGGCGGCAAGGGCAGGGCGCTTGAATCGACCTCCCTGGTTTGGCATCTGCAGGGCACGTACCGTTACGTCCACGCCCTGCGCCTTCGCTTCCTCACGTAGCTGTTGGATCGTGCGCCAGGATCGGTGGAAGAGACCAGTCTCACTCAGGTTTTCCCGACTGCGCAGATCTGTCGCTAACGGCATCGTCACGTGCACCATGCAGCCAAGCGCCAACAGCTCCGATAAGACACGTCGTTCCTGCGGATTGAAGAAGGTGAACCCATCCGCCCAGATTTCGGCGTTACGCAAGAAGGATGCTTGAGGGATCTTCTCGATCAGCAGCTGCATCATATCCTCGGCATCATCATATCGTCCTCGCATGGCCTCGGCAAAGGCCTTCTCCAACAAGGCGAGATCTTGCAGCTTATCCGCCAGCACGTCTTGATGGGCCCGAAAGGAAGAGGCGGTCTCTACCAGTGTTTCCGGTAAGAGCCCATAGCTTTTCAGCTCTTTGATCGCCTCGGAAAGAGCCGCTCCGAAGCCGCGCTGCGCCGCTGCGCGCCGAAAGAAAGAAAGCTCCTTGCCGCGTTCCTTGAGAATGCGGCGCAACATGAGGCGACGCCCAACCTCTGTGATCCTTGGGCGTAAGAGTCCTCCCGTATTCAGCAGCACTTGCCGCGCGAAGCGTCGGAAGCCGAACACATAGGCGCGCAGGAATCCCTGCCGCTCTCCCATACGCTGGGCGAGTTGTCGTTCTGCCTGATACGTCATGTGCTCAGGGAGCAACAAGATACACGCCGGACCAAGTGGAGCTGCCTGCAATTTCCTGACGATGGCAGAGAGACATGCCTCCGTCTTCCCACTTCCGGCGCGGCCGACGATGAATTCGAGTTTTCCCTCCATATGATCCTCCTTCACAGCTGACATGCAAGAAACTTCATGAGAAAGCCCCTGAATTCATCAAGGAATCCAGGGGTTTTCTCACATGCTGAACAGTTCGAGCTGGTCGCTTTCGCTCATGCCATCGAGGCAGCCGTGATCGCGCAAGATCTCGATGCACGTCTTGGAAATCCCCGTGCGCGTACGCAGGTTCTCCACGGAAGTGAAGATGCCATCCCTCCTGGCTTCCACGATGCTCTGTGCCGCCTTGGTCCCCATGCCGGCGAGGCTCGCGATCGGTGGCAGGAGCGATGTCTCGCGGATGATAAACTTCTCTGCTGCCGAGGTGTAGAGATCGACGTGCTCGCACTTGAAGCCGCGCAGATACATTTCCCAAGCGATCTGCAGGACGATGAGCGTCGCGTTCTGTTTCGCGTCCAACTTCCCTTTTTCCTTCGCTACTTCGTCGAGTTCATGGATGCATTGGGCAACATATTCCTTGCCGCGTGCCACAACATTGGCGTCGAATTCCGCAGCGCGGATCGAGAAATACGCCGCATAATAGGCCAGCGGATAATGCACTTTGCAAAAAGCGATGCGATACGCCATCATCACATAGGCCGTGGCATGCGCACGCGGGAAGAGGTACTTGATCTTCTGGCAGGAGGCGATGAACCATTCGGGAATGCCTCCCTTGCGCAGTGTCTCGACGACATCCGGAGCGATTCCTCTCCCTTTACGCACCTTTTCCATCGTCTTGAAGGAGAGCAGCGGGTCGATGCCCTGATGGATGAGGTACATCATGATATCATCACGTGCAGATATGGCGTTCTTGATCGTGCATTGTCCGCCGCGGATCAGGTCTTGCGCGTTGCCCAGCCAAACATCCGTACCATGGGAGAAACCGGAAATGCGCACGAGATCAGAAAAGACATCCGGATGCGTATCATCAATCATCTGGCGCGTGAACGGCGTCCGGAACTCAGGGATGCCAAACGTACCGCTCGTTGCGCCGAGCTCCTCAGGCGTGAGGCCAAGGGCGGCAGTCGAATTGAAGAGCGACATCGTGGCCGGATCGTCAAAGGGAATCGTCTTCGGATCCCGATGCGTAAGATCTTCCAGCATCTTGATGACCGTCGGATCATCGTGACCAAGGATATCGAGCTTGACGAGACGGCTGCTGATGGAATGGTAATCGAAATGCGTCGTGATCGTGCCGCAGTTCATATCATTTGCAGGATGCTGGATGGGTGTAAAGAAATGGACATCCATATTCCTCGGAACGACCATGATTCCCGCCGGATGCTGACCTGTTGTCGCCTTGACACCCATGCAGCCATGGGCGAGCCGATCGATATACGAGATGTGCTTTTTCTCGCCTTTTTCCTCGAAGAATTTCTTTACGTAACCGAACGCCGTCTTGTCCGCGACGGTCTGGATTGAGCCAGCACGGTAGACATTGTCTTTGCCAAAAAGGATTTCTGTATATTTATGTGCGACAGGCTGATATGTTCCGGAAAAATTCAGGTCGATATCAGGAACTTTATCACCATCAAACCCGAGGAAAACGGCGAACGGGATATCGTGGCCATCCTTGAGCAATGGCGTGCCGCAGACAGGACAAACCTTATCCGGCAGGTCATACCCACAGCCGTACGAACCGTCGGTGATGAACTTGCTATACTGGCAGTGCGGGCAACGCCAGTGCGGCGGCAACGGATTGACCTCTGTGATGCCCGTCATCGTCGCGATAAAAGAAGAACCGACGGAACCACGGGAACCGACGAGATATCCATCGTCATTTGATTTCTTCACGAGACGCTGAGCGATGAGGTATAGGACCGAAAACCCATGACCGATGATAGGCTTGAGCTCCTGTTCCAAGCGGTCCTTGACAATCTTAGGCAGATTCTCTCCATAGAGATATTTTGCCTTGCGGTAAGACATCTCCCGAATCTCTTCATCAGCACCGGGAATCTGTGGAGAATAGAGATCATCAGGAATCGGCTTGAACCGTTCGATGCTCTCGCTGATCTTACGCGGATTCGTCACCACGGCCTCATAGGCGAGATCTGAACCGAGATACGAGAACTCCTCGAGCATCTCCTCTGTCGTCCGCAAATAGAGGGGCGGTTGCAACTCCGCATCGTCGAAGCCCTTCCCCTTCATGAGGATGCCTCGATAGATGCTATCCTCCGGATTGAGGAAATGCACGTCGCAGGTCGCAACGAGCGGCTTTCCGAGCTTCTTGGCAATCGCAGCGACCTTCAGGTTGATGGCGCGTAGGTCATCGTCGGACTTGATATCAGGGAAATTATCACTGCGCTTCAAGAAATCGTTGTTGTGGATCGGCTGGATTTCCAGATAATCATAGAACTCGGCAATCTTCATGAGCTGCTCATCCGATTGATGTTCCTCGATGGCACGGATGAGCTCCCCCGCTTCACAGGCAGAGCCGATGATGATCCCTTCGCGGAATTCCTCGATCATCGCACGCGGCAAGCGCGGCTGACGATGGAAGAACTTCAGGTGGGACAGGGAGACGAGCTGATAGAGGTTGCGTAAGCCGATGGGATTTTTCGCGAGGAAGATGATATGGTTGGCTCGTTTCTGATCGTAATTCTCACCAACGAGGTATCCTTCCATACCGTAGATGACCTTGAGGTCCGTCTTACAGTCCTTGAGGGCCTTGGCCGCATCCGGAAAGGCCTGGACGACACCATGGTCCGTCACAGCGACGGCAGGCCATCCCCAACGATCTGCCGTTTGGATGAGGTCCTTGACGGAAACGACGGCATCCATGGCGCTCATCGTCGTATGCGCATGCAGCTCGACGCGCTTGACCTCCGCATGATCCTCACGCAACTTGATTTCTCGTTTGGCGAGGCTATCGACGGTGAGCACGTATTCATTCAGATACGTATCGAAGCGGACGGAACCGTGAACGCGCACGCGCATCCCATCCTTGAGCTGCGCCTTGATCTTCTCGTATTCATCCGGGTCAGAGTTTTTCCCTCGCGTATTCTTGAAGAACTTCTTGCAGGCAATGCCATTTGTCTCGTCCGTGAGGCAGAAGGAGAGCATCTTCGTCCCCGATTTGAACTCATGGAAACGGAGGCCGGAACCGGCACCCTCGCCGATCCACCCCTCCAGGACGACGTTTTTCTCCTCTCCCTCCAGCTCGTCGATTGCCTTGACCGTTCCAGCGACACTCCGGCCGAAAATGAGACCTCCCGTCGTCGGCATGACGACCGGTTTCGCATACGGCGCAGCCGTTTGGGAAGGAGGGCTGGTCTTTCCATTGGACGGATCGGGGTCCGCTTTGCGCTGCGGTTTCTCTTTCGTCTGCTGGGCAGCCGTGTTCTCCGCATGACGTTCCTGCCGCAGGGCAGACAGATATTCTGGCGTATCCAGAGATGCACCGACCGGCTGCGGCGGCTCTTCCTCCGAGGCAAGGAACGTCACCTCACAGGAAAAACCAAGAAGCCCCTTGATGTTCTCTCGCATCTGTGCAATCACATCATGGGCACGGAAAATCTCTCCGCTGAGCTCGCCACCGACCTCGATTTCCAGCCGACTCCCATCGATATGAAGCTGTGCTCGGCGCAGGAGGGACAATACCACGGGGTTTCCCTCCGCCGTCCGCCGACTGAGTTCCTCCCACGCTTTCGTGATGCCGCGTTCCATGTCGATGACGTCCTGATAGAACGTCACGTCGGAAAGCTGGCAATTCTCGATGATATGATGCGCAGCGCGCGAGAGGAGGGATTCTTGCAAGAGTTCCTGTGTCTGGAGGAGAACCTCCCAGCTGTTATCCCGCGGATTGATTTCGACATGCAGGATGCGGCAGGTCTTGAAAAGCAGTTTTTCCTCGTGCGTGAGCTGCATGCCCTGCACGAGGTCCCAAAACATATTGTTCTTTTTCGGCACGATGCAATATTTCTTCTGCATGAAAGACACTTCCTCCACTCATGCCTTACTGCTCAACGAGAGACGGAAAGCGCTGTCAGGACACCGACAGACGATTTTTCGTAGAGATTCTCGTATTTCCGTTGATACTTCAATACGCGCACGACGTACTCGCGCGTTTCCGCGTAAGGAATCTTGTTGACATCTGAAAAATCCTGCCCCCAGCCGTAGAGTTCCATCCAATCCTGTACGTTTCCCCGCCCCGCATTGTAGGCGGCTAAGGCCAGGATATCATTGCCATCGAATTCCTTTTGCAGTGCAGCGAGATACCAGATGCCATAGCGGATGTTCACCTCAGGATCGGCGAGTCGATCGATCGAATAGCGGCGATCTCCCACCTGCCCGGCAATCCATTCTGCCGTATCCGGCATGAGCTGCATGAGTCCGACAGCGCCGCGATGTGACTGCACATCCACGCGAAAGCGGCTTTCTGCTTGGATGACTCCAGCGGCAAGGCTGCTGTCTACTCCATAGGTGCTCGCGTAATGTTCCACGGTTTCCCGATAAGGATACGGATAGAGGTAATTCTTTTGCATCCATTCCGTCTGCGATAGGAAATACACCGCGAAACAACAGAGGAACAGGAGCAGGCCGCAGGCAAGGGAAATGCTTTTTCGCGTTCTTTTCTCCGAGTTTTTTCTACGACGAATCCTCGTTGCCAAGCCAGTTCCCCTCCTTTCCATATGTACGACCCCTTCAGCGGCGTATCTTCAGACCACTTTTCGATGAAACGCTTCATAGACACGCTGCCGCAGTTCCATCTCTGTCCCACGATTATCGATGACGACATCAGCGCGCCGCAACCGTTCTTCCATCGTCATTTGCGAATCCACACGATGCAAGGCCTCTGCTTCTGTATAATGGTCACGCGCCATGAGGCGTTGGAGCTGCAGCGCGCGTGGGATAAAGACGACCCAGATTTCATCCGTCAGGCGGTCCCAGCCAGCTTCCAGGAGAAGCGGTGCGTCGAGGATGACAGTCGCTGCGCCCTCAGCTTGTATCGCGTGCAAGCGCTTGCACGCCTCGTGATAGAGGATGGGCTGTGCCGTATCATTCAGCCACGCTCGCTCAGAGTCGTCCTGAAAAACGATGGCGCCGATCCTGCGCCTGTCTAAAGCACCCTCTTCCGTGAGGATTCCCTTTCCCCAATGGGCAACGTAAGCCTGATATAGCGGTCTCCCAGGCTCCGCCAACGCATGGGCCAATGCATCCGCGTCGATGATGGCTGCCCCGAAGGAGCGCAGAATATCAGAGACCGTACTCTTGCCACAGGCAATGCCGCCGGTCAAACCAATGACACGCATGTAGCAACGCCCTCTCTTCAGCTTTGGCAACGGGGACAATAGCGAGTTCCCCTGCCGCCAATCTTCATTTTCTCGATCAAGCTGCCGCAGTTTTCACAGGGAAGCCCTTCTCGTTCATAGACATGCAAGTGCTCTTGATGGTGCCCCTGCCCGCCTTCCGCATTTTTGTAATCGCGGAAGGTTGTCCCACCATCTGCGATTCCAGCGCGGAGAACGCTTTGGATGGCATCATGCAGACGATCGATTTGCTCTCTACTAAGAGTATCAACATGTCTTGCCGGGTGGATTCCCGCGACGAAAAGCGCCTCATCCGCATAAATATTGCCGATGCCTGCGACATGTTCCTGTTGGAGTAAAAAAGACTTCACTGGCGCCTTTTTTCCCTTCACTTCCTGATACAGATACGCAGGCGTAAAGGCAGCAGAAAGTGGCTCAGGCCCGAGGGAAGCGAGGCCGGGGAGTGCTTTGGCTTTCTCCTGCGGCAGCAGATAAAGCACGCCGAAGGTCCGGACATCTCCGAAGACGAGGTCGGCTCCCGAAGAGAGCGAAAAGACGACGCGTGCATAAGGGTCGCGCACGACGCCATCCGCCTCGTAGACCAATCGCCCAGTCATGCGCAAGTGGATGACGAGTGTCCATCGACCACTGAGCTGCAAAAGAAGGTACTTTCCACGTCGATCGACCCGCTCGATGACCCGTCCTCGCAGCAAGGCGCTGAATCGATCCGGCGACATCGCCTGGATTTGGCGTGGTAGCAGGACATCTACCTGCGTAATCGCCTCACCACAGATATAGCGCTCCAAACCCCTTCGGATGATCTCCACCTCAGGCAGTTCTGGCATCGTGACTCCCCCCCTATTTCGCTTCTGCCCAATTCTTTCCAGTCTTCACATCGATTAGGAGCGGTACAGAAAGATCGACGACGTGTTCCATCGCCTCACGCAGCAGTTCCGTGACCTCTGTGACTTCAGACGCAGGAACTTCGAGCACAAGTTCATCGTGCACCTGCAACAGCAGACGACTCTTCGCACCGGCTTCTTTCAGGGCCCGATCCGCGCGGATCATGGCCAACTTGATGATATCAGCCGCCGTTCCTTGGATAGGCGTGTTCATTGCCATTCGCTCAGCGAGGGCGCGTTGATTGAAATTGCGGCTCTTGATGGCCGGCAGTTCGCGTCGACGCCCGAAAAGGGTCGTCACCACACCGGTCGCATGCGCTTTCTCGATCATCTCGTCAAGAAAGCCTTTGACCCCGGGATACCGCGTGAAATATTCTTCGATATAGCCGGCGGCCTCCTTGCGCGAGATGTGCAGGTCCCTCGCCAGCCCGTAATCGCTGATTCCATAAACGATACCGAAATTGACGGCTTTTGCTCTGCGCCGCAACTCCGGCGTCACCTCAGGCAGCGGCAGATGGAATACTTCCGCCGCTGTCCGTGCATGGATATCCTGTCCCTTGCAAAAGGCGTCGATGAAATTCTCATCGCCAGACATATGCGCCAAAAGGCGCAGCTCAATTTGGGAATAATCCGCTGACAACAAGTAATCGAACCCTTCTCCCGGTTCGAATAATGTGCGGATCTGACGTCCCTGCTCCGTGCGAACAGGAATGTTCTGCAGATTCGGGTCGGAGCTGGAAAGGCGCCCCGTGGCCGTGACGGTCTGATTGAAACTCGTATGTACGCGCCCGGATTCAGGATGGATCAGATCGCCGATCGCATCCAAATAGGTGGATTTCAGCTTCGTCCAAAGGCGATACGAAAGGATCTGCTCGACGATCGGATGTTGAAACCTGAGGGTCTCAAGCACCTCTGCATTGGTCGAATACCCCGTTTTCGTCTTTTTCACGGGCGGCAGACCAAGCCGCTCGAACAAGATCTCACCGAGTTGTTTGGGGGACTTGATATTGAACTTTGTCCCAGCAAGCGTATAGATATCCTGCTCGATCCCTTCGATGCGTTGGCCGACTTCTTCAGCTTTTTCCGCCAGGTGCTCCCGATTGACATAGACGCCTGTTTGCTCCATTTCCACCAGAACGGGAACGAGCGGCAACTCTACGGTCTCGTAGAGCTGCCAAAGCCCCAAAGCGACAAGCCGTTCGCGGAGCGGTTGCCGCAGCTGGAACAAGGCCTCAGCCAAAAGAGCATCGGTAGCGGCTGATTCATCAGGCAGCGTCGTTTCTGGGAAGAACTCCTCCCACAGTGACGTGACGCTGTATGTAGACGTCTCCGGGTGAAGAAGATATGCAGCCAGTTTGGCATCTAAGATCTTGCCAGAAAAACGGATTCCTGCCTGCCCATACATCTTGAGATCGAAAAGGATGACCTCTGGGGCCGTCTCCAAAACATCGAAAAGGTGCGGAAATACTGAGGCAGATTCTGTCTGATAGAGCCCATCAGAACACGCAATCTCGATGGAACTTAGGGAAAGGAACGGCGGTTGTCCGGTGAACTGCGCGGAGACAGCAAGGCAGTCGGCTTGGCTCAGGACCTTCAGAGCCGCCGCGGAAATCGGCTCGCATTCGTTGCGCAAGGAATCCTTTCCCGTGTCTGCGACTGAAGCTGCCGGCAGCATTTCTTGCGTCGATGTTGGCTCTGCGGGGAAGAGCTTCTGCACGCGCGCGAGGATCGCTGTCATGCCGTACCGCTTACAAAACGACGCCAACTTCGCAGGATCGGGAACGACGACCGCTTCTTCGAGAGAAAGCTTCAAGTCCGGGACATGACAGTCAATCGTTGCGAGGACTTTGGAAAGACGTGCCTGTTCCTTAAACGTTGCCAAGCGCTCCCGTAATTTTTTCCCAGAAACCTCTTCGACATGCTCCAAAACATTTTCTAATGATCCATACTCCAACAGGAGTTTCGTGGCGGTTTTCGGACCGACTCCGGGAACCCCCGGAATATTATCTGAGGTATCCCCCATCAGCCCTTTCAAATCGATGAGCCTTATCGGAGGCAGCTGATACGCTTCTGTAAATGCAGCTTCATCATAGATGGCGAGCTGAGAAATCCCCTTCTTGGTAAGTGCTACACGCAAATTGGGCCGGACGAGCTGGAGCGCATCGCGGTCTCCCGTGACGACAAGGGTATCCACCCCCTGCGTCGCGGCCTGCGTCGACAATGTACCGATGATATCATCCGCTTCAAAGCCGGCGAGCTCAACGAAAGGCATGCCGAGCGCTCCTGCGAATTCATGGAGAAGGGGAATCTGCCCCAACAGCTCCGCCGGCGTCTTTTCACGCGTTCCCTTATACTCTGGATAAAGCTCCGTGCGGAAGGTCTTCTTCCCCTTGTCGAATGCGAGCACGAGGTAGTCTGGCTGCCAATCTTCCCAAAGCTTCAGGAACATGTTCGCGAAACCAAAAATCGCATTCGTATACTCTCCTGTCGGCGCCGTCAAGGGGGGCAATGCATAAAAGGCCCGGAACAACAGGCTGCTTCCGTCAAGAATGACAAATCGTTTCTGCAAGAGTTCTCCTCCTCGTCTGCGACACCCGTTCGTCAGGCGGTCTTCTCCTCATCCGCTTTAGTGGCAGCCGCTTTTCCTGTCGATGTTGCCTGAGTATTTCCTTTCTCCGCTGCTTCCGTAGCAATGGACGCATCAGGGGCAGCATTGATTTCATCTGCCGTTTTCTCCGATGCGGAAGGTTCTGGCGTCACCTGTACATCCGATGCCGCCGCCTTCCGATATACGAATCCCTCTGCTGCAGACAGCCCTCCTTGCAGATGGTAGAGGGTCGTTACATCATCCGCATTGCAGTAAAGGACATCCTTTTTGTCATAGCCAATGGCCCTTCCATAAGTGCTCGTAAGGACCTGTGCAGCAGCATCCCAGCCGAGATTCACCCCTGCGGCATCCGCGAGATCGATTGCCGGCAGATAAGTGATCCCGTCCTGTATAACAGCTTTATTCTTTAACTTCTTGCCCTCCACGGCGATGTTGTACACCTTGCCGAGATAAGTGGGTTCTCCATCCGATGCCTCGATTTTCTTCTGGATATCCTCATCACTGATGAAATTCTGTATCCCGAAGCCGGAGAGCCAGCGGGTCACCTCTGCAACATCCAGTGGTTGACGGCAATAACCGTCCGGATAGATATAGAATGCGACGATATCATCCGGTGTCTTTTCGACGACGACACGATTGTACGTGATCTCAACCGGAGTGCCGATCTTTACAAGATCGAACAGCGCTTCGACATCTTTCTCGTTCATGCGGATGCAGCCATTTGATACATAGTGACCGATGGACTCCGGTCGATTCGTACCATGGATGCCGTAATTCCCCTGGATTGCCATCCAACGGTAGCCAAGCGGGTTGTCCTCTCCCGAGGGAATCGCATTTTCCGTATCTTCAGGATCCGTCCAAGTAGGATTGACATCCTTGGAAAGGATGGAAAAATAGCCAACGGGGGTCGGCGTCTCTGGCTTTCCCGGGCCGATGGGGTACAGACGGATCTTCTTTGTCCCCTCATAGAGCGCCAGAGAGCGGCTTGCCAGATTAATCATGATGCGTCGACTGTCCAGCGCTGCCGCTTCTTTTGTGCCTTCTTGTTCCGTCTGTGCAGATGATGGTACGGTCTTGCTTTGAACCTGCGTGCTCTTCTGCGAAGTGTCCGACTGCTGTGCTGCTTCTGATACACGTATGTCGGATTCCTGCTGCGCACCTTCCTGGATCACAGAAACGGCCGGAGAGGCCTCTGCTGCCAACACAGGAACACCGCCAGCTGCCAGCGCCATTCCCAGGAAACCTGCTGTCATTTTTTTCCACATAACTGCAAAACTCTTTTCTTTATATAATCATTACTTCCTTGTCTATCCTATCATTTCAATGATGGATTGACAAGGAAGCCCATGGGTGAATTCCTTATTTCCCACGAATAAACTTGCTGGCGGCCAAACCTGCTCTCGCCCCGTCATACACGGCTTTTGCCACCTGTAGGAGTCCCCCCGTACAATCACCCGCGGCAAAGATTCCCGGTACATTGGTTGCCATGTTATCATCAACACGGATGTTTTGTCCATCGAGCAAGATTCCCATTTTTTTCGCAAGGGCGACGCTCCCGGCCGTACCGATCGCCAGGAAGATACCATCGAGCGGAAGGAGGGAACCATCTTCAAAGACGATACGCTCCACATGGTTTTCCCCTTCAACAGCAGCAATCTTCTGTTTGTGGAGCAACATCTCTTGTGGGAACGCCACATCCGTCTCAGCTCCATTCGTCAAGATATGGAGTTCAGCAGCATGCGGAGCGAGTACTTCCGCTTCATGGAGCGCATATTCTCCACTCCCGATCACGGCAACGCGCTTTTGTCGATAGAAAAACGCATCGCAAATCGCGCAGTAACTCACGCCTTTGCCTTCGAACTCCGCAATGCCTGGAACGCGGAGGCTCTGTCGTGACGCCCCTGCTGCCAAGATTACGCTGGGCGCAGAAAGTTCGAAGGAAGGGCCGGATACCTGATAACCATCGAACGTATCATTGAACCCTAGCTGCATGACCTCCCCTTCTTGGAAAATGACGCCGAGCTTCTTTGCTCCAGCAATCCCCTGTCGTTCGAGCTCTGCGCCAGAGAGCGGCTCTGCAAAGCCATAGTAATTTTCAATGCGCTCGGCTTTCGCAAGTGCTCCCGCCCCTTTGGTCACGACTGTAACCTCTGCACCGCTACGCCGCGCGTAAAGGGCTGCAGAGATCCCTGCAGGACCCGAGCCTATGACGATGATCTTCTTTTCCATAGCATCCATTCCTTTCCTCTACGAAATCCAGGAACTACACACCGTACCTTGTCAGGATAGCAGAGGCTTCCCCACAGGTCTGTAATTTTCTCACATGGCCAGGGGCGCAGGTATCGAATCAAACCTTCTCGATGGGCGCGTACTTCTGCATCAGTCCTTTCACGCCTTGATTCGGGAAGGCAATCTGGAGCTCGATCTCTTCCCCCTCTCCCTTGACGGAGACCACGGTGCCAATGCCCCATTTCCCATGCTTTGCCTTGTCTCCGACATGCCATACGATCGTCGCGTCCGGCCGGATGACACCGCGCTCTACCGGCACCTGACGAGAAGCGGAAAGCTCGCGCATCGCTTCGAGGGCCGATTTCGGCTGCCCGGAGAAATACGCGCCACCACGGAAGGACGCAGCCGAAGAGCGGAACGTCATGATTCCCTGCCGCTGCTGCGCTCCATAGGAGCTGGCAGACGCAAACCCATAAGCGTTGCGGCGAGGCACGAGCTCCTCCAGGCATTCCTTGGGGATTTCCTGAAGAAACCGCGAGGGAGGATTGGCACTGCTGCGCCCGTAAATCGTGCGCAGTTTCGCATGCGTCAGGTACAGCTTCCGCTCAGCACGTGTGATGCCAACGTAGCAGGCGCGTCGTTCTTCTTCCATCTGCGCCTCGTCCATGAGAGAGCGGCTGTGCGGGAAAATTCCTTCCTCCATTCCCGTCAGGAAAACGATGGGGAACTCCAGGCCTTTGGCTGCATGCAGCGTCATGAGCGTGACGCGGTCATCCGTAAACTCCGCATTGTCCACATCGGAAACGAGGGACAACTCCGCGAGGAAATTCTCGAGGGTTGGCTGTTCTTCTCTCCGCACGAATTCCTTGGCCATGCCGATGAATTCCTTGAGGTTTTCCAAGCGATCCTTACTTTCTGATTTTTTATCATTCTCCAATTCTTCCTGATAACCCGTTTCCTGCATGATATGCGAGATGAGTTCATTCATCGGCAAATTAGACTGGACGGCCATCGTATTGAAAATGAAAGAAGTGAACACTTCCAATGGATGTTTGACGCGGTTGGTGATCCCGGGGATCGAGGCCAATACATCCTGATTGGAAATGACATCGAAAAGCGTCAGCCCGTTGGCCTCAGCAAACTCCAGGAGCTTGCTAAGCGACGTTTGGCCGATGCCTCGCTTCGGCACATTGATGATGCGCAGCAGGCTCACATTGTCGAGGGGATTGAAAATCACGCGCAGATACGCGACGATATCCTTGATTTCCTTACGATCATAGAATTTCAGCCCCCCCACCATCGTGTAGGGGATATGGGCGGCCATGAGCCCTTCCTCTAAGATACGCGACTGCGCATTGGTCCGGTAAAGGATGGCCATATCGCCATAACTCGCCTGAAAGATGTCCTTTTGCTTTTGGATGGTCATCGCAACGAAATGAGCTTCATCGCGTTCATCCGCCGCTTGGTACGATGTGATCTTCTCCCCCTGTGGATTTTCTGTCCAAAGCTCTTTTTTCTTCCGCTGTACATTGTTCTCTATGACGGCGTTTGCCGCCTCGAGGATGGTCTTCGTCGAGCGATAATTCTGTTCGAGCTTGATGGTCACAGCTTCCGGATAATCTTTCTCGAAATCCATGATATTGCGGATATCGGCGCCACGCCAGCCGTAGATGGACTGATCTGCATCACCGACGACGCAGAGATTATGATGCTGTCCGGCAAGGATTTTCGTCAACTGATACTGTGCGCCATTCGTATCCTGATACTCATCGACCAGGATATATTGGAAACGTCTCTGGTATTTCTGGCGGATATCTTCATGTTCTTCGAGCAGCATCACAGAGACCATGAGCAGATCATCAAAATCAAGCGCATTGTTCTCGCGGAGACGCTGCGCATAGAGTTCATAAACATCGGCGACTTTTTCCTGGAAAAAGCCGTTCGCGAGTTTTCGAAACGTATGCGGCCCTTGCAGTTGATTCTTGGCATTGGAGATTGCACTCAGGATATTATTCGGTGCGAATTGCTTTTCATCGAGGTTCAGCTTCTTCAAGCAATCTTTGATTACGGTCTGACTATCACTTGTATCGTAGATCACGAAATTGCGCTGATAGATTTCCGTTGCCTCGATCTCACGGCGCAGGAAGCGTGCACAAAAGGAGTGGAACGTACTGAGCCATACGTCCTTGGCGGCATCCCCAATCATGCGATCCACGCGTTCCCGCATCTCTGCCGCCGCTTTGTTCGTAAACGTGATTGCAAGGATCCGATAGGGCGGCACGTCATGTGCGAGCAGATTCGCAATGCGGCAGGTGAGTACCTTCGTCTTACCGGACCCAGCACCGGCCATGATGAGCAAGGGGCCTTCCAAATGAGCGACAGCCTTCTGCTGTGCGGGATTGAGTCCACTGAAAATATCCAAGATTTCCTCCTCGTTTTCATACGGAATATACGGTGAAAAAGCCGCCCCTGACACATCAGGGGCGGCGAAACAGACTGTTGACGAGTTATTCTTTCTCCTTGATGCGCTTCACGGCCTCAGAAAGGGGTGGGACAATCTGCTTCTTGCGGCTCATGACTCCCGGCAGATAGACATGCGTGCCGCTCGCATCCTTCTTGAACGCCTCGCCGATCAGCGTCTTCGGCGAACCGGCATAGAGCAGATACGTCGCTTCTTCAAGGATATCCGTGACCATCACGAGGCTCATGTCGAAGCCTTCCTTCTCACAGATCGTCGTCATCGCCTCGATGAGCTGCGGCTCGAGGTCGAGCACTTCCTTGGGATCCATGACGGAAATCTGGCTGATGAGCAGATGGTAATCCCCCATCTGGAATTCCTTGGAGTCGTTCTTGGCAATCTCCATCGGCGTCATATCACCGATGCCGGAGCCTGCCTTCAGCATTGCCATGCCGTATTCCTTGAGGTCGACTCCTGCGATCTCCGCGAGGCGCTCAGCCGTCTTCTTGTCATACGGCGTGCAGGTCGGAGACTTGAAGAGCACCGTATCCGAGAGGATGGCGGAGAGGAGCAACCCCGCGATCGGCGCGGGAATGTCAACATCCTGCTGCCAATGCATATTGGCGACGATCGTCGCCGTGCAGCCGACCGGCTCTGCATGCGTGAAGATCGGCTCGCTCGTCTGGATACCGCCAAGGCGATGATGATCGATGATCTCGATGATCTTCGCTTCTTCAATGCCCTCAACCGCTTGTCCTCGCTCATTGTGATCGACGAGGATTACACGGTCGCGCTCCGGCATGGTCAGTTCATCGCGGCTCACAAGGCCGACGAGGCGTCCGTTCTCGATGACTGGGTAGTTCCGATAATGCGTCTGCTCCATCGTCCCTTTGATATCTGAGAGGAGATCCATCGGCTTGAAGCAGACGGGATCAGGATGCATGATGCGGCGTACCGGCACACACTGGTTGATGAGACGCGCCGTCGTATACGTATCGTAGGGCGTGGAGAGAACGAACATATGACGTGCCTCCGCCGCCTCGATGACATCAGCCGAAACGCGGCCATTCCCCGTGATGACGAGCACGGAAATCCCCTGTTCCACGCAGTCGATGATGGTCTCATCGTGACGGTCGCCGATGAGCACGATGTCATTTTCCCTGATTCCTTCTTTGATTGTCTTGAGGGAACCTGCGGCAATGCGCACATCTCCCTGGATGAAATCGCTTTCGATACCATCGACGAGGACCTTTGCATCGATGGCGGCGATGATGTCTCGATAGCGCACACGCATGTCGGCGAGGTGCGCCATGCCGAGCTCCTGGAAATAGCGTTTGGCGAGGTCGGAGACCGTCACGATACCGACGAGGATGCCCTTGCTGTCCGTCACAGGCACGGAGCGCAAATCATGATCGCGCATGATTTCCCCCAGCTGACGTAGCGTGTCATGCTGCTTGACGACAATCTTGCAGTCAAGCAGCACATCCTTGACGCGCGGATAAAGGTCAGAAAGGAGCAACGGCTGCTGCATATGGAAATGCTCAAGAGCATACTTCGTCTCGGCATTGATCTTACCTGCACGCGCCGCAACGACATTCTCCCCGAGGGCCTGCTTGAGATGGGCATAGCCGATGGCAGAGCAGATGGAATCCGTATCCGGATTGCGATGGCCGATGATATAAATGGGTTTCGTATTCTTCATGCTGAGAAAATCCTCCCTCGAATCAACAATGCATGATTTCATTATAATAAAAAAACACAGGAGCGTCTACCCTTCCGCCTCAGGGTGATTTCGATTTTTCAGCTCCCCAACAATGCCTTGGCAAAGTCCTCCGCGACGAACGGGCGCAAGTCCTCTACGCCTTCTCCGACGCCGATCCACTTCACAGGCATCGCAAGCTGGCTCTTGATGCCGATGATGACGCCGCCTTTTGCCGTCCCGTCGAGCTTGGTCAGGACGACGCCTGTGATGGGAGCTGCCTTCGTGAAAAGCTCCGCCTGGTGGAGCGCATTCTGCCCGGTCGTCGCATCGAGGACAAGCAGCGTCTCGTGCGGTGCTCCCGGGATTTCCCGCTGGATTACGCGGTTGATTTTCTCAAGCTCCTGCATGAGGTTCGACTTCGTCTGCAAGCGGCCAGCCGTATCGACGATCAAGAGGTCGACGCGGCGCGCTATCGCCGCCTTGACGGCGTCGAAGGCAACGGCCGCAGGGTCCGAGCCCTCTTCATGCTTGATGACTTGCGCCCCCGTACGCTCTCCCCAGACTTCGAGCTGGTCGATGGCAGCGGCGCGGAACGTATCCGCTGCCGCGAGCATCACACGTTTCCCCTGTCCTTTATAGTAGGCAGCAAGCTTGCCGATGGTCGTCGTCTTCCCTGCGCCATTCACGCCGATGACGAGAAGGACGGTCGGTCCCTCCTCAGCCATCTTCGTCTGATTCTGGTCTTCTCCTGCCGTCAGGATGGCACTGATCTCCTTCGCCAAGAATGGTTTCAGGTCTTCTGGCGAATTGATCTGCTTCTTCTTGATGCCCTGGCGCACAGCCGCCATCAATTTTTCTGTCGTAGAAACGCCAACATCCGCCATGAGCAACGTTTCCTCGAGTTCATCGAGAAGGTCGTCATCAATATCTGCATAGCCGATGACGAGTTTCTCGATGCGATTGGTGAAATTCTCACGCGTCTTATTGAGTCCTTTTTTTAATTTATCAAAAAATCCCATCGCTAGGAACCTCCCTTTCGTAGATCAATCAGCAACATCATCGAGCCGTACGGAGAGCACTTTCGACACACCGGTCCCGTCAGTCGTCACGCCGTACATCGTATCGGCAGCTTCCATCGTTCCCTTGCGATGCGTCACCACGATGAACTGCGTAGCATGGGAAAGTTCCTCCAGGAACGCCCCAAAACGAACGACATTCGCTTCATCGAGCGGCGCATCGATCTCATCCAACACGGAAAACGGTGACGGCTTGTACATGAGGAACGCAAAGAGCAAGGCGATGACCGTCAGAGCTCGCTCGCCGCCAGAGAGCGCCGAAAGTCCCTGACGTTTCTTACGCGGCAGAGTCACGAGGATGTCGATTCCCGCATGCAGGATATCTGCATCCAGGAGTTTCAGCTCTGCCTGGCCGCCACCGAACAATTTGGTAAAGCATTGGTGGAAATACTGCTGGATCTGAGCAAATGCTGTCTGAAAACGCTGTCTCATCGTCTCATCCATCTCTTCGATGAGCTTCAAGAGATCGCCTTTTGCATCCTTCAGGTCCTGTGCCTGCTGCTGGATGAATTCCAAACGCTTCTGCTGCTGCTCGTATTCCTTGATTGCCCCAGGATTCACTGGGCCGAGAGCTTCGATCTCCCGTTGGAGCTTCCGCAGCTGCTTGGCAATCTCCTCATTTGGCAGATCTAGGCATTGCTCCGCCGCTGCATCAGGCGTCAAACCATACTTGGATAACAGCGCTTGTGCACATTCTTCCATCTCGTAGGCAACTCTGGAAAGCTGTAGATCGAGTTGATGCACCGTCTCTTGCTGCTCCCGCTGCCGCGAAGATAAGGTCTTGATGTCCTGCTCCATGTCCTTATCTTGCTCGAGTAGACGCATCTTTCCTGTGTAGCAAGCATCTTGCTGATGCCGCAACTGCTGGCGCTGATCGCGCAGCCGCTCCAGGTCCTTGGTAACTGTCTCCATAGCGCTACGGTTTTTCTCGCCCTGCGAATCCATCTGGGTGAGTTCTTCTCGCACGTTCGCCAGGACCTGTTTCTTTTGCTCCATGCGCTTTTGCGTATCCTCCAGGCGCGACCGCGCCTGATCCAAATTGGCAACGCGCACCGCATGATCTGTCTCCTGCGAATAAATCCTACGCTGCCAGGTATCCGCCTCAACGGCCAGCGCATCCTCCTCCTGCTTCCTATCTCCTGATACCGTTTCGCATTGGCGCAGCCGTCGCTCCGCATCCTGTACCTGCTCCTGAAGCAACAAATGGTCCGACTCCGCCTTGGCAAGGGATTGCTGCTTTGCTGCCTGCTGTGCTGAAAACTCCTGAAACCCACGCCTTTCCTGCTGCAAGGCATTGCCGATGGCGGAGAGCGATGTCGTGAGCTCCGCTTCGCGGAGGGAGTGCCCCTGCCGCCGCTGTTCGAGCGCTGCCTGCGCCTTTTCCTGATCGCTGAACTCCAACGTGAGTTCGCCTATCTGTTGCTTCCGTGCGGCTTCTTCTGCTACCAGCGCCTCGCGCCTCTTACGGCAAAGTTCCAATTCACTGCGGCGGCCGAGGAAACTTGCCTCCCGGTGCGTGCGGCCACCGCCGGAAAGAGAGCCGCCAGCATGCAGCAGTTCTCCTTCGAGCGTCACGATGCGTTGCCGCCATCTCGCCGCCTTGGCAATCGCCAGCGCATGCTCGAGCGTATCGGTAACCAGCGTTCTTCCCAATAAGAAATCCGCCACGCGACGATACCGCTCCTCTACGCGGATCAGATGGTTGGCAAAGCCGATGGCCCCTTCCATCTCCAGCAGATGCTCTGCTCCCTTCGATGTCTGTACGACAAGAGAGGTCAGCGGCAAAAACGTCACCCTGCCAAGGCGTCGACGTTTCAGATAGGCAATGGCCTCTTTTGCTGTTTCCGTATCCGTCGTCACGACATGCTGTTGGCTACCCGCGAGCGCGACTTCCAAAGCCGTCACATATCGTTCCGGCACGTCGATGAGCTCAGCAACTGCACCGCAGACACCGCTTTCCCAGGATTCTTCACTGCGCAGGACAGCCCGCACAGACGCACCGAACCCCTCATAGGTCTGCTGCATGCGCTCGAGGATCTTCCAACGACTTGTGAGTTCCTTCGCCTGTTCCCTTTGTCGCTGCTGCAACGTGCGTTCCCGCGTGAGCTTTGCCTGCGTCTCGCGATGTCTCGCCACCACCTGGCTGAGATCCTGTCCGATGCGCTCTGCCTCTTGTCGGATACTGGTGAGACTAGCCTGCGTCTTTTCCTCACGTGCCTGCAGATGGGCGATCCGCTTTTCCCATTCCCTGCGTCGCCCCTCCCGTTCCTGTCGGTTCTCATGGTTCCATTCCAGGGACTTTTCAAGGACTGCCAACGCTTGTTTCCGCGCATTCCAAAGCGATCTCTGCGCATCCTCCTTCGTGCGGGCTGCACTTGATGCCTCTTTGGCCTTTGCGAGCGCAGCCGCCGTCCGATCCGATTGCTCCCGCGCCTTTGCAAGTTCCTCTTCCATGGCCTTGATTGCAGAAGTATCTTTTATGATCCCATCTGAAAGCTGCGCTGATGAGACCTGATCCACCTCGAGTTCCTTTGCTGTCTCATCCTCCTGCTTCTGCAGGCGTGCATACGCGGTTTCTTCGCTCGCACAGCGCTCTTTCAGGGCCGAGAGCGCTGACTGCAGCTGTTCCGACTGTTCCTGTAGATGCTTTTCCTGTTTCGCGAGCCCCTGCAGGGTGTTCTCCTGCTCGATGACTTGCAGCTTCACCTGCTCACGCTCCGCCCCCCGCTTCTCGATCTCAGCCAAGAGGGCCACTTGCTGCTGCTGTACGTTTTCCCTTTCCGCCTGCTTTTCCGCGCGCTGCGCCTCTAGCCCTCCGTACTTACCACGCAAGCTGGATACCTCATAGCGGCGATACTTCGCGGAGAGGTCATCGAACGCACGTGTCCTTTCCGCCTGTTTTGCCAAGGGGAGAAGCTGCCCCTCGATTTCCTGCATGATATCCTGCACGCGAACGAGATTCTTCTCGGTTGCCTCCATCTTTTGGAGTGCCTCTCCCTTGCGTGCTTTGTATTTCGTGATCCCTGCCGTCTCCTCAAAGAAAGCGCGTCGTTCCTCCGGTCGACTGTTCAGGATCCTGTCGATCCTGTTCTGACCGATGATACTCATGCCTTCATGGCCGATGCCAGTATCGGCAAAGAGCTGATACACATCTTTGATGCGGCATCGCGTTTGGTTGATGTAGGATTCACTCTCTCCGCTGCGGAAGAGCCGCCGCGTCACGACGACTTCCTGATAGGCGATGGGCAACGTTCCATCTGAATTATCAAAGACAAGAGAAACCTCCGCCACATTGAGCGGCCTGCGTTCAGAGCTACCAGCAAAAATGATATCCTCAGCCTTCGCAGCACGCAGGTTCCTGGCATTCTGCTCCCCAAGCACCCAGCGGATCGCATCTGTGATGTTGCTCTTGCCGCTGCCATTGGGCCCGACAACTGCCGTGATGCCGGGATGGAAGACGATCTCCGTCTTGTCGGCAAATGACTTGAACCCGTAGGCTTCCAGGCGCTTCAACTGCATAAGTCTCTCTCAGACCCCTTCCCTATTCCTGGCGAAAATGTTTTTTGAAATCCGGTGCTTCCGTATATTTGCGCATAAAATCCATGAACCGGTTATCGATGGAGGAGAACGTCTTGTGGTTTCCCCAATAGAGCGAAATATGGAGCGGTATCTGCGGATCGATTGCCCTGCGGCAGAAAATCGTCTCATTCTGTGTGACGAAATTCGGCAATACGGAAATGCCTGTCCCATTGGCCACCAGCTGCTTGATCGTCTTGAGCTGCGACGTGCAGAGCACGATATCCGGCGTAAACCCATGTTGCGTGCAACTGTCAAAAACGGTACGATATTGGAACGTGTGTGGCTGTTGCATGATGAATTTTTCCTTACGCAGCCTCTGGAATGGAACAACCTCGAGATCTTTCAGTGGATGTTGCAGCGGTAGGCAAAGTCCCATCTTGTCCGTCATGATGAGGAATTCATTCGCACCGGTTTCCTCCGGACTGCTGAGCACGATGCCGAAATCCAGCTCACCGAGATCGGCCTGTTCGCGTACTTCAAAGGAATCGTTGAATTCCTGTACATCGAGCGTAATGTCGGGATATGCCGCTCGGAATTTCGTGAAGAAATCTGGGAAAAGATATCCTTCCACCATTGGCGGAATGCCGAAGCGGATAGTCCCCCGCGCTTCACTATGGAACCGCTGCATATCTTGATACGCGGACTGCACATCCCGCATGATTCTCTGGGCATGGATGAGGAACGTTCTCCCCTCCTCCGTCAGCTGCACATGCTTCTGGCTGCGGTCAATCAAAGTCAGCTTCAGTTCCCCTTCCAGTGACTTGATTGCCTTCGTAACAGATGGCTGTGAAACATGCAAGACCTCCGCCGTGCGCGTGAAATTCTCAAGCTCACTGATGGTGACGAAATACTCCAGCTGTCTGAATTCCATACAGACCACTCCTCATATCGTTCATTCAGCTCATTCGGTCATGAGCCCCGACGCAGTCAGATTCCCGCGCCGGGAAAACCCTGCCCTTTTCTATCTCTCAGACTATATACCTTTCAGTATTTTATCATAGACGACTCTTTTCCTCAAATCTGTTATAATAAAGCAAATAGGCTCGACACGTTACGCCATAGAGGCATCCGCCCGAGCAGCTCGCGCCCCTTTTGGCGCTCTTGCAATGCACGGGGGAATATCTGCACGGAAACGAGGTTCTTTCATGGAAAAACACTTTGAAATCAACGAGGACGGCTACAGCATCCGCTGCAAGCTCATCACGAACGATCGCGACAAGGCAGCGCGTACGTTCCCTCATGTTGCCATCGTCACGCATGGATTCGGCAGCAGCAAAGAAACGGCTGGCATCAAAAGCTTTGGCGAGCACCTGACGACGAAATACAAAGGCTGGGCTGTGCTCGCGTTTGACTGGCCATGTCATGGCATGGATGCGCGCAAAAAGCTCACCATCGATGAGTGTATGACCTATCTGACCATTGTTGCAAAGCACGCTAAAAACGAATTGCAAGCAAAAGACCTCTTTAATTATTCCACGAGTCTCGGTGGCTATCTTACCTTGCGCTATCTCCTAGAAATCGGCAATCCTTTCCAGCGCATTGCTCTGCGCTGTCCTGCCATTCATTTATACGAGACGATGCTGGCGCGGATTCCTGAGGCCGATCGCACAAAACTTCGCAAAGGCAAGGAGATCCAAATCGGATTTGAGCGAAAAATGAAGATCGATCAATCCTTCCTTGATGATCTCAAGTCGTTCAGCCCACTTGAACACGAATATTTTGATTTCGCTGACAGCATGTTCATCCTGCACGGCACGAACGACGATACCGTTCCCATCGAAGATGCACGCGCCTTTGCCGAGAACAACGTCATAGAATTCCTCCCCATCGCCGGCGCGAACCACCCGTTCCAGAACCCTGACCACATGGCTCTCGCCATCCATAAGATCATCGAATTCTTCCATGCAGAAACACAGGATGCCATCTGAGAGGAGATTCCCACTTATGAAAATCGTTGTTTCCCTTGACTCCTTCAAGGGATCGCTATCCTCTCTCGAGGCAGGAGCGGCGGTCCGGAGCGGGATTCTCTCGGTGTTTCCCGATGATCACGTGCTGGTCTTTCCACTTGCCGATGGCGGCGAGGGCACAGTCGATGCTCTGACGAGCGGGCTTGGTGGTACTTGCATCAGCGTGACCGTCATCGGGCCGCTCGGCACGAAAATCCATAGTCGCTTCGGCTGGCTGGAAGAGACGAGAACTGCCATCATAGAGATGGCCGATGCTGCTGGGCTGGCCCTTGTCCCCGAATCTCAGCGTAATCCCTTGCAAACGACCTCTTACGGCGTCGGCGAGCTGATTGCAGCCGCCTATGTACACGGTGCGCGCCACTTCCTCATCGGGATTGGTGGGAGTGCGACCAATGACTGCGGGCTCGGCATGCTCGCCGCCCTCGGCGTGAAGTTTGCCGGCGTCCCAGACGTGCCATTAGGCCGAGATCTCGCTTGCGTTCGCTCCATCGATGCTCGCGCACTCACTAAATATCAAGACTGCAGGTTCGATATCGCCTGTGATGTCAACCCCCCCCTCTGCGGAGAAACGGGATGTTCTCAGATTTTCGCGCCACAAAAGGGGGCATCCCCAGAGGTTTGTGCCCAAATGGATCGAAGCATCTCAGCCTTCGCACATCTCACGGAAGCGGCCATCCCTGGTGCCGCAACCGATATGGATCTTCCCGGTGCTGGCGCTGCTGGCGGACTCGGGTTCGCCTTCCACACGTACCTGCACGGCACACTGACGGCCGGTGCACCGCTCGTCCTGCGCTACACCGGCATTGAAAGGGAACTTGTCGATGCCGACGTCCTCATCACGGGCGAAGGCTGCCTTGATGCACAGACCGCCATGGGCAAAGCCCCCGCTGTCCTTGCCGCTCGCGCCAAAGAATTGAATCCGCGGTGTCTCACCCTCGCCCTTGCAGGAACATGTACGAAAGGCGCCGACGCACTGAATGAGCAGTGCATCGACGCCTATTTTCCCATCTTGTCCGCTCCCATGGCGCGAACGAATGCGATGGCCCCTGCCGAGACGAAAAAGAACCTTTCGCGCACGAGCGCTCAGCTCCTGCGCCTCATCCACGGAGTAACGCAGGCGCCATAAGGAACCTCGGACGCTACACCAACACCCACAGGACCGCGATCACCAGTGCGGGCAGGAGATTCGCCACCCGGATATGTGGCAGCCCAAAAAGGTTCGTTCCTACGCAGAAAATCAAGATGTCACCAACAGCGCTGAGTGCTGACAATGCTTCTTGCGTCATGAACGGCTTCAAGAAACCCGCGGCAAAGAAAATCGCTCCTTGAAAGATGCCAACAGAGAGTGCGGAAAAGATGCACCCTTTCCCGAGGGATGCTGTCATGATCATGACGATGACGGCATCAAGTACTGTCTTCGCGAACAATATGGATGGATCTGCCAGAAGACGATCGTCAATCGAGCCAATGACAGCCATCGCTCCGATGCAAACCGTCAGGGAAGCCGTAACGAAGCCATCGACGAAACGCGCATCTCCGCCGCTACCCGTCTTTTCTTTCAGCCAAATGCCAAAATGCTCCATGCGGTCTTCGATGTTGATCAGCTCACCGATGAGAGCGCCCCCAATCAAGCTTGCAAGCATCCGGTACGTTCCTGTCAACTCCAAAGTACCATTCGCTGTGATCGATAGCATCTCCTTGACCGTGCCCGTCAAGCCGAGGAAGATCACAGCGACTGCGCATGCCATCGTCAGCGTTTTCTGGAATCGCTCAGAAATCAATCTGCCGAAGCCGAGTCCGATGATGCCACCGAATATGATCCCGAAGATGTTTGTCAAAACGCCGATTCCAGGAAACAAAGCAACTCCACCCTCATCTAATGACAGTAAATAAACCGATCCCTTTCTTTATGCAACTATTATATGAGAAAAAGCAATGAAGCTCAAGAGCAGTCCGCTTCTCGCCCTTTGTCATCTCTATCTGGCATCCTATGAACGTCATGTCGCATACGCTCTGCCTCCATTTGTCTGGCCCTATTCCATACGAAAGCCGATATCGACATCGTAGCCCGATGCCGATATCGGCTTCCATATCTTATCGTTTTCTCGAGATCCTTACGGTTTCACGACAGAAGCGAGGAGTGCCTCTGCTTCTCCTCGCTCGATAGCTTGATAGAGGCGCATATAGCTCACACGACTTCCTACATAATTGCGCAAGGCATTGAACCGTTCTTCTTCCAGGGCCCCAAACGTCCTCTTCGCATACGCTCGCAAATAAGCAACACATTTTTTCGCTGCAAAGCCACTGAGCACCCAATCGTGATCGCCGAGATGGACGAGGAATCCCTCCGAACCGATCGGCTCTTTCAGATGGCCATCACGATCCAATAACCCCATGCGGACGGCGTCTTTGCCGGCGAGGATGCACGCTGCCTGAAGCCAGTGCTCGACATCGGTTGCATCTTTCTCGCTCCCAGGGTGGTTATGGGCACAAGCCTGCGCGATGATGACTTTTGTCGGCATGTCGCGATAGATCGACTCCGCGACACTCAGGATATGATGGGCGCCCGTCCCTGCGATCGTATATTCCTTTCGCGAACTGCCGTCTGCCTGCCATTGGAATACATACGGTTTAGCTAAATCATGCAGGATCTCTCCCGCTACTGCCGTATCATAATCGCAGCTATCGGCAAAGACCTCCTCATATGCATGGTAGATGCCGAGCAGGATCGAGACATTGGCTGCTGTGTGTGTCACGAGCCCTCCTGGATACGGATGGTGGCTTTGATAGCCACTGCCCGGAGCTGTCAGGAACGGTTGCGGCGAAACCTTCGGATCTTGAATGGGCGGCAGCAGTGTTTCAGCCGTGATCTTATCCGGATCTACCAGCCCTTTTGCCTGCAACTCCGCATACACCCTTGTTACATCCGCCGAACCGTATTGGCTCAAGAACGTCGGCGCCGGATGCTCCAAGACTTCCTCAACTTTCGTGCGGAGACCACGATTCTTGAGGCTGGAAGCGTAGGATGTCAGCTTTTTCATATTCCCCTGGATCAAGGGGGACTCACGTGCAATCTGCTCGGGATCCATCGGAATTTCTGACATCGATACGGAAGGTCCAGCCACCTCAGCAGCGTATCCATGCGATTGCTGCGCGATGCCGAACAATGCCATCCCCGCGACCGCTCCGGCAGACCATCTCAAAAAGGAACGGCGACTCATACCTTTCTCCATCATGCCTTCTCCTCCTCACATCGCATCTGCGAAGCCCGTGAATGCATAGCCTTTCGAGAGATCGAAGCATTTCCGAACGACACAGACATAAACAAAAGAATTTCCTTTAGCATAGCAAAGAAGGCATTTTCTTTTGTTATTGTTTTGTAAATTTGTGAATAAACTTTTTAAAGTTCAACAATGCGCCAGTGTAGAAAAAAAGCATATTAGTTCAGCAATCGATTTTTACGTTAGATTGTTTGCACGAATCTAAATGTCGGATGATGCTTCAGTGTTCTCCTTTGACAATAATGATATTGTTTCCACGTGGCATGAGACAAGCACCTGAATGTCTGGATTCCGGGCACATTTCCGCCCGTTCACGGGAACTGCTCTAAGACGAAAATCGGTACTTTTACAGGTGCTCTTTGTTTGCGGAAATATGTCCAAGTGCTATTTCCACCTATAATAATACGGCGTGCTGAAGGGAGGCCATCGTTTCGACCTGGCCTTCTCGGTTCGATCGGTTTATGATCAAGGTCTAGCCCCAGTATGCCGTTAACTTGGTCGGTATCCTGGTCGGCGGATTGTATAATTAAGTTGAACACTTAAAAATCCATAGCGAACCCTTGTGGTAAAATGTAGTTGCACAAAAACACAACCACAAAGGAGAATCG
>CACWQW010000004.1 GCA_902763085.1 Dongibacter bovis
CTTGAGGCAGCGCGCCATGAGCGGCGACTGCGTGGAGTGGAAGCCGGAGACGGCGCCGCAGGCGACCGTGATGAACATGAGCGGCCAGATCGGCATCTTCTCCGAGCCGAGCGGATGGAGGTTCTCGAGCGTCATCTCCGGCATCGTATGCCCGCCGACGCCGAGGAGCATGCCCGCCATGATGCCGAGCGCCATGATGATGAGGCAGGCGCCAAAGATCGGATAGAAGCGCGCGATGAGCGTGTCGATCGGCAGCAGCGTCGCGAGGAAGTAGTAGAGCAGCACGCAGGGCAGCACGTAGGTGACGGCGACACCCGTCAGCTTGGAGAGGAGCCCGGCCGGCCCCGTCATGAAGACCGTGCCGACGAGCACGAGGAGCACGACGGAGAAAATGCGCATGATGAAGAGCATCGTGCTGCCCATGTGGTTGCCGACGACCTCGGAGATGCTCTTGCCGTCCTCGCGCAGGGAGATCATGCCGGAGAGGTAGTCGTGCACGCCGCCGGCGAAGATCGTGCCGAAGACGATCCAGAGGTAGACGCTCGGTCCCCAGATCGCGCCGCCGAGCGCGCCGAAGATCGGCCCGAGGCCCGCGATGTTTAAGAGCTGGATCATGAAGACTTTCCACGTCGGCAGCGGGATGTAGTCGACGCCGTCGTCGAAACGCACGGCAGGCGTCGGCCGATCCGTCGGGCCGAAGACGTGTTCCACGATTTTCCCATAAGTGAAATAACCTAGGATAAGGGCACAGAGTGCAACAAGAAATGCTGTCATATTTCATTCACCTCATTGTTTTTCCACGGATGAACGGACGGGGCGCGCGATCCTCCTTTCGTTTTCTTCCCCTTCTGAATTTTTTCTTATTGGTTCTTCCAATATAACATAAATGAGGCGAATTGTCTATAAATAAATGAATATTCCGTCACGAGGACATGAACACCGCCCGCGCGTACGATGTTCCGGCGGCCTCAGCTCCCTCCAGCACGACAGCGGCGGTCCCGTGTGCTATAATAGCGGTGAATATTTTATTTGGAAAGAAGGCTTCCCATGGTTCTCCAGATCATCCTCTTCCTGCTGCTCGGCCTCGGCGTCGGCACGTTCGGCACGCTCGTCGGCATCGGCGGCGGCCTCATCTGCGTGCCGATCTTCATCCTCTGCATGAGTGACGGCGGCATCTATCCGTATTTCCACTCCGCGGCGCAGATCACGGGCACGTCGCTCGTCATCGTCATGGCGAACGCGCTCTCGGGGACGATGGCGTACATCCGGCAGAAGCGCGTGCTGTTCCGCGCGGCGATCCCGTTCGCGCTTGCGACGCTGCCCGGCGCGATCCTCGGCTCGTACATCGTCGACGATTTCTCCGGGCCGATGCTCGACTTCTACTTCGGCCTGTTCCTGTTGCTCATGGCGATGCTCATGGGCTGGAACGCAACGCACAAGCACGCGACGGAGGTGCAGGAGGTCGGGCCGGACTTCCAGTTCAACCAGTGGCTCGGCATCGGCGCGAGCTTCATCGTCGGCTTCCTCTCGAGCATCTTCGGCATCGGCGGCGGCGTCGTGCACGTGCCGCTCATGATCTACCTCCTGGGCTTCCCCGTGCACGTGGCGACGGCAACGTCGCATTTCGTGCTCGCATGCTCGTCACTCTTCGGCGTCATCAGCCATTTCCTCCTGCAGCACATCGTCTGGTTGCCCGCCATCTGCATCTCGATCGGCGCCGCCGTCGGCGCGCAGCTCGGCGCACGCCTCTCGAAAAAGACGAAGTCCAAGGTCATCCTCGTGCTGCTCGCCTGCGCGATGTTCGCGCTCGGCCTGCGGCTCATCGCTCTTGGAAGCACGCATTGACCGCGTCCTGCAGACGCGCGGGATGCACGACAGTCTCCTCGATGAAGTCCTCGAGGTAGTCGAAGAAGATGCCCTCGCGCGCGCAGAGCGCCCGGAGGCGCTCCGTGTTCTCCTCCACTCCGACACCGTACTCGATGCGGTGCAGCACCCGTGCGAGCTCCGCGCGGGTTTCTTTCGTATAGAGGCTCTTGAGCGCCGCCACGGCGGCCGTCGAGCGGTCGGCGCGCACGAGCCAGACGCTCGTCTCGAGGTCCTGGCTCGGGTCGACAAAGCCCATCTGACGCCACGCCTCGCCGTCCGCCTCCGCGCGCGCCCGCGCGCCCGGCGCGAAGGTGATCTCCTTGAAGAGCGCGTCGTTCAGGAGGCGCACGACCTCCGCCTTCGCGTAGAGGCGCTCGTCGCGGAACGGGAACTCCCCCGCCTGCAGCGCGCGCAGAACGCCAATGGCGCGCACGTTGAGGAACGAGGTCACGAGGCGTCCGACGTCCGTGAGGAGATGCGAAAGCCCGAGCAGGCACGCGTAGGGATCGAGCGCCTCCGTGAGCACGTGCGGCGCGAGGATGAGGTCGAAGCTCCCCGCGGGGAGCGGCAGGTCGTCCCGGCGCACATCGGCGTGGAGGAGCGGGACGCGCGCCGAGACCGCCGCGGGCAGGGCGAGCCCGGCGAAACGCGTGACGGCGGTGACGCGCGCCTCGGGCAAGCGCTCGAGGAGGCGCGGCAGGAGCGCGCATTCGTCAATAGCGAGCACGCGCATCGGCTCCGGCCCTTGCGGTACGAAATGCAGGACATCCTGCCGGATGGACGGTTCTCCCATCGCCTTCTACTTCCTTTCTCGTCTCTCGATCTCTCTTCTCGAAGTCGCAGTGCGCTGAGGACGCGGCGACACTGCACGAAAGAGGGTACGCGCCTCCTCAGCGTTCGCCTCTTTCGCGCTGCGCGCCTGCCGCCTCCGCGGCGAGGACGCGCAGGAGCGCCGCGAACGACTCCACGTAGGCACGGCGGCGCGCGGAAAGGATCGCAGGCGCTTGCTGGCGCAGGAGGTCCTCCCGCAGGCGCGCGCGCCGCGCATCGTCCCCGGCGAGCGCGCAGACGATGCGGACGTAATCTGCCGCGCCGTGTGCGATGAGCTCAGCGTGTCCTGCCGCCGCCAGCAGCGAGCAGCCGACGCGCGCGCTGTGATGGTCGCCCGCCATCGTCACGACGGGCACGCCGAGCGCAAGCGCCGTCCCCGTCATCGCTCCGCCCGGATAGGGGAACGGGTCGAGCGCGAGGTCCGCCTGTGCGAGGTCCCTCAGGTACGTGTCAGAGCCGAGACGGACGTCAACGCGCCGCGGCGGGAATCCCGCCGCGGCGAGGCGCGCGCGCAGGTGCCGGACGCGCGCCGGCACACGCAGCGTATCCTGCAGGATGAGACGTGCCTCCGGCAGGCGCTGCAGGACCTCTCGCCAGCAGGCGAGCACGTCGCCATTGAGCTTGAGGAAATTCCCGAAGGCGGCGAGCGTGACGCCGACGCGCGCTGCCCGCCGCTGTACCGTCTCCGCTGCCGCGCGCATCGCCGCCGCAGGCGTGAAGCACCACGCCTGCGGCAGGCGGCAGAGGCGCTCCGTAAAGAGCGGCTCCACCCCCGGCGGGTCCATCACGCCGTCCGTGAGCAGCGCGTCCACGGCGGGCACGCCCGTCGTATCGAACCAGCCGACCGCCTCGATCTGCACGGGCGCAAGGCGCTGCGCAACGAGCGGCAGCGTGACGCCGCCTGCCGTATGGCCGCCGAGGTCGACGAGCACGTCGAGGCGATCGGCGTGCACGCATGCCACCGCGGCAGCGATATCCTTCGAAGGGAGCACGCGGTAGGCTGCCGTGCGCGCCCGCACGCGTGCCGTCTCCTCATCCTCTTCCGCGCTCAGGCTGTAGGCGAAAAGCGAAAATCCCACCTGCGGCAGGTCGAAGAAGACATCATAGAACCGCGCGGCGGCGGAATCGAGGAACTCCGGCGCGAGGAAGCCGACGCGCAGCGGCCCAGCAGACCGCGCTACCGCCGCCGCGCTCCCCTGCTCCTCCACCGGCGCACGCAAAACGGGGCGCCGGGAATCCTCCCGCGCCCCCGTGTCCTCAGAGAGGTCCTCGCGCCCGTACAGCTGCCCGCAGGCGAAATGCTGCGCCGCGAGCGTCTCTGCCGCGATGCCCGGCAGATAGTGCAGCGCGAAAAGGTACGCGGCGTAATGCTCGCGCTGGCTGCGCAGGAAGCGGTCGGCGCGCGCCGCCTCATAATACGCCTGCGCGCACCCCTCTGCATCGCCGAGCAGCCGGAACGCCGCGCCGAAGAGCTCGTGCAGCCGCCAGGCATCCTGCGCGAGGAAGTCTGCCGTCGCCGCCGCCTGGAGCGCCTGGATTGCCTCCTCCGCCGCGCCGCGCGCGAGCAGGGCGCGGATGGCCGCGAGCTGCGCTCGTTCCTTCTCCGTCATCCCATGCCTCCCCTAGGCACGCCGTAGCGTGAAATAGGCGATCTCCGGCGGGCAGCCGATGCGGCAGGGGAACCAGCTGCCGTTGCCGCTGTGCACATACCCGAGGCTACCGCCGACCCGCACGAAGCCACGGTTGTACTTAAAAAACGGCAAGAGCGGCACGCCGAGGAAGCCGAACTGGCAGCCGTGCGTATGGCCTGTAAGCGTGAGCGCCGCACCGTGCGCCGCACCGTCATCGATGGCCTCCGGATGGTGCGCGAGCAGCACCGTCACGGCATCCGGCGGCACGGAGGCGAACGCCTGCGCCGCGTACGCCTGCCGCTCCTCCGTGAACGCATCGCCGCGCGCGGCCGGATAGTCGACGCCCGCGAAGACGAGCGGCCGCTCCGCCCCGCACACGACCTGCGCCTCGTTGACGAGCAGGTGGATGTCCGTCTCCTTGAGCGCCGCCTCGATGGCGGCGAGGTCGCGCCGGTGCTCATGGTTGCCGTAGACGTACCAGATGCCGAGCGGCAGACGCGCCGCATACTGCGCCGTAAGCGCGATGGCGCGCCCGTTGAGCGCATCGTCGTCGAAGATATCGCCTGTGAGCACGAGCGCGTCCGGCGCGCCCGCCACCGTGCGCTCGAGCAGCCCCCGGTAGTCCTCGAGCGAGAAGAACCAGCCGAGATGCACGTCGCTGAGCTGGGCGAGGCGCAGCCCGCGCAGGTCCGCGGGCAGGTCCCGGACAGGCAGGAAGTGCTCCCGCACCACCTGCGCGTCCTTCTCGTAGAGGCCGCCGTAGAGGCCGCCCACGAGCGCGAGCAGCGGGTACGCCGCCGCGTGGCGCAGCAAGCGCCGCCGCCCGTAGTCCACGTGCACGGGGCCCGTGAGCCCCGCGAGGCGGCGGAAGAGCCAGCCGAAGCACGTGAGAAGCACGAGCAGGACCTGCACGACGGCGCCGATCGCCGCGATGCGCAACAATACGCCCGGGAGCCCCGTGAGGTCCTGCCAGACGAGCGGGCCGAGCACGAGCCCCAGGATCGTCAGCACGAGGAAGGCGAGCGAGGCACGGCGCAGGACCGTCGCCACCGGCGTGCGGAACACGAGCGGCAGGCATTTCCAGTGCAGCGCGAAGATCACGACGAGCAGCGCGCAGGTCATCAAAAGGAAAACGATCATAGGTCCCGCCTCCATTCCTCAAAGCCCCGGCTGCCCGCCGCGGCGATCCACACGCTCTTCCCTCAGTCCCGCGTGCCTCTCGCGCCCTGGCCACGCACGAGGCGCAGGCTGCGGCGCGGCTTTTCCGCCTCCGCCTGCTGCTTTTCCCGCGCGCGCTCCCGGTCGCGCCGTGCGACCTCGCCGATCCTGCCGATACTCACGAGGATGCCCACGGAGAACATCGTGACGATGAGCGACGTGCCGCCGTAGCTGATAAAGGGCAGCGGCACGCCGACCACGGGGAAGACGCCGCCGACCATCAGCATGTTGACCGCCGCCTGCCCGACGATGAGCACGACGATGCCGAACGCGAGGAGCTGGCCGTAGAGGTCGCTCGCCTTCTGCGCGATGCGGACGCCGTACACGGCGAGCGCCGTGTAGAGGATCACGACAAAGAGTGCGCCGAGGTAGCCGTTCTCCTGACAGAAGATCGCGAACGCGAAGTCCGTATGCGCCTCCGGCAGGTAGTCATACTTGCTCACGCCCACGCCGAGCCCCATGCCGAGGAACTCGCCTGAGCCGATCGTCGAGAGCGACTGCACGGTCTGATAGCCGATGTTCTGCGCGTCCTGCCACGGGTCCCAGAGCACGCGCACGCGCTCCAGGCGATACGGCTGCGCCATGACGAAGAAGGTGACGCCGACCGCCAGCACGCCTGCCAGGATGAGGACGTTCCGCAGGGACAGGCGCGCCGCCACGAGGTAGAGGATGATGGGCACGCCCGCAATCACGCACGCCGTGCCCATGTCCGGCTCCTTCTCTACGAGCACCGCCATGAGGACGATGCAGGCGTACTGCAGGTTGAGCGGCGAGACGCGCGCCTTGTGGCGGGCCTGCGCCGCCATCGCCGCCGCCGCGAGCATGATCGCAACGACCTTCGCCCCCTCCGCCGGCTGCACCTGCATGACCGGGAGCGGCAGCCAGCGCCGCGCGCCGTTGACCTCCGGCCCCACGACGAAGACCGCCGCGAGCGCGAGGAACGTCAGCGTGAGCACCCACGGCATCCAGCTGCGCCACCGGTGATAGTCCAGACGCGCGCCGAGGAAGAAAGCGACGATGCCGACCGTCATGGAGATGAGATGGCGCCGCAGGAAGAAATACGCATCATCGTAGCGCAGCTCTGCGTCGACGAAGCTCGAGCTGAACACGTTGACCGTCCCGAGGACGAGCAGCACGAGCATGACGCCGAAGACGGCCTCCATATCGCTGTTCCAGAATTTCTTCCGCACGAGCGGCGTGCGAAGCGATCGCGCGCCTCCCTCTCTATCTGACAAGAACACCGCCCCCCTCAGGGAAACACGACTTCGCAGCGATGGATCTTCTCGCCGAAGCCGCTGAATTTCCGCTCATACTCCGTCATGATATTGTCCGGCCGGTCCTCCGCATGGAGGTCGTAGGAGATATCGCGCACCGTGAGCCCCGCCTCCTCGAACTGCGTGAGGGAGAAGAGGAAGAGCGGATGGTTGTCCGTCTTGAAATGGAGCTCACCGCCAGCCTTCAGCAGGTGGCGGTACTTCTCCAGGAAGCCGACATACGTCAGTCGCCGCTTGTAGTGGCGCTTCTTCGGCCAGGGATCGCAGAAATTGATGTAGAACCGGTCGACCTCCCCGGGCGCGAAGATGCGCTCGATGTCGTGGATGTCGAAGACGAGCAGGCGCACGTTCTTAAGCTCCTTTTCCGCGACCTTCTTCGCCGCGGCGTAGAGCACGTCCTGCTGCGCCTCGATGCCGATGAAATTCACTCCCGGCTCGCGCTCGGCGAGCTGGCTGAGGAAATCGCCCTTGCCCGTGCCGAGCTCGACGTGGAGCGGCGCCTCCCTGCCGAAGACCTCCGCCCAATGCCCCTGCTGCGCTTCGCTTGCGGGCGCATCCTTCGGGAAGACGAAAGCATCGAAATCATGGATGGCCTGATCCACCCAGGGTTTTCTTCTTAAACGCACGAAATGACTCCTTTATTTCTTTTCCAGATGGTATTTCTTGAGATAGCGGTAGAGCGTCACGCGGCTCACGTTGAGGAGGTTCGCGAGGCGGCTCACGTTGCCGCCCGCCGCCTGCCACGCCTTGACGAAGACGTCCTTGTCCTCTTTCCACTTGTTGTCCGGCTTCACGTCGCCCATGAGACTGATGTCGTCCGGGCCGATCACCGCCGCCTTCGTGTTGAAGAAGGCGTACTCGAGCACGCTCTGCAGCTGCTTGATGTTGCCGGGCCAGTCGTATTTCCGCAGCACCTCGATCGTCGCGTCGGCGAGCGTCTTCGGCTCCATCTGGTGCTGCTCGGCGAGCTCGCTCACGATGTGGCGCGCGATCTCGGGGATGTCCTCGCGGCGGCTCCGCAGCGAGGGCACGCGGATGACGCTCTTCGAGATGATGTCGTAGAGCGCCTTGGAGAAGAGGCCGCGCTCCGTGAGGCGCTTGAGGTCGCTGTCGCAGGCGGCGATGATGCGCACGTCGATCGACCGCTCGACGCTCTTCTCGCCGATGCGATGCGTCTTGCCCGCCTCGAGCGCGCGCGCGAGCTCCTCGGCGATCTGCTTCGGCATCTTCTCGATCTCATCGAGGAAGAGCGTACCGCCCGAGGCGAGCTCGAGCCGCCCCTGATGGCTCACATCCGGGTTCAGCACGATGCCGAAGAGTTCCTGCTCGAGGAGCTCCGGCGTCGCGTCGCCGCAGCGCAGCGAGATGAGCGGGCCCGCCGCGCGCGGGCTCGCCTGATGGATGCCGTGCGCCATGCGCTGCTTGCCCGTGCCGGCCTCGCCCTGGATGAGCACGTGGTGCTTGTTGCGGGCGACGCGCGCCGCCTTCTCGCGCACGCTCTGGAATGCCGCGCCGCTGCCGACCATCGACTGCAGGCTGTACTTCGCCGTGTAGCCCGCCGCGTGCGCGACGAGCGTCCGCAGGTCCTCGATGGGCATGGAGACGACGACGACGGACTTCACCGCCTGCTCCTCGTCGCGCTCGAGCGGCACGACCGTCGTGATGTCCTCGTACGTCTTCGCGGGCGTGATCCACGTGACCTCCTTGTTGTAGGAGGGGACGCCGCGGAAGCCCTTGTAGATCGGCGTGTGGCGGTAGTTGAGGATCACGTCGTTGAGATTGAGCCTCCGTCCCGTCTCATGCTCCTGCTTTGCGCCGATGCGCGTGAGGCGCTCCTTGCCGAGCTGGTTCGTATAGGCGACCTCGCCGCCCGGCAGTACATGGTAGACCGCGAACGGCGTCGCGTCGAGGATCGCTTCCTCCGCCCGGATGCGCACGACCTCCGCAAGATGCGCCTCGAGCGCGCTCTTCAGCGTGAGCAGCAGGGAGATGACCGCGTCCTGCGGCAGCTCCACCTGCTCCATCGAGACAAGCGTGATGAAATACTGGCACTCGCCGTTGATCTTCACGGGCGCCGTGCAGGCGTCGCCGAGCTGGCACTCCTCGACCCACATCTCCGGGCCGAACATCCAGAAGGGCGTCTTGTGCTCATACGCCACGCTGATGCTCGACGTGCCGACCTCCTCGATGCCCACGCGCGCGCCCTCGATCTCGCCCGGCGTCATCTGGTAGAACGGCAGGCTGTAGCTCTTGAGCACGACGCAGTCCGCGTCGATGAGCAAGAGGGAGAGGTTGTACTCCTGGAAGAACTCACGGATGCCCTCGCTGAGCTTCATGAGGTAGTCGATGGCCTCCTGGTGCTTCTGCTGCAGGCGGTGGAATTCCTCCGGCGCGTACCGCTTCGTCGTGTTCATCTTCTCGCGCGGCACGCCGAGCTCCTGGCTCTTCTGCCAGGACGCCGCGACCCATGGATGCACGTTCGGGTCAAGCGTTCCCTCCTGCGTGAATTTCTCATAATAGTGTTCCAGCTTCTCGCGACTGCGATGTTCTCGGATCAAAGAACTCGCTCCTTTCGTAAAATATTCCTCACAAGGCGGCGCCAGTACCGGACGGCGCG
Organism: Dongibacter bovis; assembly: GCA_902763085.1. Classification (GTDB taxonomy): domain Bacteria; phylum Bacillota; class Negativicutes; order Selenomonadales; family Selenomonadaceae; genus Selenomonas_C. Next base: position 9,438 of record CACWQW010000004.1, read on the forward strand.
AACGCGCGCCGTCTCCCCTGCGCTGCCGGATGTTCGTCATGTTTCATCGCTATAGGAATCGTATCTTTGTATACTTGTACCCTTCATTTTAACAAGCCTCTCGCCGAACTGCAACCATTCTCAACAAAAATCCGTCAAATTTCTTCTGCCGGACGGGGCGCGATGTCCCACGGCTCTGGAATCTATGGTATAATAGAAAAAGTGTGTCAACGCCGGTGCCACGGAGCTCCTCCGGACGGCGATCATCCAAGAGAAAGAGGGACGACCATGTCAAGACAATATCGGAAAATGCAGGAAAAGCTCTATAAGAAGCCGGAAAAGAAACCGACGGAGAAAAAGATCGGCAAGGACTACGTGCTCATGGCGGTGACGGTCTTCACCGTGCTCGTGACGGCTGCCGGCTGGATGCAGCTCGACAACCTGAGCCGCAGCATGTACTCCCTGCTCTCCATCTCGCTCATCCTCACCTACGCGCGCCGCCATGCCGATCTCAGCGAACGCGCTGCGCTCCTCGTCGAGCGCGGCAGTCTCGTCACGATGGTGCTCGCCGTCGTGATCTTCCTCGCGACGCTCTTCGTGCACTTCACGTCGTGACGCGCCGCGCCAGGACACAGGAAAATATCGCAAACCAAAAATCCCTTTTCCAGCGCGCTGCCGCGTGGAAAAGGGATTTTTTTGAGGAACCGCTCAGTCGTCAGCGGTTCCCTCTTTCTTTCGCTTTGCCTCAAACGCTGCGAGCTCCTCCGCGGAGAAGCTCTCGCGGATGGATTTCCAGCGGTCGTGCAGCCAGAACCACTCCTCCGGGTAACGGCGGATGTGCGCCTCCGTGAGGGCAGCGAGCTGCTGCGTCGTGCGCTGGATGTCGGCGCGCTTGTCCTTCGTGCGCCGCGTGTAGATCGGCGGCGAGACGATGAGCGTATGACGCCCCGTCGCGTCGTCCCGGTGCATGAACGCCGGGAAGATCAGCGCGCCGCGGAAGCGGCTCATGCCTGCCGCGCCCGTGAGGTAGTTCGTCGGCTGATCGAAGAACTCGACGAGCATGCCGTCGCGCTTCGAGGGGTCCTGGTCCATGATGAGCCCGATGAACCAGCCCTCAGAGAGCATGTCAAACATCTCGCGCACGCCCGTCTTGTACGTGATGTGCATGCCGATCTGCGTGCGCCGCTCCACGATGAAGCGGTCCGCGCCTTTGGAGCGCTGCTTCTGCGCGACGCCGACGAGCGGGATGCCGGCGAGCGCGAACGCGCCTCCCATGAGCTCCCAGTTGCCGCTGTGCGCCGTCGCGATGATGCCGCCCTTCCCCGCCGCGAGCGCCTCCTGCAGATAGGAAAGCCCCTCGATGGCGACGTAGTCGCCGATGTGCCGCTCGATGACGGGAAAGCGCAGGACCTCCATGAGCATGGGGCCGAAGCGCACGGCCGACGCCTTCGCGATGCGCTGCGCCTCCCCTTCGCTGCACGCGAGGCAGCGCTGGACGTTCCCCTCCGCCAGGCGCCGGCGGCGGCGCGGCACGAGGGGCCAGGCGAGATGCCCGATCCCCCAGCCGATGGCGTCCGCGAGGCGCCGCGGCAGCAGGCAGGCGAGGCAGCCGATCGCCTTGAGCAGATAGTAGGATAGCATGGCGCGCCCCTATTCCTTCTCCGAGTGCGGTGCCTGCAGTTTCGCGAGCTCCTTCGTGAGGCGCTTGACTTCCTTGCGGAGCTCCGGCAGGTGCTTCATCGCCGCCTGCATGCGGAGCCATTCCGTATGGCTCTGCACGGGGAAGCCCGCGCAGAACACGCCCTCCGGCATGTCGCCGATGATGCCCGAGCGCGCCGCGTAGACGGAGTTCGCGCCGATCGAGATGTGGCCGACCGTGCCGACCTGCCCGCCGAACGTGACGTTGTGCCCGACGGTCGTCGAGCCGGAGATGCCCGTTTGCGCGACGATGAGGCAGTTCGGGCCGATCTTGCAGTTGTGGCCGATGTGCACGAGGTTGTCGATCTTCGTGCCGTGGCCGATGACGGTCGAGCCCATCGCGGCGCGGTCGATGCCATCGTGCGCGCCGATCTCGACGTCGTCCTCGAGCACGACGTTGCCGACCTGCGGCACCTTCGTGTGCACGCCGTCCTTCGTCGTGAAGCCGAACCCGTCGGAGCCGATGACCGCCGAGCTGTGGATGATGCACCGCTTGCCGACGTGGCAGTGCTCGCGCACCGTCGCGTTGGAGTAGATGATCGTGTCCTCATCGATCTCGCTGTACTGACCGACGTAGACGCCGGGATAGAGCGTGACGCGGTCGCCGATCACGGCATGGTCATCGACGCAGGCAAACGGCAGGATGGTCACGTCCTTGCCGAGCTGCACGTCCTTGCCGATGTGTGCCTCACTGCTCACACCCTGCGGGAAGACGAGCTTCGGCGTGAAGAGCTCGAGCAGCTTGGCGAACGCCGCGCGCGGCGCCTCGACGTAGAGCGCCGGCAGCGGGAAATCCTCCACGCCCTCCGGCAGCATGACGGCGGCCGCCCGCGTGGACTTCGCCTCCTCGATGTGCGGCTCTACGGCGAACGTGAGGTCATGCGCCCCGGCGCCCTCGATGTTGTCCAGTCCGGAGATCACGATGCTGCCGTCGCCGACGACGCGTCCGCCAACGTAGGCTGCGATCTCCGCCAATGTCTTTTTCATGCGCTCACCTGTCTTCTCTCATACTCACTGCAGCTTCTGGATGGCTTCGTCCGTGACGTCGACGCCGCCCTCGATGACGACCTTCTGCTGCGCCTGGTTGTCGACGACGGCATCGAGCTTCTTCTCCTTGGCGATGTCGGCGAGCGCCGCATCGATCTTCTGCTTGAGCTGGACGCTATAGGACTGGTTGAGGCCGGCGACCTTACGGCGCGCGTCGAGCTCCGCCTTCTGGTAGTCCTCGTCGCTCATCGTGCCCTTCTTCGCCTCGAGGTCCTTCTCCGCATCCGCCTGCGCCTGCTGGATCTTCTCGTTGCCTTCCTCGACGAGCGACTGGATCTGCGGCGCCTCTTTCATGATGCGGTCGCCGTCGATGTAGCCGATCCGCGTCTGGCCGCAGCCGCTCATGACGAGCATGGCAGCGAAGCCGAGACCCAGGAGCACGCGCGATTTCTTCGTAAGGTTCATTCCTTCATCCTCTTCTTTCTCTTATCCCAGGAAGGGGCGCCAGGCCCTTTCCCTTCTCTCTTGAAATAGTTCAGCCGTCTGCCGCGGATGGCGGGTCCTCCGTGAGCTCCGCCTTGACCTCATCCGTCACGTCCTCCGCCGAGACACTCACGGTCTTGACGTACTTCTCCGGCCGGTCGGGCGCCGCTGTCGGGCGGAACGCCGCGGGAAGCAGGGAGGAGAGGCTGCGCGCAGGATCGCAGACGATGAGCGTGAAATGGTGCAGGATGGCGACCTTCGCCGCCTTGCCCGCGATGTCATTCAGGATGCGCGACTCGAGCGCCGTGATCGCCTGCTCGTTCTCCGCGAGCGCCGCCTGGTCTGCCTGTGCCTGCTGCTGGCGCGTGACAGAGTCCGCCATGCGCTGCTGCAGGGCGAGGACGTCACGCGCCTGCGCCTCCGTCTGCGCGTGGACGGCCTGTGCCTCCCGCTGCGCCCGGAGATCGCCGAGCCCCGCCTTCTGCCCCGCGAGTTCCTGCTCCACGGACTTGGCTGCATAGTCCTTGATCTCCTGCTGCCAGGCGCGATAGAGCGCGATCTGGCGCGCGCCGCGCTCTCCCTCGAGGTCCTCGAGCTGCTGCTCCATCTGCGCCACGGTGTCATCCGTGAGCCACATCGCCTTGCGGTTGTCGAGCTTCAGCTTGATGTTGAAGATCTCGTTGAGGTACTCGGCGTTGATGGCATCGCGGCGCTCCTTGTACTCCGGCTCAGACTTCTGCCGGTAGTCGGCCGCTGCCTTCTTCTGCGCGCGCTCGAGCTCACTGCGCCGGCCGATGACGTCCTGGGCGTTCTTCTGCCAGACGGAATCGTCGAAGGGCTGTGCATCGACCTTCGGCGGCGCCACCGTGAGCGGCACTTCGAGCTGCTGCGAGAGGGAGGAGCGGATCGCCTCGCGCTCAGAGAGGAGGTCCTGGAGCTTGCCGTAGTCCGGATGCGCCTCGATGAGTTCCTGGAGCTTTACGACGCCGACCTCGCCCGCCGTCACCGGCGCAGGCGTCTCCCGCTGCAGCAGCGACCGCATGAGGACGGCGCCGAAGACGAGCAGGATGAGGGCGACGAGCGCGATGCCTGCGGCCAGGCGGCGGCGCCGCCCATCGTCCTCGTGGGCGTCGGCTCTTTCCGGGGACTCTGCCATAAAATACCTCCATTCAGAAAGATACCGAGCACATTACATGGCTCGGTACCTGTTCATTCATGTGGCACGTATGTCTTATTTGGAGATCTTCTTGATGACATCCTGCGTGATGTCCGTGCCGCCGTAGACGACGGCGTTCTTATCGATGACGACCGTGAGGCCCTTGGCATCAGCAACGGACTTGACCGTATCCTCGACGGATTTCTGGATCGGCTCGATGAGCTCCTGCTGCTTCTGCTGGAGGCGCTGCTGCGTCTGCTGGTAGTAATCGGATTTCTCCTGATCGCTCATGTTCTTGGACTTCTCCTCGAACTCCTTCTGTGCATCAGAGACGGCCTGCTGCAGTTCGGAGTTCGCGCTCTGGAGCTGCGGGTGCTGCGCCATGACCTGGCGGTAGTCCACCGTGCCGACGTTGCTGTTGCCAGAAGCGGAGGCGATGCCGCCGAACTGCGTGACTGCGAGCGCCACGACGGAACCGACGAAGACGAGCGCGATGAGCACGCTGATGATCTTGACCGTTTTCTTCTGTAATGTAACCATTTCTTTCTTCCTTTCCCTATCTGGGTAGAATGAGATTGCAAAAGACCTGAAGCATGTTTCATTATAGCAAAGTCTTTTTTTTTCTTCAAGCGTTTCCTGCAGGATGACGATAAGCCGCACCCGTCAGAAATTGCCGATGAGGCGGAGCCAGCCGCCCTCGTCATCGAGCGCGTATTCGAGGTTGAGGAAATCGTGCAGGCGGTAGCGCAGCGCGCCCTCGCCGCGGCGGTCCCACGCGTGGTATTCATAGCGCACGAGCCAGTCGCGCGCCCACTGCCACGAGAGGTCGTAGACCGGACGCCCGTCCTTGAAGTCGTAGCGGAGTCCCGCCTGCGCGCCCTGCCCGAACGTATGGCGCCAGCCGAGTTGCCAGCGCCACGCCACGTCCTGTGGCGTCACATCGAGCAGGCCGTAGAGCTCGTCGTGCGGCGTGAGCATCCTGCCCGCGTGCAGGCGCAGCAGCAGGTCGTCCTTCGCGCTGTGCGACGCGCTCTCCGAGCGGCCGATGTCGAGCCAGCCCGAGAGGCGCAGGCGATAGCGCGCCGAGTCCGTGCGGCTCATGACCGCCGCGCGCTCCCCCGGCGTGTACGTGACCGTCGTGTGCGCGCGCAGGTGGTGGAAATCCGGCTGCGCGTCGAGCGCCGAGGCAAAGAGCGCCTCGAACTCCGCGCGGTGGCGCGCCGTGAACGCGACGGGCACGCCGACGAGCAGGTTCACGCGGTCGTGCATGAGCTCGCGGTGCGTGAGCAGCGAGACGTTCGGCAGCGTATCGGATCGCATCGAGAGGTCGACGGTGCGGACGACCGGCGTGCGTGGGTAGACCGTGAGCGTCACCTGCGCCGCCGTATCCGCCGTCACGTCGAAGTCCGCGCGGAACTCCGGCAGATGCACGGCGAGATAGTCATTGACCTCGCGCTTCAGCACGCCGTTCGTCCAATCCGCTGCCGCGACGGGCAGGCCGATGAGCGCGCGGTCGAAGACCTGCTCGATGCCCACGAGGTCCCGGCGCACCATCTGCTCCACCTCGGGCGGCATGCCGTCGACCGAGGTCTTGAGTGCGACGCTTCCGATGGTGTCCGCCCAGGGGACGAGCGCCACGGAGACGTGCGCCTCCGTCCCCGGCTCCACGCGCACCGACTGCACGCTGTAGCCGACGAGCACCTTGTCGAAGACCTCGCGGATCAGCGCTGCCGCCTCGTCCGTGCGCGCGCGGTCGAGGCCCGCGGGTTTTCCAACGAGGAGCTGCCCCGCGATGGCCTCGATGGTCGTCTCCATGCGCTTCCCCACGGGCGGCGGCAAGGCGCCCGGCGACGATACCTCCGCCCGCACGGTTTCGATGCGCTGCATCGCCTCCGCCCGGCAGGGGCTGCCAGGCATCCCCTGCGGCAGGCAGGCGGTCAGCAGGGAAAGGAGCAACGCTGCCCCGAAAACTGCCCTGCGCATCTCCTCTCTCCTCTCATCGATTGCCGCGCCGCATGTCCTTTTCTATCGATATCAGAACGTCCCGCCGACGCTGAAGTGCACGCGTCCGCCATCACTGCCACGGCCGTAGTCGAGGCGGATCGGGCCGAGCGGCGTCGTAAGCGACAGGCCGATGCCGACACTGCCCTTGAGCGTGTCCGGCCAGAGGCCGCTATCCCAGGCGCTGCCCCAATCCGTAAAGAGTGCGCCTTGCACCTTGCTCACGATGGGGAAGCGATACTCGAGCGTCGCGAGGAACATGCGGTCGCCGCGGAACTGGTCGTCGCGGTAGCCGCGGAGGCTGTCCTGACCGCCGATCTTGAACTTCGAGAACTCGGAGAGGTGGCCACTGCCCCAGCCGTACTGGCCGCGCAGCGCCCAGACCTGCGCATGTCCCGCCTTGAAGTAGCGCTGGTCCTCGATGTCCGCCTTGCGGTAGTTGAAGTCGCCGCCGAAGCCGCCGATCTCGCCCGTGATGCTCACGCGTCCGCCAGACGTCGGGAAGTAGATGTTGTCCCGCGTGTCCGTGACGTGGGAGAGCGTCAGGCTGCGCGTGAGGCCGAAATTGTAATCGCGCCATGCCTTGTACGCGTCCGTGCTGCGGTCGCCGTACTTACCGGACTCCGTGTGCTTCGTGTATTCGTCCTTGCGGTTTCGGAGCGTGATGTAGTTCGTCGAATACTCGCTGACCGGGCGGCCGAGCGTGATCTCGCCGCCGGAGTACTTGCGCATGTACGATTCGAGGTAATCCCCATCCGCATTGTAGTCATCGTATTCGTACGTGCGGTTGTAGACGCGGAACGTGCCGACGGTCTCTTTCTTATCGAGCCAGGGATGGCGGTAGGAAACGCTGTAGCCGTGCGAATCCGTATCATCGCCGCTCATCTCGTACGTGATGCTCACCGCATCGCCCGTGCCGCGGAAATTCGAATCGCCGACCGACACCATGCCGATGACGCCGTCCTGGCTGGAGTAGCCCGCACCGACGCTGAACGTACCCGTGCGCTTCTCCTTGACATCCCATTCCACGACGACGGCATTGGGATTGACGCCCGGGATGATCTTCGGGTTGACTTCCTCGAAGAAGCCGAGGTTGTTCACGCGCTGCCAGCTGCGCTGGGTCTTTTTCGCGTTGAACGGCTCGCCGACCTTCTGGCGCATCTCGCGCAGGATGACATAATCCTTCGTCTTCTTGTTGCCCTTGACCTTGAAGCCCTCGATGACGCCCTCGTTGATCTTGATCGTGAGGTTGCCTTCCTTGTCGATATTGAGGTCCGTGATTTTTGTGAGGATGTAGCCGTCCGCTCGATAGCGCTCCTGGATCTTCTGCACGTCACGGCGCAGCTCGACGCTGTTGAGGATCTCGCCGGTCTTCAGCGGGACGAGCGCCATGAGGTCCTCCGTCTTCTCAACCGTGTTGCCCGTGATCTTGAGACTCCTGAGCACGGGGTTCTCGAGCAGATGGTACGTGAGGATGACGCCCTCTGGCACCTCCTCGAAGGCCGGGAACAGGTCGTAGTAATAGCCCGTATCGAGCAGCGCCGCGAGGTCCTGGTCGAGCCCCTTGGCCGTATACGTGTCGCCAACGTGGAGCGTCGCCGCTTTCTGCGCCGTCGCGCGCGTCGCTTCCGTCGCGCCGTCGAACTCGATGTCGACGATCGTCTTTCCCTCATACTTCTTCTTGTACGCCTCGATGGCTTCCTCGGTCGGACGCAGCTTCGCCCAGTCGCTGATGCGCTCGCTTCTGGTATCCGCCGCTACGTTGCCAGCAGTCTGCTGCAGCGCCGCATCCGCTGCAGCCTGCTCCTTGCCTGCGGCTGAGGATGACGTGCTCTGTGCCTCCGCTTCGCTGGCCGCAGTTTCTCCTGCGGCACTCGCCGTCACAGCGGCATCTGCCGCACCCTCTTCCGCGGATGAAACGCCCGGGATGGCCGTGAAGCTCGTCGCCAGGGCAACGGCACACGCCAGTTTTCGATAGTGCTCTCTCGTCAAAAGTCAAACCTCCCATAGATGGTGTGGCATCGGATCTCATCTTCCCGTCATGCCCTCAGCTGCCCGTACGCACGCGGCGCTGCATGAAAGCCTACGCCCTATTATATCGGTTTCTCAGGGGGCCCGCAAGGCTTTCCCCGCCGACTGCATGAGCTTCTGCGTCTCCGGCGAGGGGACGCGCGGCGCCGTCTCTCGCGCGGCAGCAGGTGCCTGTGGCACTGTCTGCCCCCTCACCGCTGGCGCCTGTGCGGGTGGCGCCTCCGGCGGCGAGGCCGACGCGATGCGCTGCTCCTCTTCAGGCGCACCTGCGGAGGCCGCAGCGGACGCAGCAGCAAGTGCCTCCCGCGCCGCATCCTCCTCGCCATCCGCCAGCGCCGCCGGCCGGGCGGCAGTCTCCACCTGCGCCGCAGGGCCCTGCGGCATCGGCCCGTCTGCCGGCGGCGCCGACGCTGGCTGCAGGAACAGGCCGAGCGCCAACAGCGACGCCGCCGTTGCGAGCGGCAGGACCCGCCGTCCCCAATACCGCCAGGCAGCGGGCCGCTTCGTCTCCTTGGCTCGCGCGAGCTCCGCCTGCGCGAGCATGACCTTGAGGTCGCCTTTCACGTCTTCTCCCTGCTCCAGGGAGTCGCCCGCCTCGTCGAGCCAGTCGCGCGCCGCGCGGATCCGCTGCGCCTGCTCTTTCCGCTCGTCTCCCATCGCTGCCTCCTTTCCCTGCTGCTGCACGACCGCTTGCCTGCCCCGTGCAGTTTCTTATATATTCCCTTCTGTCAGTGGGATTTAAACAGGCGATATAAACGAAAAAACCGCGATGAACGCGGTTTTCCCCAGATATACTCATATTATCTCATGATATGAACCATTTTCCTCGTGCTCTCATGCTCACCAATGCTGCATGAAGCGGGAAAGCATGCCCCGCACGCGGCGGATGCCGCTCTTCTGCAGGCGGTAGATATGCGATTTGCTCACGGAGAGCGCCTCCGCGACGGCTTCGACCGGCTGGCTCTCGAGATAAACACCCGTGAGCACGGCGCGCTCCTTCTCGGGCAGACGCCCCATCGCCGTCTGCAGGCGGCCCGCGAGTTCATCGGACTCCGCCTGCTCCGGCACGGAGAGCGCCGCCGCATCGGCGAGCGCCTCCTTGAACGTCATCCCGCCCTTCTCGCCATCGAGGCTCGCGTCCATGCAGGCGACATCGGATTCGTGCTCCTTCTTCAGGAAATCGCACATCCGGCCGCGGATGCGGTGCACCGCGAAGAGGCTGAACGCCACGCCGCGGCGCGGGTCATAGTGCTCCACCGCCTCGATGAGGCCGACGGTCCCCTCCTGGATGAGGTCCATGACGCCGTCGAAGCCGCGGTACGGCAGCGCCTGCTTGAAGACGAGCGGCTGATACGACTCGATGAGCCGCCGGCGGGCCTGCTGGTCCCCGTGCTCCTTGAAGGCGCGCCACAGCGCTGCCTCTTCCTCTGACGAGAGGAGCGAAACCTCATTGAGTTCCTTCATATAGTCGTCTAAGCGCATGGCGCACCTCCTTTCTCTCTTAGAATTTATACTGAGCCTCCAGGCCGAAGACATAGTCCCCGTTCTCGCGATCGAGCATCAGCCCCAGGGAGTCGCTCAGATCGTACTGCACGCCGTAACGCTGCGTGTCGTCGCCGATGCCGCGGATATAGTGGACCTGCAGCCGGTCGGAAAGGCGCTTGCCCATCTCGACGTTGTAGACGTTGTCGTCATCCTTGCCGCTCTCGCCGCGCCCCTGCTGCTCGAGCGCCGATCCGTTCCCGCGCGAGATGCGGAACGTATCGAGCCAGAGCAGGCTGCGCATCTGCTCCTCGAGGTCGGCGATGATGCTCATAGAGAGCCCGATGCTGAAGAAATCCGTCGCATCGACGTCTATGTCCCCATGCGCATAGGCATTGTGGAGCGTGAGCATGCGCAGGATCTCCGTCTCGCTGAACTCCGGCGACGAGGAGAGGAGCACCTTCATGTGGTTGTCGAGCGTCCCCTCGAGTCCGAGCATGATCCGCGTCGTGCCGAGTTTCGTATCGGCGCGGAAATGGATGCTCGGCAGGAACGTATCGACCTGGTCGAACGTCGCCGTCCCCTCGCGGATCTGGAAGAGGTTCTTTAGATAGCTCACCGTGCCGCCGCGCTTCACACGGAACTGGCCGCTCGGGCGCGGATGGCGCGTCGTACCGCCAAAATGCGCGTCTCCCGTGAGGTAGAAGTCATAGAGCCGCGCGCTGTAGAAATGCACATCGCTGCCAGCATGCACGTCGAGGTCGAGCAGGACGTCGGGGAGTTCCCCATCGGAGTCCGGCAGCATCGGCACGGAGACTTCGCATTGATCGAAATCCAGCCTGCCAGCGAGCTTTGGCATCTTCTTGCCGAAGAGCTCACCCTCCGTGAGTTGGAACGCGCCCGTGAGCGGCCCATTGTAGAAATCGGAGCGCACCTCAAGATGGTTGAGCGAAAGATTCGCCTCGTAGTCCGTCGGCACGAGACCCGTGAGCGTGAGGCTGCCCGAACCTTCGTAAGAACCGCTCCCCATTTTACCAGAAAAGTCCGAGAGCGTCATCACATTTCCATGAAAATTCACTTTTCCTTGCATTTGTTCCAGCGGGTTCTGTAGTGGTTTCAACTTCATCGCACCGTCCGTGAGGGATAGCTCGCCGTCGAAGAGCGGATGCGCCGCCGTGCCCGTGATGGTCATGCTGCCTTTCGTCGCGCCCATCGCCCAGTCAATCTGCGGGGAAAGCATGGGGAGCAGCGAAAGGTCCGCGTCGTCGAGGGAGACGACGAGATGGATCTGCTCGTAGTCGGCGAGCGCGTCCTCTGCGCCTGCCGTGAGCGCCCGCAGCGGCACGACGCCGTTCGCGCTCGCATGATACGTATGCGGCGCCTTTGCGCCGATCGTCTTCTCGACCTGCAGCCCGTCGACCATGAGGATGCCATGGGAGAGGTTCATCTTTCCCGTCAGGCGGTCAAACGTCGAGCCCTCGATGCCGCCGTCCTTCGCCTCGACAGTGACGTCGGCTGCTGGACTCAGGACCGTGCCGCCGATCGCGGCATCGATGTCCGCCGTGCCGAGCACATCGGCATGGAGCCCCGCCACCTTCGTGAACATGCCGAGCGCGATGCCCTGTCCCTGCGCGTGGATTGCAAGCTCGCCCGCGAGCGTCGCCGTCCCGGTCGCCGAGAACGAACCGTCCGCCCCCTGCGCGCCCTCGCACTTTTCGATGGTGAGGACGCGGTCCGCGAGACGCAGCGCGAGCGAAAGGTCGTGCACGTCGTAGCCGGCGATCTGTCCCGTCGCGACCGTGCCCGTAACCTCCATCTGCGGGTCCTCCGCCGTGCCGCCGAGCACCGCCGACGCGTCGAGCGCACCGCGCAGCAGGTCCGTCTTCTTGTCGAGGAGTGCCGCGAGATTCTGTGCGTCGGCGTTCGTCACCTGGACGTTGCCGCCGAGCGCGTGGCTGGCGGTATCGATGGAGAGATTGAGCGCATAGCTGCCGTCTCCCTGCTTGAACCCGAAATCGTCGAGCGCGAGCACATCGCGCTCGTAGTGCGCATGGCCATAGGCGTCCGTGATGGGCACGCCGTTGAAGACGAGGCTCGCCGCCTCGATCGTCCCATCGAAGACCGGCGCCTGGATGCGCCCCGTCACGTCGCCGCGGAACTTGCCGTGCCCGGAGACCTCATAGGGGAGCTTGTGCTCGATGCGCTTCATGTCGATATCGCGCACCTCAGCCGTGAGGTGCAGCGCCCCGTCGAGACCGATCGTTCCGTTCAAGACGGCATCGACCAGCGGCGAGTAGATGTGGAAGACCTGGAGCCGCACGGCATCGTCCTTGATGAAATAGTCGCCGTCCATGCCGGAGAGCAGCACGCCGCGGTAGCTGCCGCGATAGAAATGGATGTAGCCGACGGCCTCGGGGTGGTCGAGCGTCCCCGTGAAGTGGATCGTGTTGTCGACATTGCCCGTAATCGGCTGGTCCGGCGCGACGAGCGCCGCGATGTCCTCCATGCGCGCGCCCATGGCATCGACGCGCAGGTCGAGGCGCTTCTCGCCGACGAGGCCGATGCTGCCCGAGACGAGCCACGTCTCCTTGCCCCCGTTCTCCATGAGGAAATCCTCGATGACGAGCCCATCGAGGCTGCCGTGTGCCTTGAGCGCAAGCGTGTCGAACGGCTGGCAAAACGCCTTGCCGTGCATCGCGGAGAACGCGAGGTCCACCTGCGGATTGGCGAGGCTTCCCTGCACCGTCCCCTTGAAATCCCCGAACCCCGAGAGATCTGCCTGCGCCACGAGATGACGGAGCAGCGAGAGGTCGACGTGGCCACCGTAGAACGCGAGGTCCAAGGTCTCCCCGCCCGTCACGCTGCCCTCGAGGCCGATGCTCGAACCGTTCGGCAGGCGGGCGCTCAAATAGTCGAGCTGGAGGTCCCGGCCGCGCAGGGAGAACGAGCCGCCCAGCCGGTTCACCGGCAGGCTGCCGTACGCGCCGTCCGTCACGGAGAGGCTGCCGTCTGCCACGAGCGTCTCCGCCTGCGTCCCCGTGCCGGAGAAGCCGAGATCCGCCGTGAGCGTTCCCGTGATGGCAGGGACGCTCACGCCCGCCTTCGCGGCGAGCAGCGGCACGGCGGAGGCGAGCGCGACGCGCTCCGCCTTGACGTGTCCCGTGTAGGACGCATCGTCCAGCGAGACCTCCGCCTCGCCCGCGAGCGTGCCGCCGAAGGCCTCTACACGGGCATCCTGCACGTAGAGCACGCGGTCTAAGAGGCGCAGGTGGGCCGCCGCCTCGGTGAAGTCGATGCCATCGACCGTGCCGCGCGCGATGTGGACCTCACCGTCTGCCCGCGGATCGGCGAACGTCCCGCCGATCTGCGCCTCGAGCGTCACGGGGCCCTCGTAGGCCACGGGGAGCGCGTCGCCGAGCACAGCGGTGGGATCGACGTCCTGCGCCGTGAGCGTAAGTTCCATCGCCGGCGACGGCGTATCGAAGCGGAGCGTGCCGTAGACGCGCGCCGCCTGCCCGTTGAGCTCCGCCGTGAGATCGCCGCCGAGCGAGCGGTTCGTGAAATGCGTGAAGCCAGCGATCGCGCGGATCTCCTTCCCCTGCACGGTCACGGCGCCGTCTGTCACCTCGCCGTCTCCGACGAGGGAGATCTGCCCCGCATGGCGGTAGAGAGCCGCGCGCGCCTGCTTCACCTCGCCGCCCTCGATCGTGACGCCGTCCGGCAGCAGGCCCTCCGGCACGAGCGAGAGATACGGTGCGAGATCCACATCCTGCACTTCGGCGTTCACGATCTGGCGGTCGCGGTCGAACGTCCCCGTCACCTCGGCGGTCGCGCCGTCCTGCGCAGCGTGGAACTTCGCCTTCATCACGGGATAGGAGGAAAAGTCCAGCGTGCCGCTCACATCGTCGAGCGTGAGCTCGCGCCCGTCCTTCTTCCCCGTCACGCGGGCGTCCTCGATGACGACTTCGCCGCGGAATGTATTCTCCCCCGCACGCTCCGTCTTGATGTCCTCCACGTTCCAGGTGCCGTCCGCCCGCTCCGCAAGCGTCGCCGCGACGCCGCGCAGCGTCACGCGGTCGACGGCAGCGGCGGGGTCCTTGAGCGCAGAAAGCAGGCGGAAGTGCACCTGTGCCTCATCGGCACGGGCGATGCACTCCGCCTGCTTGTCATAGATGGTGATATCCCGGATGGAAAGGCCGTGCAGCGATGAGATCTCGACGCTGCCGACGGAGACCTCCGTGCCGAGCGCCGTGCCCACGAGGCGCCCTGCCTGCGCACCCGCCATCTGCATGAACGAGGTCGTCTGCGCATAGTACCAGGCACCGGCGCAGGCGAGCACGAGGAAGAGGAGCAGGCCGAGCAGCCCGCCTTGCACTGTCTTGCGCTTCGTCATGACCTCACCCTCTGATCTCGTTCATCCCGCAAACCAGCGCCGCTGTCGCCTCTCTCCCTGGACTACGCACGGGTCCCCTGCCGCGCTCAGCGCGTCCTCACTGCGCGAGCTCCGCCTCGACGCTGCTGCTCTCCGCCGCCGCGTTTTCTGCGGGCTGCGCCGCCTTCGTCGTCTCAGCTGCCGCAGGCTTCTCCTGCGGCGTTGCCTGCGCCAGAGGGGCTGCTTTCTCCGTCTTCTGGGCGCGCTTCGCCTGCTTGGCCGCGGCCTTCTCCTGCGCCTGCTGCTCCGCGCGCGCAGCCTTCTCCGCATCGGCTTCTTTCGCCGCGGCGATCTTCACGACGTCCTTGACCTCGCGCAGGGACTTCTCCTCATCCTTCGTCGGCTTCTCGTGGAGCAGCGCGGCATCGAGCGTCTTCTGCGGCGTGTCGCCCGCCTGCTGCGCTGCGACATAGCGCGGCACGTCGATGTCGACGGGGATGCCCATCGCCTTGTCGAGCGCGGCCTTGCTCGTATTGTAGTTATAGAGCGCCGTATAGTAGTTCGTGCGCGCGCTCGTGAGCTTCTCCTGCGCATCCATGACGGAGAGGTTCGTATCGACGCCGGCGCTGTAGCGGACCTGCGCGATCTTGTAGTCTTCCTCCGCCTGCTCGACGGCCTTCGAGGTCGTCTGGATGTTCTTCTCCGCTGCGATCAGGGAGAGGTACTGCTCGCGCACGTTGAGCTGGATCGTCTCTTTCGTCGCCGCCGCGGACTCCTCCGCTGCGCGCAGGCCTGCCTTCGCCTGCTCGACAGAGGCCGTCACCTGGCCATTGTCGAAGATGTTCCAGCTCGCCGTGAGGCCAGCTGTCCACTGTCCCGTGATGTCTTCCTTGAACTCATCACGGCCCGTGAGACTGCGCGTGACCGCCGCCGTCACCGTTGGCAGATGGCCCGCCTTCGCGATGGCGAGCGCCTCCTTGCTCTGCTCGACCTGATAGTCCGCCGCGATGCCGTCCGGACGGTTGTCGAGCGCGTAGACCGTGCACTTGTCGAGATTGAGGTCAGGATACGCCGTATACTGGAGCTGGTCCTTGACCGAGAGGATCGTATCCGACGGCAGGCCGATGATGTTGTTGAGCGACGCCATCGCGATGTCGTAGTTGTTCTGCGCCGTCACGAGGCTCTGCTGCGCGTTCGCGAGCTGGACCTCGGAGGCGAGCACATCCGACTTCGCGACCGTGCCGACGCGGTACTGCGCGTTGACGTTGCTCAGATGCTCCTGGAGCGTATCGACGGCCTCCTGGTCGACGTCGACCAGGTTGCGGCACTCGAGCAGCTGGTAGTACGCCTGCGTCGTCTGCAGCTTGACGGATTGCTTCGTGTTCTCGAGCGTGAGGTCCGCCGCGTTGAGCGCGTAGCTCGCGCGCTCGCGCGTGTGCTTCAGGCTGCCGCTTGTGTCGAGGTTGTACCCCGCCTGCAGCGTATTGCCATAGGTATTGTTGTAGTCCGCATGCTCGTAGTACTTGCCGCCCACGCGGTTCGCCGTGCCCTGCCACGTGAGCGTCGGGCCGGCGCTGCGGCGCGCGGAGGAAAGATTCCAGCGCGCCTCGTCCACCTGCGCGAGCGACTGCTTGATCGAGCGGTTGTTCTCGAACGCCATCTGGATGCTGTCCTCGAGGCTGAGCTCCACCGTATCCGCCGCGAGCGCCGTGCCGGAGCCCAGTGCCAGGAGCCCTGTGAGCACGAGTGCCGTGAGTTTTTTATGGAAACGATTCACTTTCTTCAAGGTGATTCCTCCTGTCATATCCCTGATCGCACCGGCTGCGCGCGGCATGTCGCTCCTCAGAACGTCTGCCGCACGCCGAAATAGCCGGCGCGTTCCCTGCTGTCTGTCACATCGTCGAACTGCCCGAGAAGAGCGGTGCCGCCTCCGAGGTCGTATGCGGCGCGCAGCCGCAGTTTCACGTCGTCCGGGTCATAGGCGTCCGCGGAAAAGGTGAACTTATCACCCGCATAGGCGTCGAGTCCGATGCCCGCCTGGCCGGCCATCACGCCGGCGCGCGCGCCGAGGCTGCCGCGCCGCCTGCCGACCTGGGCATTAAACAGGCTGTCATCGCCGATATCGTCCACGCCGATGTCGAGGAAACGCGCGCCATCGCCGAGGCACAGGTTCATATTCGTATCCCAGTCATGCCGCTTGCCGCTGTAGAGCACATCGACGCGCGGACTGACGGAGATGTCTTCCACGCGATCGAGCGCCTTGCCCGCGCGCTCGCTGATCGACCGCGCATTCTTGATCGTCTCCTTGAGGCTCTCCGCCGTCTCGGGGTCCGCAGCGACGCCCTCGAGGTTCTGCGCCATCTTGTCGACGCGCTCGCTCGTACTCTTGATATTCGCCAGCGTCTCACGCAGGTTCTCCGTCGTCTGCGGATCGCCCGCGAACGCATCGAGGTTCGCCATCATGTGCTCCACGCTGCCCATCGTGCGCTCCATCGACGCCGTGACCGTCACGAGGTTCCCCGTGATCTGGTGGATGTTCCCCCGGTTCTCCGCCGCCGTCTGCTCGAGCACGGCGAGGAGTCCCGAGAGGTGCGCCGTCGTATCGCGCAGGTTCGCCATCATCTGCAGGATCGAGGTGCGGAACCCTTCGTTGCCGACGATGTCGTTCATGCTCGTAAGGAGGTCCTGCGCCTGCCCCACGACCTGGCTGATGCCAGCGAGCATGGAGTCCATGCCCGCCTCATCCTCGCCGATGAGGTAGGCGCCGTCCTCGATGTAGTGGCCGCGGTCCTCCGCCGGCTGGATGTTGACGAATTTCTCCCCCATGACGCCCGGCGTGCCGATCGTCACATGGGACCCTTCCGGGATGCGCGCATCCGGCCGCACCCACATCGCGACCGTCACACCGCCGCCGTCGTTCGTGATAGACTTCACCTCGCCGATCGGCACGCCCGAGAGGCAGACCTGCGCCTGCTTCTCGAGGCCAATGACCTGGTGAAAACCCGCGTAGACCATATATCCCTTGCCGGAGCGCAGGGAGAAGCCGCTGAGCCCGATGACGAGCGCGACGAGCAGGATGAGGCCTGCCGCGGTGAACGCGCCGACCTTCACCTCTGTCTTCATGGACATTCCTCCTTTGCCCAGCGCAGCGTATGGAAAAACGCCTGCACCCTCGGGTCCTTGAGCTGCTGGAACCGCGCCACGGTATCGACGGCGATGAGCTCGCCCTCGTAGATCATGGCGATGCGGTCCGCGATGCGGCAGGCGCTCGCCATGTCGTGCGTGACGACCACACTCGTCACATGGAGCGCCTTCTGCGTATGGATGATGAGCTCGTCGATCTTCTCCGTCATGATGGGATCGAGACCGGAACTCGGTTCATCGTAAAAGATGATGGACGGCTCGATGGCGATGGCGCGCGCGAGACTCACGCGCTTCTTCATGCCACCGGAAAGCTCGCCCGGCATGAGATGCTCCACGCCGTCGAGCCCGACGAGATGGAGCTTCTCCCTCACGATCGCCGCGATGCGCTCCTCGCTGAGCTGCGTGTGCTCGCGCAGGCCGAACGCGACGTTGTCGCCGACCGTCATCGAATCGAAGAGCGCCGAATACTGGAACACCATCCCCATGTGCAGACGGATGGGCTTCATCTCCCGCTCGGAGAGGTGGCTGATCTCCTGGTCCCCGATGTAGATCTCGCCGCTCGTCGGCCGGATGAGCCCGATGAGCAGGCGCAGCAGCGTGCTCTTGCCCGAGCCCGAGCCGCCGATGATGGCGAGCGTCTCACCGTCCTCGATCGTGAGGCTTACGTGCTTGAGCGCCTTGTAGTCGTCAAAGCGCTTGCTTACATCTACCAATCTTATCATAAAACCCTCGCTTGCGCCCGTTAATATAGGATAAGAGTCAACAGCGCGTTCAAGATGAAGATAACGATGATGGAAGCGACGACCGTGCGCGTCGTCGCGCGCCCGACGCCCGCCGCGCCCTCCGGCGCATGCAGCCCGTAATAGCAGCCGAGTACCGCGATGACATTGCCGAAAAAGACCGCCTTGATGATGCCGCCGACGAGATCGTACGCATCGACGTAGACGTGAATGGAATTCGTGAAGAGGAACGAGCTGATGCCCGAATAGTACACCGCCACAGCCCAGCCGCCCAAGACGCCGATGAAATCACCGAATACCGTCAGGAGCGGCACGACAATCATGCACGCGATCATGCGCGGCACGATGAGATAGTCGACGGGGCTCACGGCCATCACGCGCAGCGCATCGATCTGCTCCGTGACCTTCATCGTCGAGATCTCCGCCGTGATCGCCGCGCCGACGCGCCCCGCGCAGACGACGCCGACGAGCACGGGGCCGAGCTCGCGCCCGATGGCGATGGCGATGACCGCACCGATCGTGCTCTGCGCGCCGAACTTGATGAACTCATGCGCCGTCTGCAGCGTGAGCACGACGCCCGTGAAGAGCAGCGTGAGGCTCACGATGGAGAGCGAGTCGACGCCGAGGTGCGACATCTGCGCGAGGATGTGCCGCAGGCGCGGCCGATGGCACAGCTGGCGCATCGTCTCGCCGTAGAGCAGCACGACCGAACCGAGCGCATCGAGGCGCGCGATCACGAACGCGCCGAGACGCTCGAGTAACTTGATGAGCATGGCTCCCCTCCTTTGGGCAGTATCGTACAGTACCTAGTTTAGCAAGCAAAACGAAATTAGTAAAGATACGTTTACTAATTTTTTTCGGAAGCATGAGACATCCCTCCTCCCTCGCGAAAGAACGCCTTGCAGGAACGATCGGGCGGCGTCTATAATGGAAGAAAACGAGCAATGGAGGATCTCATGGCAAAACCATCCATCTACGCCGTGGCGCGCGGGCGCGCCTGCGGCCTCTTCACGAGCTGGAGCGAATGCGAGAAACAGATCAAAGGCTACCCCGGTGCGAGATACAAGGGCTTCACCGATGTCGCCGCCGCGCTCGCCTGGCTAAACGGCGGCACCTCCGCCCCTGCGGGCGCAGCGCCCGCGCCCTCCCCGCGCCGGGGCGCCTCCGCGCGGGGAGCGGCGGGCCGCGCGGAGGAAACTCCCGCCGCGCCCGTCGATTTCACGATCTACACGGACGGCAGCTGCCTGAGGAACCCCGGCGGTCCCGGCGGCTGGGCGATCGTCGCCTGCGAGGAGCGCACGGGACGCCTCACGGAGCGAAGCGGCGGCGACCCCAGCACGACGAACAACCGCATGGAGCTCACAGCCGCCATCGAGGCGCTCGCCTTCGCGCCCGCGGGCACGCGCGTCGCCCTCTACACCGACAGCCAATACCTCAAGAACGGACTCACGCGCTGGCTCGCCGGCTGGAAGCGCCATCAGTGGAAAAAGGCCGACGGCACGCCCGTCCTCAACCAGGACCTCTGGCTGCGCCTCGACGCGCTCACCCGCACGCACGCGATCTCGTACCACTGGGTCAAGGGCCACCGCGGCAACCCGCGCAACGAGCGCTGCGACACGCTGGCGCGGCAAGAAGCCCTGCGCTGCCGCCCGTGACCTTGCCCGCCGCAATGGCATCAGCACGACAAATCGCCCCTGCCTCCGCATGGAGACAGGGGCGATTTCTCTGAATAAATCAGCCGCCAAGCAGGGACAGAAACCAGCCGGCGTTCTTGTTGTTCTGCGCAAGCATCGCCATCGCCGCCTGCATGAGCACGCTCTCCCGCGTGTAGGCGAGCATCTCCTTCGCCATATCCGCGTCGAGGAGCGTCGATTTCGCATCCGTGAGGTTCTCGCTCTGCACCGTCAGGTTGCTGATCGTGTAATCGAGCCGCGAGGACATCGCGCCGACGGACGTCTCCTGGTCGAGCGCGCGCTCGAGCGCCTTGTCGATGACATCCATCGCCGCGTTCGCGCCTTTCTGCGTCGTGACGTCGAGCACGCTGCCGTCCCGCCCGCGCAGGCCGAGCGCACGCGAGCTCATGTCGCCGAGCGCGATCTTCATGTTCTCGTTCGCGCCCGCGCCGGTCTGCATGACGAGCGATCCGTCGGAGCGCGCGTCCTTCGCCTGGATCGTCTCCGTGAATGCGTCGAGCGCATTATTCACCGTCTTCTTCATCTGGCCATTGCTGTCGCTGATGCCGATGGTGAAGCCGGAGATGCTGCCCGCCGTCCCCGCATCCTTCGCCTTGACGGAGATGGCGTTCTCCTCATCGACGGTCTTCACCGCCTGCCCCGCAGAGCCCGTGCCGATCGCGGACGTATCGCTCATGCCCGCGATGTCGAACACATCGCCCGCGATGCCGTTCATCTGCTGGAAGATATTCTCGACCGTCGTATCCTTGACCGCATAGCTCGCGCTGTACGTCTTTCCCTCCTTGACGTAGGAGATATTCACGGTGTCGCCCGCCTGGATATTCAGGCTCGTGCCGTCGCGGCGCGTGAGGTCCGTGAGCTTCGTCGAAAGCTTCGTACCCTTGCCGAGCTGCTCGTTCGTGAACGCCTGCTGCGTCTCTAGCGACAGCCCCTGCCGCGAACCATCGAGCAGGTACTTCCCGTTGTACGTCACGAGCGCGTTGTCGTCGATCTGGTCCGCGTACTGGTCGAACAGCTTCTGGATCGTCTGCCGGTCCTGCGTCGTCGCCGTATCGTTCGCCGCCTCGATGGCCTTCTCCTTGAGCGTGCGCAGGATGTCGACCGTCGAGCTGATGCCGCCGTCCGCGACCTTCAAGAGGCTTTTCGACTGCTGCGCGTTGCGGTTCGCCGCGTCGAGCCCGCGGATGCGCACATCCATGCGCTGTCCGATCGCCCAGCCCGCCGGGTCGTCCGCCACGTTGCCGATGCGCAGCCCCGTCGATATATGGCGCAGATGGTTCGCCATATTCACGGAGTGCTGGTTCAGCGTGTTGAGGATCCCCAGCGAACTCACGTAATTGTTGATCGTCATAACAGCCTCCTTGCTCTATGGACGAAATTCCTCTTTCTATTTATATCGTCGTGCGACCGCGGAAACTTAAGGCTACAGGCGGCATCCTCCTGACGCGCAGGGAACCCATCCTGCCCCATGCGCTTGTCGTCACGGACCCCTACTGCAGGAGCTCCCGCCGACGTCCGTGAAACGTCACGATGCCGAGCCCGACGGCGTCCGCGAGCTCCTTCGCCGCGCGGAAGTTCGCGCCGATGGCGTCCGCTGCGTGCGCGTCCGAGCCAAGCGTCACATAGCGGCCGCCGAGCGCGCGGTAGCGCGTGTAGACGGGCACGAGCTCCTTGAGCGCGCGGCGCGCGCCGAGGCGGCGCGTGTTGAGCTCGAGGACGATGTCCGCCTCGACCGCCGCCCGCAGCACCGCGTCGATGTCCTCTGTGAACGCGCCGTAGGAGATCTCGGGATTCTCAAAGGGTGCGTAGCGCGCGATGTAGTCGATGTGCCCGAGGACGTCGATGTACGCATGCGTGCGGACCATCTCCGCGAGCTTGGCGAAATACGCATGGTACGCTTCCTCTTTCGTCTGCCCCGCATAGCTCTCGGCAAAGTAGAGGTCCTTGCCATCCAGGACGTGCAGGGAGCCGATGACGAGGTCGAACGGCACGTCCGTGCCGAGCGTCTCGCGCTCCGACGCCGTCGCGGGCGTCATGCCAACCTCGATGCCGAGCCGCAGGCGGTCGCCGCACAACGGCGCGTACGCCTGCCAGTAGGCGCCGAAGTCAAACGTGTAGTCCACGTCGCCCGGGAAATCGAGGTCGAGATGCTCCGTGAACACGAGCCCGAGGCCGAGCGCCTCCGCGGCGCGCAGCGCATCCTCTGCCTGCATCTCGGAGTCCGCGGAAAAGCGCGTGTGGCAATGGCTGTCAAAGATCATAGCGCGCCTCCTCAAAACTCATGCGCCCGCCTGCTCGGCGGCGTACGCTTCCTCGAGTGCGCGTGCGAGCTGATCCGGGCAGGACGTCGGACGCGCGCCGCAGGTATTACCCTTGAAGCGGCCGACGACGAAATCGAGGTCCATGCCCTCGACGAGCTTCGAGATACCGCTGAGGTTGCCGTTGCAGCCGCCCTCGAACGTAACGTGGCGGATCGTCTTGCCGTCGAGCTCCACGGTGATTTGCTTGGAGCAGGTCCCCTTGGTCTTGTATACGTATGTGCTCATAGAAGTTTTCCTCCTTTGTATTCCTTCTTCTCTTCCATCTTATCCCGATTTCTCCTGCTTCGCAATAAAATTTTCTGCATGGACTCGGTTTCGCACGGTTTCATATAGATATTTTTTCCCAGATTTTGTATAATAAAATAAGTTATTCTTTATGCGCAAGTGCGCAATCACCTGGAAAGGACCTCCCTATGGACGAAGTTCATGTTTCGGTTCCCACCGAATTCAACGGAAAGATATTCGACATGCTCGACGAGCTCGAGCAGCACCTCTATTTCCGCTGGGACCTCACGAAGGACATCTTGACGCTCCACGGAACGGTGCCACGGAAATTCCGCGATTTCCCGCGGGAGGTCTGCCACGCCTCGACGATGCTCTGGACGCAGAAGCTCCTGCATCCCGACGACCGCGCGGTGCTGCACACCTACCTGCACATGCTCTTCGGGCCACAGGCAGAGGACGCACCTCAGACGCGCAAGGCGGTCTGCAAGCTGCGCATCCGCCATCACGGGAGCAGCTACCTCTGGGCAAAGGTGCACCTCATCACGTATTTTACAGACCATCGTCCTATCGTTGCCTTCGGCAATCTCCGCAGCATCCAGGCGCAGAAGCTCTGGCAGGCGCGCCTGCAGCGGCGTGCCGATTACGACAGCCTCACGGGCCTGCTCACGAAGGATGCTGCGGTCCGCCAGATCGAGTCGCACCTCGCGCTCTCTTCGCACGAGCATGACTCCGCCGTCCTGCTCGTGCTCGACGCCGACGGCTTCAAGGCCATCAACGACCATCTCGGGCATCTCTTCGGCGACGGCGTGCTCGCGGAGATGGGCCACATCATCAAGCACCATTTCCGTCAGGCGGATATCAAGGGGCGCATCGGCGGCGACGAGTTCATCATCCTCCTCACCCACGCCACCGACCTCGCGGGCGTTGAGGAGCACTGCGCCGCGCTCGTGCGCGACATGCAGCGCGAGTACCAGTCGGAGGACCGGTCCCTCCCCTTCTCCATCAGCATGGGCGCCGCGCTCTATCCCGACCACGGCTTGACGTACGACGAGCTCTTCAAGCACGCCGACCGCGCGCTCTACGAGGCGAAGAGCCGCGGCAAGAACCAGTTCCGCATCTACAAGAACAAGTTCTATCACGCGCCGCAGGTCGAGAGCCAGCGCGACCCGGAGTGCACGGTCGACCTGCAGATGAAGGCGTTCCACGACAATATGGCGGAGTTCATCCTCCAAATTTTCTACGAGACGAACAGTGCGGCGGCGGCAATCGACTACGCCATCGGCATGCTCGGACGCCTCTATAACTTCGACCGCATCACCATCGCGCGCACCGATCAGGAAACGGGCGCGCACTGTGAGCTCCACGAATGGCTCGGCCCCAAGGGCACGCTGCTCAAGAACCTCTCGGAGGACTCCCTCGCGAAGCGCCGCACCATGATCTTCCGCCATGTGAAGCCGACGCCCTACGGCGTCATGTCCCTCTGCGAGGACACGTCGAAATCACCGCAAGACGCAGCGTTCGCCTCGTTCTGCTACCTCGGCGCTTACGCCTACTCGCTCATCACGCAGGGCGAGGAGACGATCGGCTACATCGGCGTGGAGCGCACGCAGCCCATGAAGATCACGCCGGAGCTCATCCGCAGCCTCAACGTCTTCTCCGTCCTGCTCGGCAACATCCTGCTGCCCTCGAACACGGCGGAGGGGCTGCGCCAGGAGTCGCACCTCCTGCGCGATGTCCTCGACCATCTGCCGGGGATCGTCTACGCCGTCGACAAGGAGACACTGGAGCTCATCTACGCGAGCCGCGCCATCCGCCCCGTCGATGATGGCAGCCTGACGGAGGCGCCCTGCTATCGCCTGCTGCACGGGCGGGCCGTCCCCTGCCGCCACTGCCCGCTGCCCGCCCTCTCGCCGGCAGGGCAGGAGTGTGTCGCCTGCACGCTCGATGGGCTCGGCGATGGGAAGCTCCTCCCCGCCCATGCCTGCAACCTCGTGGAGACGGGCAAGGATGGGCATCGTCTCGCCCTCATCGCCGCGGACGCCCCTACGTCACCGCCCGCAAGAGAGGAGGACGACCCCTCATGAAGCGCGCCAGCGTCGATGCGGCGCTCTGCGTTAGCTGCGGCATGTGCGCGGATGTCTGCCCGGAGGTCTTCTCCCTCGGCGAGAGCCACCGCGCAAACGGCGGCCCCGTACCAGAGGCGGCGCTCGCCGCCGCGCTCGACGCCATGGCGGATTGCCCCGTCGGCGCCATCGCACTATCGACCAACGATGAAGATTGACCATAAGGAAATGCCTCCGCGGCGCCCGCATCGGGTGCCACGGAGGCATTTTCCTTGGAAAGGGTTTTGGGTTGGGGTTTCAGGGGTCCGCCGATCAACCGATCAGCGTCTTGAGATCGTCCTCGACGTTCGTGATGCCGCCGATGCCGAAGTTCTCGACGAGGACCTTTGCGACATTTGGAGAGAGGAATGCCGGCAGCGTCGGTCCGAGATGGATGTTCTTCACACCGAGGTGGAGGAGCGCCAGCAGGACGATGACGGCCTTCTGCTCGTACCAAGCGATATTGTAGGCAATCGGCAGCTCGTTGACATCGTTGAGGCCGAAGACCTCCTTGAGCTTGAGCGCGATGAGCGCGAGGCTGTACGAGTCGTTGCACTGGCCGGCGTCGAGCACGCGCGGGATGCCACCGATGTCACCGAGGTCGAGCTTGATGTACTTGTACTTCGCGCAGCCCGCCGTGAGGATCACCGTGTCCTTCGGCAGCGCCTTCGCGAACTCCGTGTAGTAGCTGCGGCTCTTGCTGCGGCCATCGCAGCCCGCCATGACGACGAACTTCTTGATGGCGCCGCTCTTCACTGCCTCGACGACCTTGTCAGCGAGCGCGAAGACCTGGGCATGCGCGAAGCCGCCGACGATCTCTCCCTGCTCGAGCTCCTGCGGTGCGGGGCACTTCTTCGCCATCTCGATGAGCGGCGTGAAATCCTTCGTGCCATCCGCACGCGTCTCGATGTGCGGGCAGCCCGGGAAGCCGACAGCGCCCGTCGTGAACACGCGGTTCTTGTAGCTGTCCTTCGGCGGCACGAGGCAGTTCGTCGTGAGCAACACGGGGCCACCGAACGCCTCGAACTCCTCTTTCTGCTTCCACCAGGCGTTGCCGTAGTTGCCGACGAAGTTGTCGTACTTCTTGAACGCCGGATAGTAGTGCGCCGGCAGCATTTCGCCGTGCGTATAGACGTCGACGCCCGTGCCCTGCGTCTGCTCGAGGAGCATCTCGAGGTCGTGCAGGTCGTGGCCGGAGATGAGGATGGCGGGGGTCTTGCGCACGCCGAGCTGCACCTTCGTGATCTCGGGGTTGCCGAAGTGCTCCGTGTTCGCCTTGTCGAGTGCCGCCATGCCCTCGACGCCCCATTTGCCCGTCTCGAGCGTGAGCGCCGTCAGATCTTCTGCGGAGAGCGTATCATCGAGCAGCTGCGCGAGCGCCTTCTGCAGGAACGCATCGATGTCCTCGCGCTCCTCGCCGAGCATGTTCGCATGGTGGAGGTACGCTGCGAGGCCCTTGACGCCGTACGTGATGAGCTCGCGCAGGCTGCGGATGTCCTCGTTCGCCGTCGCGAGCACGCCGACATCGCCGGACTGTGCCTTCGCGTCGAACGCCTCCGGCGCATCCTGCCAGAGCGCTGCCGCCGGGAGGCCGCCCTGATCCTTCAGCTGTGCAAGGAGGTCCGCCTTCGCCGCGAGCGTCTCCGAGACGCGCGCCGCGATCACATCGAGGTCGAAGTTCGCGTTCGTGATGGTGACGAAGAGGTTGCACGTGACGAGGTGGTTGACCTCACGCGAGACCGTGCCGCCCTCCGCGCGCAGGCGCGTCGCGACCGCCGAGAGGCCCTTCGTCGCGTAGATGAGCAGGTCCTGCATGCGGGCGACTTCCGGCTTCTTGCCGCAGACACCGACGCGCGTGCAGCCCTTGCAGAGTGCCGTCTCCTGGCACTGGAAACAAAACATCGCATTCTCCATCGAAATCTCTCCTTTTCCCTCTAAAGCTCTCGTCTTCTTGGCTTTCGATGGCTTCATCATACCACGAGCCGAAGGGGGCCGCCGTAACGTTTGTTACATCTACGACGAATTTCCCATTCCTTCTTTGAAATTTTACACAATGAATACATTTTCCCATATTCCTCCTTAAATATTCATGTTACAATAATAACAGGGATAAAAGGAGCTGTTGTTTTATATGATAGGGAATAATGTTGCTGACGCAATCCACGAGTATCAATATACGAAAGACAGCGTGCTCGGTTCCGAGCTGATCGCGCATTTCGAGGGGCTCGTCTACGCCGCCTGCCATTCGTTCTACATGGACGGGCAGGAGCGCGACGACATGCTGCAGGAGGGACGCATCGGCCTCTTCAAGGCGCTGCGGGACTATCGGCCGACGTGCGGCGCGAGCTTCACGTCGTTCGCCGTGCGCTGCATCCGCTGCCAGTGCATCTCCGCCATCAAGGCGGCGCACCGCTGCAAGCACAGGATCCTGAACCAGGCGCTCTCGCTCGACGTCACGATCTACGAGGACAACGAGCACATGAGCTGGCTCGACGGCCTCGTCGACGAGCGGGTCCTCTCGCCCATGCAGTCGCTCATCTCCTACGAGGACTACGAGCGCTGCCAGCGCATCTTCGAGCAGATCTACACGCCCTTCGACTACGACGTCTTCCTCGCTCGCCTCTACGGCGAGAGCTACGAGCAGATCGCGCGCCGCATGGGTCGCAACATCAAGGCCATCGACAACGCCCTGCAGCGCTGCCGTCGCCGCCTGCTCTGCTACATCTCCGAGCACGACGATCTCGACGCCGCGGCGCTCGAGCATTTCTTCTCCACCGCACTCGAGCTCCACGCGCAGCCGAAGGACGCCATCCAGCAGGCATCCTGAATAATGATATGAAAAATGCCGCCGGCACATCGCCGACGGCATTTTTGTGAGCGCCCTGCGGCGCGGAAAAGCCCTCCCTCTCACTCGTAGCGAGGATGTTCCTTCACGTAGTCGACGGGACGGCTCCAGTCGACGTGCACCTGCGTGGCTTCCCAGAGGCGCGTGAGCGCGAGCTCGAAGCTCTCCCGGTCGCCCTGCGGGTCGATGGTCTCTGCCGTGAAGTCCATGAGCGTCTCGTGCGGGACCTCGAGCGTGAGGGGCTTCCCCAGGAATTCCTCCGCTTTCTTGCGACCTTCTTCATTGGCGAGATGGACTTCCGCCTTCTTCGCTTCTTCGTCGTAGCTGATCCAGCCGACGTCTTTGCCATAGCTGACGGCGACACTGTATGTATGTTCCATGAAATTTTCTCCTTTTCTTTTGAGGTCTTTTCCATTATAATATCTTTTACTTGAATTGTACACCTCAGCGCGGCGGGGATGTCCCCGCCGCATGATGAAAAGAAGAAAGGTCTGGCGATATCTTTGACTACGGAATACATCACGCTCGGCGCCGTGCTGCTGCTCTCCCTCGTCGGGCACAACATGACGGTCGTCTACGCGACGGGGATCGTGCTCGCGCTCAAGGTGCTTGGGCTCGATACGGCGCTCACGGCACTCGGCAGCCATGGGCTCAACTGGGGCATCATCCTGCTCACGGCGGCGATCCTCGTGCCGATCGCCACGGGGGAGATCACCATCCAGACGATGATCGACTCTTTTAAGACGCCGATCGGCATCGTCGCCGTGCTCGCAGGGCTGCTCGCCGCTGTTGCGGGCGGCGGCGGGCTCAAGCTGCTCACGACGACCTCAGAGCTCATTCCTGCGCTCATCATCGGCACGATGGCGGGCGTGCTCGTCTTCAAGGGCGTTGCCGTCGGGCCGCTGATCGCGGGCGGCTTCACGTATTTCGTCATGAGCCTCATGGCGCACTTCCGCTAACGTACCTGATACGCATTCGATCCAGGCATTATTTACTATCATCGCGTCGTGTCAAGTCTTGCATTAAGAATTTTTTTATGCTATAGTACCAACTAAAGAAGGGACCGCCTGGGGTGTGCGCGAGCTTCTGATTATGTCGAACCTACACTTATTCTAGGGAACCCGATTTGATTCCTGTGGACGTTGGATCGCAAGTTACGAGTAACGAAAGCAGGACTTAGGGTACCCACCTGCGATTTCGCGGGTTTTCGACATAGTAAGCGGACGGCATTTTGGACCCCTTTTTTAATAGGGCTTGCTGATGTAGATCGGCAAGCCCTATTCGCGTATCTGTATACAGTATGTTGTACCCGCCGGACGCTGTCCCCAGGCGCGGTGATGCGGAGCACCTCCTCAGATGTGCCCATGTCCGATGATATCTTCTCCGAACCTCTGCTTGAGCCGGTCGATGGCGCTGTAGAGGTTCTCTTTTTTCTGCGGCGCGCCGCCGTCGAAGAGCGAGAGCTCCTCCGCCGCGCCGAAATTCTGCGCGCTGATGCCGAGCAGGCGGATGCCGCCCGCTGGTGCGAGCGCGTGATAGAGCGAGCGCGCCACCTGGTAGATCTCCTCATCGTAGCAAGTCGGCGTCTCGAGCGTGCGGCTGCGCGTCCAGGTCGTGAAGTCGCCGCGGCGCACCTTGATCTGGATCGTGCGCGCCTTTTTCCCCTGCCGGCGCAGGCGCCAACCCACTTGCTCGGCGAGATGCAGCAGCACGCGCTCGATCTCCTCCCGCTGCACGAGGTCCCGCAGGAACGTCTCCTCCTTGCCGATGGACTTGGGCTCGCCGCGCGGCGCAACGGGACGGTCGTCGCGCCCGCAGGCGAGGCGAGAGAGCTGCTCTGCCGTCTTCGTGCCGAACTGCCGCGAGAGCTCTTTCGGGGGCATCGCGGCGAGCTCGCCGACCGTGCGCACGTGGAGCGAGGCGAGGCGCGCCGCCGTCTTCGCCCCGACGCCCCAGATGCGACGCACAGGGAGCGGCCAGAGGAAAGCGCGGATGCCCGCCTCATCCGCCGGCACGACGACGAGGCCGTCGGGCTTCTCAAGGTCGGAGGCGATCTTCGCGAGGAACTTGTTCGGCGCGATGCCGACGGAGGCGACGAGCCCCGTCTGGCGCCGGATTTCCTCCTTGAGCCGCACGGCGTAGGCGCGCGGGCTCCCGCTGAGGAGCTCCGTGCCCGTGACGTCGAGGAACGCCTCGTCGATGGAGAGCGGCTCGACGACGGGCGCGAACGCGGCGAAAATCTCAAAGATCTGCGCCGAGACCTCGCCGTAGCGCGCGTAGTTCCCCGGAAGGAAGATCGCCTGCGGGCAGCGCCGCTGCGCCTGCGTCATCGGCATCGCCGAGTGGACGCCGTAGCGCCGCGCCTCGTAGGAGCACGTCGAGACGACACCGCGCCCTGAGAGACCGCCGATGATGAGCGGCTTCCCGCGGTACTCCGGATGGTCGTGCTGCTCGACGGAGGCGAAGAAGGCATCCATGTCGACGTGGAAGACGAGGCGCCCCTCTCGCCGTGCCTCCGGCTGCGTCTTTGTCTCCATGCGCTTCCCTCCATCCGTTTCCGCGTTTTCTTCCCATCATTTCCGTCATTTCTCGAACAGCGCCGCGATCTCCTCATCTGAGAGCTTCGTCAGGAACGTCTCGCCCGGCTGGATCATCTGGTCGATGAGCGATTTCTTCCGCTGCTGCAAATGGTAGATCTTCTCCTCGATCGTGTCCTTCGTGATGAGCTTCACGACCTGCACGTTGCGCTGCTGCCCGAGGCGGTAGGCACGGTCCGTCGCCTGGTCCTCGACGGCGGGGTTCCACCACGGGTCGCAGTGGATGACCATGTCGGCGCCCGTGAGGTTGAGCCCCGTCCCCCCTGCCTTAAGTGAGATGAGGAAGACCGGCGCCGCCTTGCCGCCGTTGAACGATTTGACGAGGCGCAGGCGCTCGAGCGGCGGTGTGCCGCCGTCGAGGTAGAGGCAGGCGATGCCGCTCTCCTTGAGGCGCGCGCCGACATGCGCGAGCATCGTCGTGAACTGGGAGAAAATGAGCAGCTGGTGTCCGCTCTCCACCGCATCACCCACGATCTCGGCGAGCAGGTCGAGCTTTCCCGAGCCGCCGCGGTAGTCCTCGAGGAAGAGCGCCGGGTCGCAGGCGATCTGCCGCAGGCGCGTGAGCAGCGCGAGGATCTTCATGCGATTCCCGTCGAGACCGCGCTCCTTGAGGAGCGCGCGGAACTCCTTCTGCCCCTGCAGCAGCCAGGCGCGGTAGAGTTTCTCCTGCGGCGGCGTCATCTCGCACATCATACGGCGCTCCACCTTGTCGGGGAGCTCCTTGAGGACGTCTTTCTTGAGGCGGCGCAGGATGAAGGGCTCGACGTGGCGCCTCAGATTCTTCAGCGCGCGCTCGTTCTCCTCGCGCACGATGGGGATCTCGTAGCGTGCCCGGAACGACTGGTGCGAGAGCAGATACCCCGGCATGAGGAAATCGAAGATCGACCAGAGCTCCGTCAGCGTGTTCTCGATGGGCGTGCCCGTGAGCGCGAAGCGGCCGCGCGCGCGCAGCTTCTTGACCGCCTTGGCGTTCTGCGTCGCGGGGTTCTTGATGTGCTGCGCCTCGTCGAGGAACACGTAGCGGAACGAGCGCGCCGCGTACATCTTGATGTCGCGCTTGAGCATGTTGTACGTCGTGATGAGCAGGTCACTGCTGCCGTCCTCCGCCGCGAGCTGTTCCTCACGCTCCCCCTTCGTGCCCGCGATGACGCGCGCGCGCAGGCGCGGCGCGAAGTGCTGCACCTCGTCGAGCCAGTTGTAGACGAGCGACGTCGGCGCCACGACGAGCGACGGCGGCGCGGCGTCGTCCTGCTGTGCGAGCAGGAACGAGAGGACCTGGAGCGTCTTGCCGAGGCCCATGTCGTCGGCGAGGATACCTCCGAGCCCGCAGGAAGAGAGCACGGAGAACCACGAGAGCCCCGTGACCTGATAGTCGCGCAGCACGGGCGCGAGCTCCGGCGGCACGTCGACCTCCGTATCGGCGTCCTGCGGGCTGCGGATGTCGCGCACGATGCGGCGGAATTTCCGGCTGCGCTCGAGGCGGAGCCCCTCCTCGTCCCGCGCGAGCGCGTCGAGGTACATCGCATGGGAGAGCGGCAGCACGACGTGGTCGCCATCCTGCGCCTTCTTCTTGTCGAGGCCCGTGTTCTCGACGAAGTCGGCGAGCGCGGAGAGCTGCTGCGTCCCGAGCGAAACGAACGTGCCGTCCTTCAGCCGGTGGTAGCGGCGCTTCTCCCGGTAGTCCGAGAGGATCGCCATGATCTCATCGACGGAGAGGTCCGCGCCGCCGAACGTGACCTCGAGCAGGTTGTCGTCGTTAACCGAGACGCCCGCCGTGATCTGCGGCAGGTGCTGCACGGGCTTCTTCTGGAAGGCATCGGCGTAGAAGACCTCCGCCTGCTCCGAGAGCTGCGGCAGCGCCTGCGTGAGGAAGTCATACGTCCGCTCCTCATCCGGCTGGATGAGGACCTTCCCCTGCTTCCTGAAGCCGTAGGCGGGGAAGACGCCGAGGAGCGCCTGCTCCTCGCGGTCGTTGCGCACAAGGACGCGCCCGTCCTCCCTCGGCGCGGGACCCGCGTCGACGAGCGGGTTGAAGGAGCTGCCCTCGTAGGAAAAAACGGGGCGCACCTCGACGCCGTCCTTGTAGTAGTCGAGATAGAGCTGCGCGCGAAGCGGCGAGAGCTGGAACTTCTCCTGGAACTTCTCGTCGACATCGACGTCGGCGACCTCCTCCACGGCGGGCAGGATCTGGCGGAAGAACGGCTCGATGTCCCGGGGCGACAGGCGGAGGCTTCCCGTCTCTGCGAACGCCTCGAGGAGCGGGCGCACCGCCTGCGCGTAGGGCGCATCCACGGCGTAGATCGCGCCGGGCGCGTAGAGGTAGCGCGCGTCGTCATCGAGGACGGTGAGCCCGCCGTCCTCCAGCGTGAGCTCCGCGCCCTGGCGCCCGCGGTAGGCGACGGCAACAGAGAGCGGCGGCCGCTCGCGGCGCACGCGCGCCTCCTCCGCCTCCTGTTCGTTGAAATGCAGCTCGAACGGCTGCTCCCCCATAATGGTGAGGAACTGCTCGAAGAGCCCCTGCGTGAGCTTGCATTTCTTCTGATCGAACAAGTAGCTCGTCACCTGCGAGCGATAGTAGGAAAACGTACTGCTGTAGGAGAGCATGTCCCGCTCCTCGTTCCACGCCCCCGCGATCATCTGCCAGAGCCGCTCCGACGTCTCATCGGCAAAGCGCAGGGCGCGCGCGGGGAACGCGAGCTGCTTGCCGAACTCGAGGTAGGCGCCCTCAGAGACCGCCTCGAGGAACGTGCGGAGGTTGCGCACGACGTAGAGGCGGTCGGCGCCGATGCGGAACTCGAGCCATTTCGCGACGCGCCCGTACTCCTCCGAGAGGAAGAGGCGCGGCACGAGGTGCACGTACGTCTCCTCCTTCGGCGCGCCAGGCGTCCCCGTCCGCCGCGCGCCGAAGAGCTCGAAGAGCCGCCCGGACGACGCGCCAGACGCCACCTGCCCGCCGCGCCGCTGCGCGTCCTGGATCGCCTTGAGCGCCGCGACGACGTGCTTGCAGGCACCGAGGTAGAGCTCCGCGGCCGGGCACTCGCAGATGTAGTCCTCGACACTCTCCCCCTTGCGCGAGAGGTGGATATCGACCTCGTAGCGCTTCGTGCCATCGACGGCGGCGTGGTACCAGTTTCCCTCTCTGTGCGCAATCTCCGAGACGCGTCCCTCCCGGTAGTAGCGCAGGCCCCGCTCGTACGCGGAGTCATTGGCGAGAGAACGGATGGTAAGATCTTTGAGCACGATGCGGCCTCCCAAGCGATGTGCAAGCGGAAGCGCCGCCCCGCGCCTCCGCAACGCGGATCGCAGGATCGACGCTTCCCAAAATCACGTCGTTATGCTAAAGTTAAATGGAATCTATCGTTGTATTCTATCATAAAAGGAAGGCCCCCTGCATGAGAAATTTCACCGCGCTCCCCCGCGGGGCACGCATCCTCATCGTCCGCCTGAGCGCGATCGGCGATGTACTGCACGCGACGACGGTCGTGCACAACCTGCGCCGCCTCGCCCCGGACGTCCATATCACCTGGCTCGCGAGCCCGCCCGCGAGCACGTTGCTCGAGGGGAATCCCGACATCGACCGCCTGCTCCTCTTCGACCGACGGCCCATCGACGCGGCGAGCGCGCGCCTCGCGCTCGGCACCTGCTGGCGCGAGCTGAGGAAAGCGAAGGCGCTCCTCGCGCCCTATGCGTTCGACATCGCGCTCGACCTGCAGGGCCTCTTCCTCACGGGAGTCCTCACGCGGCTCTCAGGCGCGCCACGCCGCATCGGCATCCACGAGCGGCACGAGGGCAATCCGCTCTTCATGACGGAGATGGCGCCCGACATCGCCTCACCGCACAAGGTCCGCCGCTACTACACCGCGCTCGCCCCGCTCGGCTTCCCGCAGGAGACGCTCGTCCCCGGCCCCGTGCTCGCGCTGCCCGCCGCCCTCTCTGGCTTCGCCGCGCAGTTCTGGGCGGCGCACGGCATCGACGCCGCGCGCCCCATCCTCATGGTCTGCGTGCGCACGACCTGGGAGGACAAGAACTGGCCGCCCGCGCGCTTCGGCGCGGCGCTGCGCGCCCTGCCGGAGGATGTGCAGATCGTCTTCGCCGGTGCCAGGGGCGACATCCCCTTCATCGAGGAGGCGCAGGCGGCACTCGGCGATGCGCATGCCTCCCTCTCCATCGCGGGCGAGACGAGCCTCCCGGAGCTCGCAGCGCTGCTAAAGAGCGCCGCGCTGCTCCTGACGGGCGACACGGGGCCGCTCTACATCGCCGAGGCCGTCGGCACGCCGACGCTCTCCCTCTGGGGCCCGACGAGCCCCGCCATCTACGGGCCGCTCACGCCGGGACATCTCTTCGTCGAGAGCCCGTACCCCTGCCGTGCCTGCTGCCGTACGCGCTGCAAAAAGAAAAGCAACGCCTGCATGGCGGCGATTGCGCCGGCAGACGTTGCCGATAAGCTCCGCAGGTTCTTCGAGGCGCCGGCCGCGCGCCCCTGAGAAAAGCGCCGCGAGCCCCCACGCACGGGCCTTGCGGCGCTTTTTCATAGCTTCGTATTCCACATGATGATGGCATCCTCGCCGTTGTCGCTGTAGTAGCCCTTGCGACGGCCGGCCTCCTGAAAGCCATAGTGATGGTAGAGCGCGAGCGCAGGCGCGTTCGACGGGCGCACCTCGAGCGTCATCGCCGAGGCCCCGCGCTCCTTCGCGGCCGCGATGACTGCCGCCATGAGCTGCGTGCCGACGCCCTGACCGCGATAGGCGGGCAGGATCGCTACGTTCGTGATCTGCGCCTCGCCTGCGAGGATCCAGCAGCCGGCGTAGCCGATGACGGGCGTCGCCGCCTCCTCATCACAGGCGAGGACGTAGCACGTGTGCTCGTTCGACGCCTCGCGCCAGAACGACTCCCGCGACCACGGCACGGGGAAGCTCGCCGCCTCGACGCGCGCGACGGCATCCGCATCGTCCGGCACCATCTGCCGGAACGAGAGCCTCACCGAGACACCTCGCGCGTACCGTGCTGCTCATGCGCCTCAAGCGCACGCGCCGCCGCGGCATCCGGTGCGAGCGCCGCCCGCTCGGGATGATGTTTCTCGAAGAGCACCTCCGCCTCGCTGCGGCGCAGGTAGATGGGCTCAAGGTCCATGACATTGTCCGCCTCCCCCGCTGCGAGGCGCTGCGCTCCGAGCCAGGCGACGTGCGCGGCGCGCGGCAACAGGAGCTGCGGGGGCGGGATGAGCACGCCCGCCGGGAGGTCCTCCTTGCCCGCGAGGCGCTTCTGCACGATGTCGCCGAGCAGCACGACCGTGCGGCCGGATGCCGCAAGCTCCCGTGCCCGCGCGACGATCTCTTCGAGCGGGCGCACGGCGACGGGCGCATCGACGGCCAGCATGAGCCCCGCCGCGCCCGCCTCCCAGTGCAGCTCCTCGACGTAGGCGTTCTTCTTCTGCGCGTCCATGAGTGGGAGCAGCGTGACGTACGGCACCATATAGTGCAGCGCGAGCGCCTCGAGGCTCGAGACGCCGACGAGCGGCACACGCAGCGCATAGCTCATCGCCTTCGCCGCCGCCAGCCCGATGCGCAGCCCCGTGAACGACCCGGGGCCGATGCTCACGGCAATGCCCGTGAGCTCCTCCTTCGCCGTCCCCGCCATCTCGAGCGCCTGCGCGACGTGCGGCATGAGCGTCTCAGAGTGCGTGAGGCGCGCCTGCATCGTGATCTCCGCCGCCAGCCGTCCGCGCGCGAGCACGGCGACGCTCGACACCTGACTTGATGTGTCCATGCTCAGAATCGGCAAAATTCATCCAGCTCCTTTACATCCTCCTGATACGCCGCGCCGACCGCGCGGAACGTGAGGCAGCGCGCCGCGCTGTCCCCCTCCTGCCGGTCGATGCGGATGGAGATATAGTCCTCGGGCAGCTCGCCTGGGAATTTCTCCGCCCATTCGATGAAGACAACGCCGTCGGGATCCTCCGTATATTCATAGAAGCCGATGTCCTCAAGCTCCTCCGGTTGCTCCAGGCGATAGAGATCGAAATGATAGACGCGGCAGATGCCCTCGTAGACATTCATGAGGTTGAACGTCGGGCTCGTCACCTCGCCCTCGACACCGAGCATCTTCGCAACGTTCTGCACGAAGAGCGTCTTGCCCGCGCCGAGGTCCCCATCGAGGCAGACGACCGTCCCCTCGTGGAGCTTCTTGCCGACCATCTGGGCGAGCTGCGCCGTTTCCTCTGCCGATCGTGTGATTCTTGTAAACATTTCGGTTCTATCCTCTCCTGACTTCCTGCAGATCTTTACTGCCGCGCCGCGGCGCTCGCTCTCGCTGCCGCCCGGCGCATTTTCACAACATGCTTCTGAGACCTCATTATATCATCTATTGTCCACGATTCAAACTTTCTTTTATCGATAGTTATTCTCCATGGATAATTATTTTGAAATTCTAAGCATCCTCTGGAAAAGCGGAGATTTTACCAGAAAGCGCGCCGTATTCGTCCGCCACGCGGGATTCTGGCCATTTCCCTCCGGCGCCCCCTGCCCTATAATAAAGCCATCAAGCAAGTTCAAACACCACCGCCCGTGAGCAGGGCGATGGCAGGATATGTGTTATATCAGTAGGAGGGCTTATCAATGAAAAAGTTCGTTTGCACTGTCTGCGGTTATGTCTATGAGGGCGAGCAGGCGCCGTCCGAGTGCCCGATCTGCCATGCACCGGCTTCCAAGTTCGTCGAGCAGTCCGGCGAGATGACGTTCGCGGATGAGCATCATGTCGGCGTCGCAAAAGACGTCGATCCGCGCATCCTCGAGGGTCTGCGCCAGAACTTCACGGGCGAGTGCTCTGAGGTCGGCATGTACCTCGCGATGAGCCGCCAGGCAGACCGCGAGGGCTATCCGGAGATCGCTGAGGCGTACAAACGCTATGCGTTCGAGGAGGCGGAGCACGCCTCGAAGTTCGCGGAGCTCCTCGGCGAGGTCCTCACGAACTCCACGAAGAAGAACCTCACGATGCGCATCGACGCCGAGCATGGCGCCTGCGCTGGTAAGAAGGAGCT
Organism: Dongibacter bovis; assembly: GCA_902763085.1. Lineage (GTDB taxonomy): Bacteria > Bacillota > Negativicutes > Selenomonadales > Selenomonadaceae > Selenomonas_C. The sequence goes on from CACWQW010000004.1 coordinate 46,331, forward strand.
CGCAACGCTCGCGAAGCAGCTCGGCCTCGACGCCGTGCACGACACGGTGCACGAGATGGCGAAGGACGAAGCGCGCCACGGCCGCGGCTTCAAGGGCCTCTTCGACCGCTACTTCGGCAAATAATTCCCCAACCTCACATACACGATACACGATATTCCTCTACTAATTTCCCCTTGTTACAACCTCAAGAAGGGCTGTCAACGCGAAAGCAACGTTCGCGCTGACAGCCCTTTTGCTATGTAAATCCCCAAGAGCGCAAGCCGCAGGCGCAGCGCGATTGGCTGGATTCACTGTGCTCCTTCAGGAAATGAGCAAGACATCCTTGCGAGCCTTTGCGACGGCACGAAGATCCTCCGTGAAGCCGTGGATGCAAAACAAGATGTACATGGTCGTGCGCGTTCCTTTGTACCAGTCCACGAAGGCCGCCTTTTGTTCCAATGCCGTGAGGACGTTCATGCCGACAGGCCCGGCCCAGAACTTGCACTCACCGAGGATCAGCAGCTGATCGGCTTCCGACAGACCGACAACATCGATTTCATGTGCATTGTCCCACCAGCGTCCGACCCGTTCCAAGAGCCCGGGTAGTTTTCCCTCAGCCGAGAGCGCCCAGAGCTTTTCTTGACAAATCTGTTCGTAAACGAAACTGACCTGATTGTCGATGAAGTTGCGTTGCAGGCGGTGGAGCACGACATCCGTATGACCCATTTCCAGATAGCTCCGATTCGGATAGATGAACTGGAACCAGAACCGAAGGAAATTGTCTCGGATCTGATAAATCCCCTTTTTGCTCTTGGCAGGATGGTTTTCCGTAACAGGGACTTCTCGTGCCAATACGTCAAGGTCTATCAGTACATTCAGATAACGCGGAAGATTCGTCTGCTTCTGCTGCAGCATGGCTGCGATCTTCGACAATTTGTGATTGCCGGCAGCGATGATGCGCAGAATGGAAAAATAACTGCCGATATCGGAGACTTCTTTCTGCAGCAGGAAACTCGGCTCATCGAACAGGAAGCTCGATGGGTCCAGGAGGCTTTCCCGTATCGCCTCAGGAAGTGCCTCGTCCTTGGCGAACATCTCTATGTATTTCGGCACGCCGCCAGTGATGCTGTAGCGTTCAATCAGTTTTTCCTGAGAGAACGAATCTGGAAAAAATTCATGATAATGCACAAAGGGAATCGGGCGTACATGGAGCTGTGCCGTCCGGCGCCCATAGAGCGGGCTGCTGTGATGCAAAGTCTGCGACATCATCATGGAAACGAGCGAGCCGCATAGGATCAGCATGATATTGGCGCCCTGCAGGATCGTATCCCAGACGCGCTGAAAGACGGAGAGGAACGCCGGATTGCTTTTGCCGATATATTGAAACTCATCGATGACGATGATGAGGCGCTGCTTTTCGGCAGCCCGTGCGAGCTGCTGGAAAATCGGTTCCCAGCGCGTGAGCACGCTCTCGCGAAGCAGATCACTCTCCAGGAACTCCGCTGCCAGTCGCTGAAATGCTTCGCGATTCATGGCTTCGGATTCTTCCGTAGCCAAGAAGTAAAGAGAAGGCTTATCCTCGATGAAATGGCGGATT
>CACWQW010000005.1 GCA_902763085.1 Dongibacter bovis
GTCACGAGCGTGATGAAGGACGCGCAGGTGCCGTTGAACAGCCCGAGGAACACGCTTGGCAGCGCGGCGGGAATGCCGATGTGCACGATCTGGTAGAGCTTGCTCGCGCCAAGCGTCGAGCCGACCTCGAAGTACGAATTCCTGATATTCGCGATGCCGCTGCTCGTGAGCACGGTCGTCGGGAACCAGACCGAGAGCGCGATAAGGAATACGCTGCCCGAGACCACGGTCGGAAACGCCACCAACACGAGCGGTATCCACGCCGTCGAAGGGATGGGACCGATGCCGCGGATGAAAGGCGCGAGCCAGTAGGCAGCCGTGCGGCTGAAGCCGAGCAGGATGCCGCAGCCGATGCCCGCCAGCGCGCCGAAGAACCAGCCGAGCAGCAGCAGGCGGTACGAATAGGCAGCGCAGGTCATGAGATAGGCGAAATCGCCGTGAGCAGGTTCGCAGCCGCAAGCGCGAGCATGACGCCGCCGTAGAACGGCGCCCGGTAAAGCGCTGCCTTCCGCCAGCCCGGCCGCCAGCGCCCGCCGATGGCGAACGCCGCGTAGACGGCTACACTGAGGGCGAGCGCGATGGTGAAGTACGGCAGATCGACCTCCTTTTGCTCGATGGCGCGCGGCAGCAGCACATCGCTGGCGGTGGCGACGGCCGCAGCGGCAAAGGCGAAGCCGAGACGCACCGCACGGCGGTCAAAGAGCCGCACGGGCGCTGCCTCATGCGACAATGACAGGACTTCGGTGGACATGAGAATCCCTCCATTTCAGAACAGCTACTGTCTGCGGGAGCAGCGGCAAGCCCTCCCGACGGCACAGCAGGAAAGGAATGGTTATCAATATTTCTTTTACATATCTATATAGTATGCTTTGTTTAAGTTGGCTCTATCGTACCACAGATGCGTAACCCTGTAAAGACGTATATGAAAAATATGTCTGCGACCTGCACCATGCCGCAGCATCCACAAGAAAGACAACAGGGAAAGACACTTGCAGAGGGAATTTTACACACAAGCGTCCACATTCCAGACATGTGCGCCGCCCCTGCGGCAACTCCAGCCAATCGCACTGTGCCTGCGGTTTGCACGCCCAGAGCTTTGCTGCGCAAAGCAGGAGACGCCCTCCGGAAATCCCCTTTCGAGATTTCCGGAGGGCGTCTCCTGCCCATAACCCATATTCCATTGTGCAGAGGTGAATGTATCAGCGCCTGCTGTCCTGCCTGTCCGGCGTCTACGCGATACTCAGATGGAAAGTTTGACGTACAGATTCCTTAATCCTTTTCAATAATGAATTTACAATTCAACCATAACAGTACCTAGAGCAATTGCGCATCTCACGACACAGCTCTCTTCTTTAACTCCTTCCAAAAGAACTGGAAGCTTGCCGATATATTGCGTTCCGGATCCATATACTGGCCAATCTGCTTTGCCCATTCACTTTTTTTCTGGCCGACCTCCATGAACGTCGGAAAATCCTTTTTGAATTGCTTGATTCCCTTTGGATATACAATATCGGCAAGCACCTCCCAAGTGCCACAGATACTGTCTTGTTCATAATCTTTCAGTTTTTGTGCTTTTGCTGTTGGATATGCTTGCAATAATGCTTCTCGATCTCCCAACAGCCACGCCTCCATCTCTTCAACTGCGATGCAGAATACATGATCTATCGTGATGTCATTATTTAAAGCGACTTGTTCTAGCTCAGCTCGAAATGCGACAGGATCTTTGTCATCATTATCCAGAACGACAAAGACGGCTGCCTCCGGCTGATACTGCAAAGACTTATTGAAGCCGCGCAGATAAGTGGACAAATCATTCAACAGTTTTCCAGTCCGCGTTTCCTTGACCGTGTTTTGTTTCGTAAAGCCACCAAGTCCTTTAAATGACCGGCATCTATAGAATACATCTAGATGCTTATACTGTAATTTTGCCATCAAACTGTCGATGAGTACTTCACTCGACATATCCTCGAGCAAAAAATAAACAAACATATTGATCTCCCTCTACCAATCATCTGTCATCAGCCAAAATATGCACTATACCATAGGTCACCCACGGTCACACCTTCACTGACAAGATCTTTCACGAACTGATAGTCTGAAGCTTTCTTCATCGTAGAAAAACCGTCTTCTTCTTTGGAAAGAACCCAGACCTGCTCCGGTGACAAGGCATTGACGAAGAAGGGGCTGTGTGTTGTCACAAACAACTGTTTTGCATAGCCTGTGCCAACATTCTTCTTCATCTCGAGCGCAAGTTTGGCCAGATACTTGTGATACAGACCATTCTCCGGTTCTTCGACAAAAATCAATTGTCGAGGATTACGCTCATGCAGCAGAAGATAGTAGGCAAAGAGTTTGAGTGTGCCATCTGACATACGCTGTGAATAAAACGGCTCTTTGAAATCATTCTGCCAGAATGCAAGTGCAATCTGGCCATTCGGCATTTCGATAGGTTCAATCTTGCAGATATTCGGTATCTTCGTCTGAATTTCTGCAAGAATCTTTCGGAATTCGCCCGGATTACTTCGATACATGTATTGGGCTACATTGTTGAGGTTACTGCCGTCACGATTGAGATATGGATCCGGCGACAATGATTGAAGTTGGCGCGCGGCATCCGGCGTGAAGTAGCAAAGATACCAGCTGCGCAGGAAATTCAAAAACTTCTCAATGCGCGTATACTGCTTCATGGCTCCCAAAGTCACGATTCCCAGCTTACGATTATCTGCCAGTTCGACCTCTTGTTTCGCTCCCTCGACCTTGCCATCATCTTCCTGCCCGCCCTTTTTCCCCTCGAAGGCATAGCCTCTGCCATTCTGCAGATGGAGAAAAGATAACGGCCGTCCGTTCCGTTCCCCTGCCCGACGCTGGCGAAGGCGTTCTTCTGCAACATAGGGGCGACCCATACGATCTTTGGCCACCGATAATTCATAGGTAATGGGACTGTCATTCTGATTTTCTTTATAGTAAATTTCAAAATGGATAGGTCCCCCACTTCCCTGTGAGAGCAAATGACGAATACCACCGCGATTCCGCGCATCACAAGCGCGCTCTACGCCCTCTGCCAGGCTATCCGACAAGAAGCCAAATGCATCTGCCAAGGTGCTCTTGCCATTCCCGCTGGGACCGATAATCGCGGTCATATTGCTGAGTTCCGCCCCGGATTGATTGCTAAGGAGCTTTCCCAATGAAATATCTTTCAAAGAACCATAATTCTGTATAGCGATTCCTAATATCTTCCCCATTTCGAAATTCCTTTCTATCAGAAGATTCTCGGTTGCATTTACATTGCACGTTCGTCTTTCATTATAGCGCAACTGCTCCCATCTTGCCGCAAAAATATGCCTCACGGCCTTATCACGTGACCAAAGCTTTGTACGCGCTGCCTGTTATCCCACACCTCTGCCGATAAGAACCACATCATCTTAGAATGCAAAGACAGAAAATCTCGTCGACAACAAACTCCACTCTGCTGTCGACGAGGTTTCCTGCCCGCAAGCCTCTCTGTAACAGAGGGCCCTGCGGAGAGGCAGCCGTTCCGAAGCAGCTGCGTCACCCGTCATGCAGCTGCGCTTCTATCTTCCTCAGCGATCGATGCCGTCCTGCTGGAGCATGATGTCCGGCAGCACATCCAGATTCTCTTCCGCAGGTACCACCGCGTACGTGATCATCCTCACTCCCTCATCATAGTGGACCCGTGCAGACGCGATATTCGCCAGAACCGTCACGAGCAGACATGCTGCAAGCATCATGATACCCAGCCTCTTTTCCATCGTCATAAAAACCTCACGCTCCCTTCATCGACACATCAGGTACCATCCGTCTCGTCACCCTTATTATATCGTACATAAAAGAAAAAGATATATTTACCGTGCACATCATGAACAACTGAGCTTTGTTCAGCATGCATTCTCGGTAAACATCAGCGGTCAGCACCATCCTGCTGCAGCATGATATCCGGCCTGTCTGCGGTCCCTGCATCCTGCGGCACCGTCGCTGCGCTCACGCCGACGCCTACTGCGTTCCCCTGCTCCATCCGCACCGAGGCGATCTCCGCGAACGTGCCCACGAGCAAAACCGCCGCGAGCAGAAAGATTCCCATCCATTGTTTCTTCTGTTTCTTCATCATGATGTCCACACTCCATTCTCGCACTCTGATACTTCCTGATTTCTCACTGCGGCGCCGTTCCTTTTGACATCTTCATTATGCCACAGGCTGCGTCGTCTGAAAAACGGGAAAATCTGATTACTTCATCGGAAAAACCGATGGATTTCCCGAAAGCAGCGCGCTACAATGGAGGCGAGGGAAACAAGAAAGGAGCTACCTACATGACACTTCTCCAGATGCGCTATTTTCTCACGATCTGCCGCCTGCAAAGCATCACGCACGCGGCGGCGGAGCTGCATGTCGCACAGTCGACGCTGAGCCAGGCGATGCAGGGGCTCGAGGAGGAGACGGGGCTCAATCTCTTCCTGCGCGCGGGGCGCCATATCATGATCAGCCAGGACGGGCAGCGGCTCGCGCAGAAGCTCTCCCGCCTGCTCGCGCAGGTCGACGCGGTCGAGCGCGAGGTGGAGGATATGGCGCACCGCCACCAGCGGGTGCGCATCGCCATCCCGCAGCAACAGGCGGCGTTCCTCATGCCGCGCCTCCTCCGCGTGTTCCAGCCCGCCCACCCGGAGATCGTGCTCGACGTCGTCGAGCCCTACGGCATCGAGGCGGCGCGGCTCGTGCTGAGCGAAAAGGCGGACTTCGCCGTCGTGAACTCCGACGAGCAAAGCCTGCCGGAGCTGCGCTACCGCCGCATCGCCTCGCATCCCATCTGCCTCGCCGTCTGGGAGGGGCACCCGCTCGCGGCGCGCAGGAGCATCTCGCTCGCCGAGGCCGCCCGCATCCCGCTCGCGATGCTCTCGGAGGAGTTCTACGTGACACGTTGCGCGCTGCGTGCGATGGACGCGCGCGCTCTCTCCCCCGATGTGCGCTATTTCTCCCCGCATCTCTCGACGCTTTACAGCCTCGTGCGCCAGCACGCGCTGCCCGCCATCCTCTACGAGCGCGCCCTCGCCGCGCTGCCCGGCCTCGTCGCGCTGCCGTTCGACGAGGATCTGCGGCTCACGGGCTCCATCCTCACGAAGAAAGGCCGCCAGTCCACGCGGGACCAGCGGCTCGTGATGCAGTTCATCGCACAGCAGCTCGCGGCTGCGGGAGATGGGGAGAAGACAGCTCCCTGAAAGGCAAAACACCTTGGAAAATGAGTCACATCGCTCATTTCCCAAGGTGTTTTCATCTTCCACCGCTTCGCGATCCCTCTTCTCCTGAGGAGAAGGGGATTGTTCACAGCCCCCAGGATAAGCGCTACATAGGAACAGGTCACTGCATAGGGCCCCTCAATGGAACTGGATGGCGTCGAGCGCCCAGACGCGGCCCGTGACGCTCTCGATGGGCGCGTCGGCGCTGAGGATGAGCTCCGGCGCGATGTTCTTCTCCGGGAAGACGTTCCACGTCGCCGCCTCCTCGCCGTGCTCGAAGAAGGCCTCGACGATCGTCTTGTCGACGAAGAGCTGCAGCGAGAGATGCCCGTCCGTGAAGAGCTTGAAGCGGCGCACGCCGCGCGCGCCCTTCTTCATGCCCGTGCGGTCGATGGTCATCACCTGCTGCGCGCGGTCGTAGGTGAGCGTCGTGCGCTCGAGACCGTAAGCGAGCGTGACCGTGACCGTCTGCGCCGCGCCGAACGTGAGATCGAGCAGCGCCTCCGCGCCGTCGCCGAGCTCCGCGCGCACGCCCGGCGTCTCCTGCGCGTCGATGTCGACGGCGCTCTCCGCGATGCGCAGCGCGCGCAGCTCGCGCGCGGGCTGGGAGAAGAGCTTCCCCTGGCGCAGCGTCAGCACGCGCGGCAGCGTGAGGCTGTGCATCCAGCCCTTTTCCCGCGTCGGATACGCCGCCTCCTCGTCGGGCATGCCGATCCAGCCGAGGAGGATGTGGCGTCCCTCGCAGGAGAAGACCTGCGGCGCGTAGAAGTCGAATCCCTTGTCGAGCTCCTGAAACCGCCCGTGCAGGAGCTCCATGCTCTCAAGCGAGAGATGCCCCGCGAGGTAGCCCGACTGGAAGCGATTCTGGTATTTATACTCTTTCGCAGGAAGGCCCTGCGGGCAGAAGAGCAGCACGTCGTAGCCGCCGAACTTGAGCAGGTTCGGGCACTCCCACATGTAGCCGAACTCCTTGTACTTCGTCGCGATCTCGCCGCGCGGCGCCCAGTGGCCCGCGCCCTCGTCCTCGTAGACGAGCACGGTGCCCGTCTCGTCTTCGCGCTGCGCGCCGAGCACGAGGTAGCGCCGCCCGTGGCGGTAGAAGACGTAGGGGTCGCGGTAGTGGCCCGTGTAGCCCGCGGGATTCGTCGGCAGGATGATCTCCTCCTTGCGGATGGTGCCGTCATCTGTCAGCGTGCCGAAGCGCTGCGCGGGCGTGCGCACGCCTGCCGCGTCCTTCGCATTGCAGGTATAGAGCACGCGGACGCGCCCGTCCTCGACGAGGCCGCAGCCGGAGTAGCAGCCGTCCTTGTCATGTGCGTCGCTCGGCCACATCGAGAGCTCCGGCACCGTGTAGTGCACGAAGTCGCGCGTCGTCGTGTGCGCCCAGCTCTTGTGCTTGTGCTCGCAGCCCAGCGGGTTCCACTGGCAGAAGATGTGCGTGACGCCGCCCGCGTGGACGAGCCCGTTCGGGTCGTTGATGAGCCCGAACGGCATCTCGAGGTGGAACCGATTGTGCCAGCGGTCAGTGAATGGCAGCGCCGCCCGCACCGCCGCGTCGATGGTCTCCTTGTCGATCGTATCCATACTATGCCCTCCGATATCCTATCTCTGGAAAAGCGCCCTGCCGCACGGTGCCGCGCGGACGCGAGCCGCCCTTCCCTCCGCCTTGCGGGGGAGCTTTCATGAAGAAAGAGGAACCCGCCAAACCGCGCGGGTTCCTCTTCTATTATACGTGATTTCGTCCGTTTCTGTAAGCCATCTCGCGGAATGTGTTCCCTTTTCAGTCTTCCTCCGGGCGGAAGAAGAGGTACGTCAGCGTGAACGCGACGGCGAAGCCGACGACGTTGACGAGGATGTACGGCACGAGGTGGTCGAGGTAGAGCAGCGTGCCCGGCAGGACCGTGATGCCCATGCCCGTGCCCGCGAGATGCAGGATGCTCGCGAGGCCGCCCGCGCAGGCGCCGCCGACGAGCGCGTAGAGGAACGGCTTCATGAGGCGCAGGTTGATGATGCCGAGGAACGCCGGCACGATGGACGAGATGTAGAGCGCGCGCTTCTTCTTGTTCTGCGTGCGCGCCGCGACGGCAGCCGCCGCGCCGCCCTGCGCGATGATGGCGCCCGTGATGATCGCGTTGAAGGGATCGACGCCCGTCGAGGCGAGCAGCTGCACCTCGAGCGCATTAAAGACATGGTGCACGCCGAAGACGACGATGACCTGCTGCAGACCGCCGACAACGAAGCCGCCGATGCCAAACGGCAGCGAGAGGAACGCGGAGACCGCGCCGAAGATCGCGAGCTCGAGCGTATGCATGATCGGGCCGACGATGAGCAGACCGAGCCATGATCGGGCCGACGATGAGCAGACCGAGCAGCATGGAGATGAAGAGCGTGAGGAACGGCGTCACGATGAGGTCGATGACATCCGGCACGATCGTCTTGAGCTTCTTCTGCAGCTTCGCGGCGAAGATGCCGAGCACGAGCGCCGGAAGCACCGATCCCTGGTAGCCGACGACGGGCACCTCGATGCCGAGGATGTCCATCGGAATCGGCTGCGCCGTGCCGCCCGCGATCGCATACGCGTTCGGTAGCTCCGGCGAGACGAGCATGAGGCCGAGCACGATGCCGATGACCGGCGTGCCGCCGAAGCGCTTCGTCGTCGACCAGCAGACGAGCGCCGGCAGGAACGCGAATGCCGTATCCGTGAGGATGCGGCTCATGCGCAGGAGGTTGTCGCTGAACTCCATGCCGAGGCTCTGCGCCGCACCGCGCAGGCCCATGAAGAGACCGGTCGCGACGAGCACGGGGATGATGCTCACACCGGAGAACGTCGTCCCCTTCACGAACTCCGCGTACACCTTGTCGACGAAGCCCGTGCCGAGGATGATCTGATACTGCGCCGCCGCGAAGAACTGGCCCTTGACGCCGTCGATGTTCTCGATCGCCTTCTCGTCGATCTTGCTCTTGTCGCTGACGATGAGGCGCAGGCGCGTCGCGCAGTGCTCGGCGTTGCGCACGTTGTCCATGCCGCCGACGTATTTGGCGATGAGCTTCGCGACGCGCTGCTCGTCCGGCAGATCGTCATACGCGTGGTCAGCGGCCGCTCTCTGCTGCACCTTCGCCGCCGCGGGGCCCGTCGCCTCCGCCGCGCCGTGCGACGTGACGCTGCCGCCGCCGAGCTCCACCGTGATGTCGGCGAACTCCGCCGCATTCGTCACGACGACAGGCGTCGTCGTATCGTAGCCCGCCTCGAGGATCGCCGCCGGGTCAAATGAGAGGAGCAGCTGCCCCTTCTTCACCTTGTCTCCCTGCGCCGCATGCGCCTCGAAATGCTCGCCATTGAGCTTCACCGTATCCATGCCGACGTGGATGAGCAGCTCGACGCCGTCCGTCGACTTCAGCCCGATCGCATGCTTCGTCTCGAAAAAGACCGTGATCTCGCCGTCGAACGGCGCGCGGACCTCGCCCATCGGATTGCGCACCGCCGCGCCGCGCCCCATGGCGCCGCTCGCAAAGACCGCATCCTTGACCTCGCTGAGCGGGATCAGCTCGCCCTCGACCGGGCTCGTCAGCCGAATGTTTCTCATCGTATTCCCTCCATACTGCTATCTACTCCATGGATGAATCCCCAAAATGATCTATGTGGTATCAGTTCCACATCCCTATAGTAGCAACTCCGTCGTACTTTGTCAATATCTGTCAGAAAAAATCGCCAGAAAAACGAGAGCCCTGCGCCAGCCGTGCGCCGAGCGCACACAAAAAACTGCCGTACCCAACGGCACGGCAGTTTCCTGAGAAGCTCCCTTATCACTTCTCGCATGCCTTGGCAAACGACTGGCCGAGCGCCTCACAGGCGGCGAGATCCTCGTCCGTCGGCCCGTTCTCGACCGTGAGCCCGTCCGAGAAGAGCTTCGCGCCCGCCTGCCGCGTGCGCTCTGCCCACGCCTCCATCCAGGTGCCGCCGCCCCAGCCATACGAGCCGAAGAGCGCGACGGGCACGCCCGCGAGCTGCTTCTCCGCCTGCTCGAAGAACGGCTCGAACGTCGACTCCTCGAGCACCTCATCGCCCATGGCGGGACAGCCGAAGAAGACGCCGTCATACTTTGCGATCTCGTCCGGCGAGAACTGCTCGACCTCGAAGAGCTGTGCCTCCTCGCCCGCCTGCCGCGTGCCTTTCTGGATCGCCTTCGCCATCTCCTCCGTATTGCCCGTGCCCGACCAATATACGATTGCTGTCTTGCTCATGATCGCTCTCTCCTCTCTCTAGCGACGTGCCGCTGCGGGGACACCCGGCGCCACCCCCCGGCGCCCGTACCCCTCCGCGGCCCGCGCCGCCCAGTGGCCGCCTCAGACGGCGGCGACGAGGTCCTCGAACCTCTGTCCCGCCGCGAGCCGTCCGCAGAATTCTTCTGTGCAATGCGCATAGAGCGCAAACAGGGCGCGCGCCTCCTCCTCGTTCTCGTACACCTTCCAGTAGCCCGCGAGCGCGAACTGCTGGCCGCGGTGCTCGATGAATCCCGCTACATCGCCGGGCGGATAGCCGAGGAAGAGGCCGATCTCATGTGGGAAAGACTTCTGCAGCCCGATGCGGCGCGCGAGCTCTGCGAGCAACGCGGGGAGCGGCGCCGCGCTGTCGTAGCCGCGCCGCTCGAGCAGCGCCCGCGCCTCTCGCCGCTTGAGGGCGCGGGCGAGCGGCCGCGCGCGGTAGAAGAGCAGCAGCACGTACGCCTCGCCCTCCGCGAGCCGGCAGACCGTAATCCCCTTGCAGTGGAAGCATGGCGCATACGACGCGAGCAACCCCTCGAAATCCTCGAACCGATCCTTGCGGAACGAAAGCAACACCGCCGGCTTCACGCCGACGAGCATCGGCGCGCCATGCATCCCGAGCAACTGCTCGAACGCCTCTTTCCCCATGCCATCAACTCCCTTCGCCTTTATTATAATGCAAACGATTCTCATTTACAATACGCAAAGGGAGAAAATTTACGAACGCTCAGGCGCCGCCGAGGATCTGCCTCACATCGCGGTCGAGACACGGCGTGAACTTCGCGCTGCCCGCGAGATTCAGATGGTCGGCATCGCGGAAATCCGCAAAGCCGTAGCCCGGCGCCGCGAAGTAATCGAGCAGCGGCGCGCCCGTCTGCCGGACCACGCGCCGCAGGACAGCGTAGAACCGGTCGAGGCTCTGCCGCGGATAGTACCGCCGGTACACCTCCGTGACCGGCGCGATGTAGAGGATCGGCTGCGCGCGATGCGCCTGGCAGAGGCGGATGTAGTCGATGAGCAGCGCCTCGTTCTCCTGCTCCGTCTCAGGGTAGTACTTCTCCGCCGTCCAGGTCTCCGCGCGCGACCGCATGGCGAGGAAATCCCGCACGCCGATCGCATGGCTCATCCCCCGCTTGTTCCCGTTGAGATCGTAGAGGTCGATGCCATCGAGGGAGAGCCCCTCCGCCGAGCGCAGGAAGTCCGCGCGGAAGACCTGCTGCATCGCTGGAAGCGACAGCGGGAAATGGTGCGTCTCATGGAGCAGGAGCGCGTAGCCGAGACAGAGGAAATTCTCCTGCGTGCGCGACATATCGTAGGAGAAGCTCCACGGCGCCAAGTTGATGAGCACGCCGCGCAGCGCGGCGCCAGGCGCTTCGAGCGCGCGCCGCGCGAGTGCCAGCCCGTAGAAGATGTCCTGGCTATCGAACGTGAAATCGAGCAGCGGCAGCGACATCTTCCGCCCGTCGAGCGCGTAGTGCGCATACGAGGACCCCGTCGCGAGCAGGGAGAACGCCCCCGCGTGCGCCTCATGGTAGTGCATGAGACGCGAGACATTGTAGAGCCGCGCCGACGAGAGCAGCAGCAGGTTCACGAGCTTCTCTCGCGGGACGCCGAGCGCGAGGAGGTCCTTGCGGATCGCTTCGTGCGCCTCGAGCCCGCCGTAGAAGACATAGTCATACCAGAGGTCCCGGACGCACTCCGGCAGCTCATAGTAGGGATGGACGATCTCCTCCGGGATGCCGTGCGCCGCCAGGACCTCCGCCTGCTCGGCGAGTGGCACCGTCACGACCGCGGCCAGCTCCACCCCCCCCGAATTTTCAGACAATACGGAGAGGATGCGCTGCAGCCCCTCCCCGTAAGCGACAACGAGAATCCTCATGTCCGCGCCCCCTCACGCACCGAACCGCTTCTCGCAGAGCGCGAGGAAGCCCTCGACCTGCTTGCGGTTCTTCTCCTGCTTCTCGAGGATGCTCTGCCGCAGCAGCGGCAGCGTCTTCCTCGCGTAGGCGAGCTCCTCGGGGCTGTCCCCGAACGCGACGCCGTACTCCTTATCCTCTGCGCCCCGGTAGTCCGCCCGCGTCTTCCCCGGCTCCGGCACCACGATCGTCTCGCAGCCGCAGAGCGCGGCGAGCATCGTGTACATCGTCTGCGTATCGTACGAGATGCAGCGCCGCGAGCGGTTGAACACCTCGGCGATCTCCGTCTCCGTCATACCGTCGATGATCAGCTTGCCATCGAGCGGCGGCAGGTCGCTGCGCCCGCGCCCCTTGCGGATGATGTAGCAGTCCCCCTGTCGGTCCGCGTAGCCTTTGTCCCGGTACACCTTGTCCGGGAAGCAGATCACGTGCATCTCGTGCCCCTCAGGGTTCAAGTTCGGACTGTTGTAAATCTTCCTATATGCCACGAAGAGATCGGACGGTGCGTACGCGCGCCCGGGCGCGTTCTCGAACTGGTAGTGGTAGAGAAGCCAGCGCACGACGTGCTTCGCCTGCAGGAAATTCCCGGGCACGACCTCCGGATAGATGACGATCGTATCGTCGTCAACCGTCGTCTCCTCGTAGACCGGCAGGTCACCCGACGGGCGGTAGATGTACGGTTGGTACTTCTTCGCGTACCGTCCGCCCGTGCGCCGCCAGTACGCCGCGCGGCGCATCATCCGCCGCTCGAACGTGTGGAACGCCTGATAGTACGCCGCGAACGCCGCCGGCTCCGAGAGGAACGGCACGCTGCGCGGGTACTCATCGCGGAAATAGAACATCCGCGCGTCCTGGCCCGCCTCGATGAGCTGCCGGCAGAGCGCCTCGAGCACGATCGGCCCGCCCTGCGTGCTCCGGAAATCGCAAATCACGAACTTTTTCATTCCTGCTTCTCCCCGTCCTTCCCCTCTCGGTCCAGATTGACGAACCGACCGCCGCGCACGGCGATGTGCCACTTCGTCACCACGCGGATGACCGTGCGCCCCGCGAGGCTCATCGCATCGGGGACGCCAGCGAGCGCCGACCGGCGGAACGCACGAGGCAGGAACGCCTGGACGCGCGCCTTGTACGCCTCATTGGCTTCCCCGTACGTCGCATCCTCCACGAGCAGGCACGCGATGACGGAGCTCACATCCCAGATCCTCTGCGCGGCGGACGCCATCTCCGCCGCCCGCCCCTCAGAGAGCGGGATCGGCGCGAGCGCAACGCCTGCCTGCCCGAGCGCCTCGTAGCGCGCGCGGACGCCGCCGCCTGTCATCTGCGCGACCGTCTGCTTCATCACCTCGTAGTCATGGCGCGGCAGCCGCTCCCGGGCGTGCCGCCCATGATAGACGTAGAGGATCTCCTGCAGGCTCTCCGGCAAGAGCTGCAGCTGCCGCACGACCTCCGCATCGGAGAAATCGACGCGCTGCGCGAGGTAGAGCACGAAGAGCCGCTGGACATCCCTCTGCAGCGCCTGCTGGTTCGGCTCGAGGTCCCAGCCGTTCTGATACGCGTCGGGTGCGAACCCGAGCGAGATGAGCATCCCGTTCATCCGCCCCCAGGCCTCAGGCGTCCCGTAGAGCGCCCGCAGCTGCGGCTGCTTCGCCCCCGAGAGATAGTACCCCTCGAGCGCCTCCGGCGACCAACGATCCTCCGCGAGCACGCGCAGATACATCGCCGCGGCCTCCTCGCGCCGCCCCACGTGCGCATAGCACTGCGCGAGCACCGTCCGCAGCCGCAGCTCCTCCGCGATCATCCCCGCCGGCACCGCACCGCGCGCCCAAAGCGAAAGCGCCCGCTCCACGAGCACCCTGCCGCTCTCCCACTCCCCCTGCGCCGCGAGGAAACACCCCTGCGCGCCGAGGTAGGGCGCGAGCGCTGACGATGCAACAGTCTCCTGCTCCGTCATATCCATGTTCCTTCCTTTCTCAGCCAGCCTCATGACTCGCCTTTCCTTTTGATTTCCTGATTCCCAGCACATATTGCAGAGACGTGCTCAATGCCACTGGCTTGGACGACTGCTTCATCTCAAGCGAGACAAGCGCAGTGTCTCTTGCGTGGTCGTGGGGACAATCCCTTCCTGGTGCTCTCCATCTCTCATCGCGTGCAAGTCAGTCCGCTGCACGTATCGAAGCAGACGGAATCGATGCACGTGCCCGTCTGCCGGTCATACACGACGATGTTGAGCCCGCGCCCGTCCCGATCGTACTCGATGCCGTTCAGCACGATGGAGCTCTCGCTGCCGGCGGTGTTGCCGGCGCTCAGGACCGCATACGTCGTATCGCCCAGCGTGCCCGACGCCCGCACCTGCTGATCGGGGGAAAACCCTTCCTGCACGAGCTGCCCCTGGTCGATCACCGCGTAAAAGCTCGCCCGGAACTGCCCCCTGAGGCGGCTCGTGACCCCCAGCGCCGAGAGATGCTCCTGCATCTCCTCCGTCAGGGACTGGGAGGCATCATCCCTGACGGCGATGAACACGGTGTACGGGCAGGTCTTCAGCTCCTCGAGATACCGTACGACATCCGTCTCGTAGCCGAAATCGTACGCTGCCTCCTCCTGCCCGGCAAGAGGCTGCCGAAGCCCGACGATCCAGCCGTCTACGGCATACTTATGCAGATCCAGGCCGGCACAGCTGCCGAGCGAGAGGAAGAGGAGCGCCGTATCCTCCGGCAGGGACGCCAGGACCTCTTGGCGTTCCGCCTTGGCGGCCTCGAGGCGAGACCGACCGAAATAGAAATCATTGACGCTCCAGCCAGCAGACAGGGCGTAGTCCGTAAGCGCGAACATCCAATCGTGAGCAGCCCTCGGATTCCTCTGGTTGATGGGCAGATACGGAGCGCTGAGATGCTTCAAGGCAGGCTCCGCCGCCAGTTCCCGCCAGAAAGCGGTGTTCGACAGCAGCGATACGTACTGCTGCCTCGTCAGATATCTCGCATGCACGCCCTGGTACGCCCCATGACCATCGTACATCTGCAGGCACAGCGCCAGCGCGAGCAAGAGGATGGCGGTACGCCGTGTCATGAGCCGACAGATGGCGATCATACCACCAATCATGGCAACGTACACGATTGGCCAGCCGAACCGCCCTGTGGACCGAAAAATGCTCCAGAGATGCGCTACCGCCTCTGGCGTCGGGATCGTGAAGAGCAGCTTGTCCTTATACGTCACGACAGGCGATAGCGCAACAAAGAGGCTCATACCGCACACGACCAGGAGACCGATCCATACCGCCCTGTACACAGATAGGATCTGCTTCATGCGCCCGCTGCCGACAAGGAATACGAACGCAACCGCCAGAACCAGGAAGATGCCCGCACCAAGGTACAGGAACCCCTCATACTGCTCAAACAGATAAAGCGGCTGATCCTGCAGGAGGCAGCTCCATCTCGGCGGATTGAGAAAGGCAACCCGTGGATTGAAGAAGGCATAGAGGTTCATACTATAAACGCCAAGCCCACCGCCATCCGCTTTCATCCCAGCGGAAAAGCCGCCGAGCAGCCAGATGACGAGCGCGGCACTGCCGAGGAAGCTCGCGAGGATGGCCATCGTCCGCCGAAGGCTCCGCCGCTGAATCAGGTCCGCGATCAGGAAACCCGCGAGGAGGATGCCCGTCATGAGCAGGAAATACACATGGATCGACGCCGAGAGGGCGCCGAGCAAGATGGCAAAGCGCACCGCCTTCCGCAAGTCCGCGTACTCCTCACAGGCGAAGAGTGGATAGAGCGCAAAGAGGAGCAACCACTGCCCCGCCAGCGCCGTATGCCCGAACATCCGCACAATCATGATAGGTGCGCCGATGAAGAACGCGCTCCCCAAGACGACGGCCAGCCGCGAGGAGACGAACCTCCGCAGGATGCGCGCGGAAAGAGCCCCCTGCAGGACGAAACACGCGATGCCCCAGAGGCCGAAATACTGGAACTCGGCGGGAAGGAGCGGTGAGAGCACCTTGAAAGGCACAGCGAGCAGCGGGATCGAGTCCGTGAAGATGACGGACGTGCTGTCAGGATACGCCAGCCGGTCCGTCAGCCCGAGAGGGAATTGCCAGTCTCCCGCGCGGTACCCCTTCCAGCCGAGGTAATGCTGAGAGGGATCGCCTTCCGCCATCAGCCAGTCCGTATACGTCGGGACAAGCACCCGGAACTGATACAGATAGCCGAAGAAGCACACCGCCAGCGCGGCGATGGCAAGATACATCCAAAACTCTCGATTCCCGAAAAGATCCCACACCCTCTGCATGACATCGATCCTCCTTTCCCCCTAAGCGCAGCGCCTAGTGCGCGAGCGCCGCATTGAGTGCGCGGACGCCTGCGAGATACGGATAGGGACTGCCGTCGACGTGACGGACGCCGCCCTCCGTGACATGCGACCAGACGCTGACCCGCCCGAGGGTCAGCGCGCCCTGCAAAGCGGAGAGCGAGAAGTCATGCTCCTCCTCCCAGCCGAGCGCCGGGATGCGGATCCTGATCAGCCCCGGCTGGTCGACAGGGAGATCCTGCGTGAAATCCCCCAGCGTGACGCGCAGGACGGAACCCTCCTGCGCCGCCGTGACATCGATGGAGATGCGCGTGTTGTGCAGGTAGTCGAGCGACATGCAGAGCAGCGAGATGCGCGTCGCCGTAAGCCGCTGCGCGATGGCCGCGCCCGCCTCCAGACGGCAGGCGCCCTCTGAAAACGCGCATGTGCCCTGCACATCCCAGCCACGCCCCTTCAGTGCGAAATTGGGATTGTAGAGCGCATTATTCTCATAGTCGCGATACGTCCAGATGCCGTAGCCGCGGCTGCAGCGGCGGAGGATCGGCGCCGCCCCCTGCAGGTACGGCAAGATTTCTTCCTCTTTCAGCCGCGCATTGTGCGCGCACTGCGGCGTATTGTCGCAGAAGATGAACTGCTCGACGTAAAGTGACTTACCGCCATTTTTCTGCAGCAGGCGCGAGAGCATCCATTCCGTCCGCTCGAGCGTCTCCGCCGCTGTCACGCGCTCGCCCTGATTCTCGAAGCCCATCGGCACGCCGTACATCACCGCCGTAAACGGTGCCGTACCACAGTGATACGTCGCCTCATGGCAATACGTATGATGCAGCTTGCCATTGCGGAAAATCGGGTCCTCGTCGATGCGGACCTCGAGGGAAATGCCTGGGAAAACCTCCTGCGTCGCCGCGAGTAAGCCGTTGAGCCAGTCGTCGAAATACTGGTACATCGTTTCCATTTCCGGTGTCTGCTGATACGGGAATGGAATATCCTCGATGCACTGATACGAGGTGCCGAACCTCTCGTTATATGCCTCGAGACTCGTCTGCCCCCGCAGCCAGTCCTGATAACCGACCGCCTGTGCCCGTGCCAGGCGCTCATCCGCCTGGAGATTAGGAATCGAGAAAAACCACCAAAAATCTTCCCACGTCAAGAATGCTCCACGGAAATTCTGGAAAGGCCTGAGCTCATCATAGAGCCTCTTCGCATAGGCCTTCCATGCCGTCAGCGCCTGCCCACCAGCAAAAAGCGCAAAAATACGCTCAGAAAGGCTTGGTGTCCCATCCGGGCAGAGATCCCAAAAATAACCAAGCCGCACGTAGACGTCGAGGTGATGTGCCGCAGCCGCCTGCAGGACGCGCCGGAGCTTCATGAACGGATAGTCCTGATACGTCACGGGATCGATGGTCGGCTGCAGCTCCCGCCAGGGGATCACGAGGATGATGCTCGTGAAACCGTCCGCCGCGATGCCCGCGAGATCGTCCTCGAGCCCCTCCGTGCCGCTGTTCCAGAAATTAATCGGCCAATCCCTGCCGAAGTAGGTCGCCGACCGCACATAGCCGTCCTTCGCCCAATCATACTGCGCGCCACCGCGCCCCAGCAAGCGCCGCAGGGAGATGAGCGCCTCCCGCAGCCGCGTGCGCACGCGTGCCTTACTCCCCATCATCCTCTTCCTTTCCGCCGCGCGTCGCCGCGGTCCCTGCCGCTCTCCGCTGCGCCAGCACCTCCTTGATCTCCTGCGCGCGTCCGCGCCGGACGACGAGCAGCGCATCCTCCGCCTCCACGATCACGAGATCCTCGAGGCCGATGCCGATGACGGGCTTGCCCTGCGTGAGCGCGAGCACGCCGCGACAGCCGGTGAGCGTGATGTCGCCCGCCCGGCGCACGTTGCTCTCCTCGTCCTTCTCGAGGACGTCGTAGAGCGCGTCCCACGAGCCAAGGTCGTTCCAGTAGCACGCGAGCGGCAGCACGACGATGTTCCTCGTCTTCTCCGCGACCGCGTAGTCGATGGAGACATCCGGCATCTGCGCGAACGACGCAGCCGCCGCACGGTAGCCGCGCGCGAGCCGCCCCGCGATCTCTGGCGCGCAGATAGCGAGCTCCCGCTCGAACGTCCCTGCTGTGAACGTGAAGATGCCCGCGTTCCAGTAGTGGTTTCCCTGTGCGAGGTAGCGCTTCGCCGTCTCGAGATCCGGCTTCTCCTTGAACGAGCGGACGAGGTAGCCGCTGCCGTACGGCTTGCCGATCTCGATGTACCCGTAGCCCGTCTCCGGGCGGTCAGGCCGCACGCCGAAGACGACGATCTTCTTCCGCCGCGCCGCCACCGCTGCCTGGTGCAGCGACTGATAGAAGAGCGCCGCCGGACGCAGCACGGCATCCGACGGCGCCACGACGAGCGTCTCCTCCTCAGGGCAGCCGAGCACCTCGCGGCAGTAGCACACCGCCAGTGCGATCGCGGGCGCCGTGTTCCGCCGGCACGGCTCCGGCAGGATATGCGCGCCCTGTGCGCCCGTCTTCTCGACCTCTGCGCGCACCTGCGCCACATACCGCTCATTCGTGAGGATGAGCAGGTCCTCCGGGCGGGCGACGCCTAGGAAGCGGCGGATCGTATGCGCGAGCAGCGTCTCCTCGTCCTCGAGACAAAGGAACTGCTTGGGATGCGCCTCGTTGGACAGCGGGTAGAGCCGCGTCCCGCCGCCCCCCGCGAGGATGATGACCTTCATGCTTCCGCTCCCTTCTCCGTCGGATCGATGTCGCGGCAGAGCACCTCTCTTGCGTGCTCGCGCGTGAAATGCGCCCGGATGTACGCCCGCCCGGCATCCGATGCCGCCTGCCACGCCGCATCGTCGCGGAAGAGGCGCAGGACCTGCGCCGCATAGCTAGAGGCGTCCTCCGGGGACACGATGGCGAGGCACTCCTCCACGCCCGGCAGCCCCTCGGCGCCCACGGGCGTCGTGACGGCTGGCACGCCGAAATAGAGCGTCTCGATCACCTTGCCCTTGATGCCCGCGCCGTAGCGCAGCGGGATGACATTCACGCGCGCCTGCCCGTAGAGCTCCGCGAGGCGCGCATCGGAGACGAAGCCTGTCACGATGACGTCGTCCCGACCCTCACCGAGGCGCTTCACCGCCTCCGTCGGATGCGAGCCGACGATGTAGAAGACGAGGTCCGGGATCTCCGCCTTGACGCGCGGATACACCGCCTCCATGAACCAGAGGAGCGCATCCTGGTTCGGCGCGTGGTTGAACCCGCCGACGAAGATCATCGTGCTGCGCCCTGCAGGATGGCCCGCAGGCAGCTTGGCGAGCGCCGCGCTGTCGTAGAGATAGAGCGGGATATTGCGCACGGGCTTGCCGGGGAAACGCTCCTCGAGCAGATGCTGCTCATAGGCGCCGACCACATGGATGACATCCGACTTCTGCCAGAGCTCCGTCTCGATCTTCTCCCATTTCTCCGCTTCTTTGAGATGCGCGGGGTCCTTCTCGACCTCATACTGGCGCCGCTCGCGCAGGCAGTGGATGTCATGGCCGAAATAGATGATTTTCGCCCGCGTCTCGCTGCGCACGAGGTCGATGTACTTGATCGCGATGTGCGGCCGCTGGAGATAGACGTAGTCGAGATACTTTCCGTTCGCGTGCAGCCACTTGCGGAAGCGTTGGAAGTCCCATCCCGGCCCGCAGAGCACCTCGATGCCCTGCTGCTCGAGCTCGCGCGTATACGGCTGATGCGGGAAATAATTGTCCCCGACGAAGACGACGTGCAGCCCGAGGCGCACGAAGAAGCCGAGGTACTCGAACGAGCAGCGCCCGCCCGCATCCGTATCGTAGTGCGGCACATAGTGGTCGACGACGAGGATCTGCTTCTGCCGCCGGCTCCGGTCGCGCGCAAGCGTGACCTGCGTGCCGTTCGGGAACTGTTCCCGCTGCAGCACCTCACGCCACTTCTCGCGGAACTTCTTCCGGTTCTCCACCTGGTATCTCTTCAGCCCCGCCTCGACATCCGTGCCGTTCGAGATGCCCTCGAAATGCACGACGACCGACTGCGGCTGATACACGACGCGCTGCCCGCGCTGCCGCACGGAAAACGCGAGGTCCGTGTCCTCGTAGTACGCCGGCGCGTAGCGGTCGTCGAAGCCGCCGAGCTCCTCGAAGAGGCTGCGGCGGATGCAGATGGCCGCCCCGGAGATATAGTCGACGTCCTTGACGTAGTTGTACTGCACAGCCGCCGGGTCGTCGCCGTGCCCGTAGTTCCAGGCGGACGCATCGCGCCAGACGATGCCGCCCGCCTCCTGCAGGCGTCCGTCGGGATAGACGAGCTTCGCGCCCGTCATGCCGATGGACGCGTCCTCCTCCATGAGGCGCACGAGCGGCGCGAGCCAGTCCTCCTGCACCTGCGTGTCGTTGTTGAGGAACACGAGATACTTGCCGCGCGCCTCCCGTGCGCCCGCGTTCGCGTTGCGCAGGAAGCGCAGCGGCGCCTCGTGGCGGACGACGCGCACGCCCTCGGCGATGCGCTCGATCTCCCGCGTCCGATCCGTCGAGCCGTCGTCCGCGATGATGACCTCATAGCGGACGCCCTGCGTATGGCGCAGGATCGAGGCGAGGCACGCATACGTATAGGGGAACGCGTTGTAGACCGGGATGACGATCGAGACGCACGGGTCCTCCTCCGATGCGAACGTCAGCGGCGCGACCGCCTCTGCCGCCTTCAGCGGCAGGAGGTCGAGCGCGACGCCACCAGACGCCCCCTCCGGCACATGGAGGGAGAGCCGCGCCTCCACATCCCCAGGCGTCCCCTCTGTGAGGGCGCGGCGGAGCTTGCGTACGTTCTCCAGGCTGAGCTTTCCGAGCATCGTGCGCGGCTGCGTCAGCGTCTTGTAACAGAGCTTCGCGAAGAGCCGCCGCGTCGAATTCATCGGGATCACGACATCGCGCACGCGCCACAGCCCCTGCATGAGGCGGAACGCGTGCGACGTGCGGATATCCGCGAGCTCCCGGTCGCGGCTCTGCACCGCCTCCCGGAGCGACTGCACGTCCCCGCGGAGCGACTGCACGTCCCCGCGGAGGCCGCCGATCTCCTCGTCACGCGCCTGCAGCTCCTCCGTGAGACGCGCCGTCTCCTGTTGCAGCTGAGCGCGCTCAGCGCGCAGCGACTCTGCCTCAAAGACATCCCCACTAAATGCACGCACGAAATCCGGCGCCCCGAGGCGCCGCATCCGATAGCGCATCGTCAGATGGCAATGCGCGGGGAACTGCCCGTCGATGAGGATGCCCGGATTCGTATCGACGAAGAGCCACTCCTCCCCGCGCCGCACGGCGTGCGGATAGGAGAGCTCTGCCCCCATTGCATCCGTCTCGAGCGACAGTAGGGAGAACGCGCAGGCATCATCGAGCGGATCGAACTTCAGCCGCAGGAGATCGCCTGGATTCTCGAACAAGAAGCGAGCGGTATACACGCCGTCCTCGTCCTCTGCGAGCGACGCCATGATCTTGTCCGCGTGGGAAAAGCCCTGCCCGCGGTCGAAAAAGAGATCCACCGGCACGCGCGCATCCGCCTCGGGCACGAAAAGAGACGACAATGCCGCCGTCTCCGCCGCCACGGGGCGGTCGCTGCAGACGGCGACGAGGTAAAGCAGCGGCTCCTCCGCCGCGCCCTGCACGCGCGTGAGCCGGAAATGCTCCGCCATCACACCCACGAGCTGCCCGCCCGCCATGACCGTCCCCTGCGCGAGCAGCGAGACCCGCGGGAACACCTGCCCGAGAAACGCGGAGAACTCCGCCCGGGAGAATTCCTTGACATGGAACGGGTTGTGGTACGCGCGCGCATCCGTGTAGAGCGCGCGGTCCGGCGTCGAGACGAGGAACACCCCGCCCGGGCGCAGGACGCGGCGCACCTCCCGGAGGAACGCCTGCTGGACCTCCTCCGGCACATGCTCGATCGTCTCGAAGCTCACCACCAGGTCGAACGCATCATCCGGCGCGGGGATCGCGTCCGCCGACCCCTGCTGGAACGAGAGATGCGCGCGGCGATACGTCTGCGCCGCGTGGTCGACCGCCTCCTGGCTGATATCGACGCCGAGCACGCTCCTCGCCGTGCGGGCGAGCAGCTCACTCCCGTATCCCTCGCCGCACGCGAGATCGAGCACATCCTTCCCTGCGGCGAGCTCCGCCGCCCCACGGTAGCGGGAGAGATGCTCCGCAGCAATCACGCCCGCGACCTCGTCGGGGACAAACCGTTCACCTGTAAACTCCATGCTCTGCTCCTTCTATTGCCTTAGCCGCGCGCCGCCTCGTCGCACGCGAAACACGTCGAACGCACCTTCGGGTTGAAGAGCGCGATGTCCGCGCCCTCGCGGTTCTCCACCTGCACCCGCAGGTACGACGGCAGCCATTCGATATTGATGTTCTCCCTCTGCGTCCCGCGCGCGACGGCAGGCGAGATGAGGTAGGGATTCGTCAAGAGATGCGGCATCGTGAACTCGATCGCGCAGTGATAGAGGCCCGCGCGCGGGATGGAAAAGCCCTGCGGCCGCTCCACGAACGAGTTGAAGCCGAGGACATTCACGCCGTCCACCGTCTCCATCATCAGCCCGAAGATGATCTGATCGAGCGGGCGATAGAACTCCACAACGAAATGCGCCGCATACTTCCTGCCCGTCCGGAGCACCGTGCACGGCACCCCGTCCTCGCCGGCGAGGAAGAACGAGCGGAACTTCCCCTCCTCCGGCCGGTTCCAGAGCCGCTTCTTCGTCGCATCCAGCGGCGGGAACTTCCCCTCCGCCGCGGGCGCCTCCGGCGCGGGGACCTCCCCGCGCGGGGCAGGCTCCTGTTCCTCCTCACGCGGAGCAGGCGCCTGCCCCGCCTCCGTCACCGCGTTCATCTGCTGCAGCTCCACCTGGAAATAATCATCGCAGACCGCCTGGCTCTCGCCCTCCCGGCACACCCTGCCCTCCTCGAGCCAGAGCACGCGCTGGCAGTACTTCCTGACCGCGTTGATATCGTGCGAGACGAAGAGGATCGTCACGTTGCTCCTCCGCAGCTCCTCGAACTTATGGAAGCACTTGTTCTGAAAAAAAACGTCCCCGACCGAGAGCGCCTCATCGACGATGAGGATCTCCGGCTCGACGAATGCGTTCACCGCGAACGCCAGCCGCGCGAACATGCCGCTCGAATACGTCTTGACCGGCCGCTCGATGAAGGACCCGATATCGGCAAAATCGACGATTTTCGGCACGCGCGCCGCCATCTCCTGCTTGCCGATCCCCATGATATCGCCGTTGAGGTAAATATTTTCTATGCCCGTCATCTCAGGATTGAAGCCTGCACCGAGCTCGAGGAGCGACGCGATGCGCCCGCGCACGTCCACCCGGCCCGCCGTCGGCGTCAGCACGCCCGTGATGATCTTGAGCAGTGTCGACTTGCCCGCGCCGTTCTTCCCGATGATCCCGAGCGTCTCGCCGCGCCGCACGGAAAACGACACATCGTGCAGCGCATAGAAATCCGTGCTGTAGCGCCTGCGGAATGGCGACAGCACCTCGCGCACCCGGTCGGCCGGGCGCTGGAACACCTTGTATACCTTCGTGAGACCCGTGATCTCGATCGCATTCTCTTCTCTCATCGCACCCTGCCTCAAAGCACATCCGCGAAATACGGCCGCAGCTTCTTGAAGAGGAACGTCCCGACGCTGATCGCCGCGAGCGCCTCCAGCCAGAAGACCGCGTTCCACCAGCCGCTCTGCCAGAACCACGCATGATAGATGAAACTATCCCGGTACCCCGCGACGACGTAATACATTGGATTCAGCTGGAACACCCACCAGTACCCCTCGGGGATCATCTTGAGGCTCCAGAAGATCGGCGTCGCCCAAAAGCCGAACTGCAGCATCATCGCGACAAACTGCCCGACATCCTTGAGGAAGATCACGAGCGACGACGTGATCAGCGACAGGCCGAACACGAGGCAGATCTCCGCGAACAGGTAGTAAAACACCTGCAGGTTGTGGATATCCGGTGGATAACCGTAGACGGCGAACATCAGGAAGAGCACTGCCACGAAAAAAAGATTGATCACGAGCGCCGAGCACACCTGAATGATAGGCAAAAGGCTCACGCGAAACACGACTTTCTTCACAAGGAAACTGTTCGCAAAGATCGAATTCGTCGCCGCAAGCCACGCATCGTTAAAGAAAAACCAAGGGAACATCCCACAGACGAGCCAGAGGATGAATGGGAAATTATCCACAGGCACAGACTTGAATCCGACCTGGAACACGAACCAGAAGATGAGCACCGTGATCGTCGGCTGGATGAATGCCCAGAGCACGCCGAGCACCGACCCGAGATACCGCTGCCGGATATCCTTCTTCGTCAGCTCCCAGATCATCCGACGAGACCGGAAGAGATCGCGCAGGAAGCCCGCGACAAGCAAGAAAACACGCACCGAAACTGCTCCTTCAAAAAAGAATCTACCGCACGCGGCTGTATACTCCTATATTCTACACGATTCCCCAATGGATCGCAATGCTCGCGGCGTCTCAGTAGAGGTACCGCAGCAGCCGCACGCGCGGCGCGAGACGCAGCACGAGCCACGACGCGAGGAGCGCCCAGACGATCGTCACCGCCGTCAGCAGCAGGTGCTGCTGCAGGAGCGGTGCCGGCCAGACGAACAGGCAGACCATCGGCAGGACGTGCATGCCGTAGATGAGCGTGCTCATCCGCCTCAGCGTCACGGAGTGCGCCGTGAGCCACGCCCCCGCCGCCGCATCGCGCAGCAGCAGGAAGAGCGGCACCACGCAGAGCGGCAGCGTGAAGAAAAGCTCGAGCGGCGGCAGCTGCCGCGCAAAATGCCAACCGCTCTCCCCGAGCATCAGCAGCGTGCCCACGCCGTAGCAGAGCAGCAGGCACCGCCGCGGCAAGCGCGGCGCCCGCGCGAGAAAGAACCCCAGCGCCACGAACGGCAGCCCGAAGAAGACTGCCCCACGCACCACGTGATCATAAAACGAATCCACCGGCAGCAGGCCGAACCCATAGACCGCCGTCGCCCCGAAATACAGCGCGCCGGAGAGCAGGAGGATCGTGCGCAGCCGCAGGAACTTCAAAAGGAGGGCGAGCAGCAGCACCGCCTCCAGGAGCGCGGGGAAAAACCACAGATGGAAGGGCCCGAACGCAGCCTCGATCAGTATCTCGGCAAATGACGTGCCATGCCCTTGCGCTCGTAACATCAGGAACGAGAACGGTTCGTAAATCAGGAAGTACACCGCGTATAAAACGAGCAGGCGGCGCGCAGTATGCAGCACCGCACAGAAAGAGACGGCGCCCTCCGCCGACGCATGGCGCGCGAGGAAGAAGCCTGACGCCACGAAGAAGAAGGGCACCGCCTGCCGCGAAAGACCATGAGAGAGAAGATACGACCCAAAGGGGGATACATCGGCCAGCGGCTCCGTATGGATGAAAATCACGAAAAACGATGCCACGAACTTCCCCACGTCGAGGAGCGCATAAACCACACCCGATCCCTCCGTTCTAAACATATGCGGATGCTAGGAAACGAGGAACCGCAGTCCCCGTACCCGGCGCAAGACAGCCGCCAGAGAAAAGCTCCCCACCGCCGTGCCAAGATACACGCAAACGCTGAACAGCAGCGGCTGCGCCACAGTCACGCCGAAGGAGGCAAGGGCCTTCGGCAGGAGCAGGCAAGGAATCATATGCACGAGAAAGACCCCGAACACATCGCGCGACAGCGCCTCCATCAGGCGGGCGCAGCGAGAAAAGTGCGGCGCCCACACCAGGAGCAGCAGAAAGAGCAGCGCTGACCCAGCAAAGAGGAACAACGAGCGCGGATAAAGACGCACCGGCAGATACATCTCTGCCTTGCCGGCAGCGTGCATGAGCGATACCTCCATCGCGCCTGCGAAAAAGACAGTGAGCGCGAGGAGCAGTAGGACAAATGTACCGGCGAACGGCACGCGCCGTCTGAAAACCTCTGCCACACGGAACCGCACGAAGAAATCGCCGAGCAGGAACCACGCGAGGATGGAGCCGTAAAGCGGCACCTCCCCGTAAACATTCTCTGCCAAAGGATCGAGCAGCGTCCGGTGTGCACGCTCCGCATCGAACGTCCCCGGCACGAGCACGAGCAGGCAGGTGAGCACCGCGAACGCCACATACTCCCAGCCGCGCAGCCCCTGCGTCATCCGCCCGAGGAACGGCAGGGAAAGGTACAGCGCCACAGCCGACCAAAGATACCAAAGCTGACCTGCCGCCCCAGTATCCCCCCCTACGAGCACATTGTTCGCACTGGCAGCATGAAGAACGGCTGCCGCGAATCCCGCACCATCTGCACGGTAGAGGACCATATTCGACAAAAGGCTCCAGAACACGATGAGAAAGAGGAACTGCCCCACGCGCCGCCAATGCCAGGGAAAAGCGCGATCTCGCTCTCGCGGCAACATCAGCGCGCCGGAAAGCAGGAAAAACAGCCCCGTCCCTAATTGCCCGATCAGAAGCAGCGGCAGATGTACAGGAAGATTTCCTGATGTCAAGGGAAGCAGAGCCACCGTATGCGCGAGCAAGATCAACACGATCGCCACGACGCGGACAAGATCGAACGCAAAGACTCGCAAGGATATCTCTCCCCCCTGAAGTACGACACACCGAACAAACGGCACAAAAATGGCGGCTCCGTCCCTAGGAGACGAGGCGCCGCAGGAGCGGCAGACGGGAAAGCACCGCTGTCAGCCCCCAGCTTGCCGCAAGGGTGACGATAAACGACAAGACAACAAGAATCATCGATCCACCGCCAGGCCCCAGGCCATGCGCGGCGAAAAACGCCAGCAAAAGACGCAGGATCGCGAAATGTGAAAGGTAGATGCCAAACGAATGGCGCGCGAGCCGGCTGATCCACGCGGCAAACCACTGCCGCTCCGCCCAGGGCGCCACATAGAGCAGCAGCAGGAAAAAGAACGGCGCCGAAAAGAAAAGCACGAGCGATGAGCCGAAAAGATGCACCGGCGCATAGATGGTCTGCGCCCCCGTCCTCGCAAACTCCAGTGCGCTGCCCGCGCCGATGGCAAGTGCGAGCAGCAGGAATAGCAAAAGCCCGCCATGCCGCGTCACGCGAGCAATCCGCCCCAGCGCATCCTCCGACCAGAAGAGATGCCCGAGCAGGAACCAGCTCGCGTAGACGCCGAACACCTCATAGCCACCGAACGTCACGAGCACATCGGCATCGAGGAAGCTCCGCGCCGTACCATCGGCGTCGAGCGTCAGAGGCAAGGGGAAAAGGAGACACGAGATCCCCGCGAAGATCAAGATGTCGCGCGGCGGCGCCGCGTACGCGAGCCGTGCAAGATACGGCGCCGCGAGATAGAGCCCCCACATCATCAGCAAAAACCAAAGATAGCCCGCGCGATTTCCCCAGCCGCCGAAGAGCAGGCTGTGATACCGCAGCGAGTGCAAAAGGCTCGACGAAACGTCCCAGCCATTCGCCACATACCAGCACGCGTTCGTCACGACCGACCAGAACGCCGCAAGCAGCAGGAACGAAAACGCCCGCCGCCAGAGGAATGGGAAGCCCTCCCGCCGCTCCTTCGGTATGACGAGCGCCCCGGAGATGAGCACGAAGACCGCCGTCCCCGCCTGAAAGAGCAGCAGGGACACCAGCATGCCATGCGCCGCGAGCGACCCGTCCACAGTCCCCTCAGGCATCCGCGCATACCAGGCGTGTGCAAGCAGCACGCAGACGATTGCCGCCGCCCGCACGAAATCGAGTGCAAAAATCCGCCGCATCTGCGTCCACCTCCATCCTCAAACACACCTCAGTAGAAATACTGCACGAGCGCAAACACCGTCACCGCGAGCGACAGTGCCGCCATGAAAAGGGCGAGTCGCCGCTCCATCACCACGCCTGCGGCACCGCCGCCCAAGGCGAGGAGCGCCGCCGCGAGCACCGGCACGAAATACCGTCCCTGCACGCCGCTCACGGCATCGCCCCCAGGTGCTGTCCACGCCACATACTCCGCCGCTCCGATGAGGAGCACCGCAAGCGCGCAGGCGAAGAGAACGAGCAAGGCACCCGCGCGCGAGAGCGCGAGCCGCCGCCCCCGTGCCCCCGCGCAGGCGAGCAGCGCGCCAAAGGCGGGATACGCCGCAGACGGGAGCGACACGGCGAGCCAGCCGAGGATGCCGACCATCCCCTTGCCCCACGCCCCGCCCTCCGCGAGCACAGCATGGTAGAACGCTCGTGGGAAGGCGAGCGGCGTCCCCGCGAGGAACGCGAGCTGCGCCGCCGGATTCCCCTCGCGCGATATCGCCGGCGGCCGCCCCGCAAGCATCCAGAAAAGCCCCTGCCAGAGCGCCGCCGCACCGAGCGCGACCGCCGCGAGCAACGCACCGTAGCCGAGGCGCCGTAAAAGGCGCCCCTCGCCGCGCGAAGCGGCGAGCAGCAGGAGCGGCGCGTAGACGCCCACCTTGAGCCCGCCTACGGCGAGCGCGGCGCACGCATCGAGCGCGAGGCGCCGCCGCGCGCCGAGCGACTGCCGCCAGTCAGAGAGCAGATACGCGCAGACGAGCAGGAGCACGGGCAGCACGACGGCATCGACGGACGCCGACGCGCACTGCGACACGAACACCGGCAGCAGCGCGACCGCCGCGATGGAGAGCCGCCGCGCGGGGAGCAGCCAGAGCGCGAGATAGACGAGCACTGCCGCTGCAGCGAGCGCGAAGAGCCGCACGAGCCAGAGCGTCATCCCCGCCGTGAAGCCGGGCGCGACCAGCGCGATGCCCCGCGCTGCGAGGCATCCTGCCGCCTGCGGCAGATACCCGAGCGGCGGATAGCCGCCCACCGTCGCGACGGGCACGCGCACCGTCTCCGCGGGCGCGAGCGGCGCCCGCTGGAACAAGCGCCGCCGCTCAGGCTCCCACGGCGCCTGCAGCCCCGGGATCGTCTGCGGCACCTCGCGCGCAAGCGACGCCGGCACGGCAGCGAACGTCGAGCGTGCGAGCGGCGTCCCGTAGAAATTCACGGGCGTCTCCTCAACGCGCGGGAAGAGCACCCCCGACGACACCTGCCAGGCGCGCTGCAGGTGCAGCACCTCATCCGGCGCCTGATACGGCGGCACGAGGAAGACGAGCACCGAGCCGCACACAAAGAATGCCGCCCCCACGAGCGCAGGGAACGACACCGCCGCCGCCCGCGCGCGCCCGCGCGCCCAGACATCCGCGAGCACCTGCCCGAGCGGCGCCGCCCGCAGGCGCCGGGCGCCCTGCCGCACGATCCATACGCAGGCGAGCGGCAGCGCGAGACCGCAGGCGAGATACCACACCCACGCCCACGCGGGCACGCCCTCCACGATCACGGGGAACGACGCGCGCAGCGCCTGCGGCAGGCCGTACGCCGCCACGAGCACGCGTGATGCGAGGGCGAAGCCGATGAAATGGAGCGCCATCACATGATAGCTCTCGCATCCGACGAACGCGAGGAAGCGCGCGAGCGGCGAAAAGCGCAGCACGAGCTGGCACACCCCGAGGCAGAACGCAAAGCCGCCGAACGTCGCGAGGAGGAACCATTTCGGTCCGATCACACGGCTCATGCTCAGCTCCACACTCGTCCCCGTCGCCTGATGCACGAATATGATGGCGGCGAGTCCGAGTACAGACGCCATCGCCTTGACCGCCCACGGCACGCACGCATGCACCTCGCGCCACACGCAGCCCGCCGCGAGCGGCAGCGTGAGCACGAACGTCACGGCGACATGGTGCCCCGTAGAGAGCCCGCGCCCGCAGAGAGCGCACCCGATGAGATAGATCGGCACGGAGAGCAAGAGCAGCGCCCGCGCCGGGCGCGCGCACCGATGCACGAGGAACGAACCGAGCGCGAGGAACACCATCGAGAGGATCATCGGCTCCATGAACCACAGCGCCCCCGTCATATTCTCACCATGCGCGAACACGAGCGCGGCGAGGCTGTGGAGCACGATCTCCTTCCCCCCGTACGCCGCCTGGTACACGCCGCCCGCGTAAAAGGCATTGTGGAGGAGCACCGCCGCCACGGCATAGAGCGCATACGGCACCCAGAGCCGCCGCAGCCGCCCGAGGAAGAACGAGACCGGCGCAGCCGCATGCTTCCAGTGGAAGAGGTAGCCCGTCACGAAAAAAAAGAGCGCCACGTGGAACATATAGAGATACGGCATCGCCGGCATGAGCGTATGTCCGAGCACGACGAGCACCATCGCCATACCGCGCACGACATCGACGTATTGGTCACGCAAAGGAATCCCTCCGACGGCGCCACTGGCGCCAGACCGCAAAGCAGAACAAGAAAAGTGCGAGGAGCGAGAACCACGCGCTCACGCGGAACGCGAGCGGCCCCCGGTAGCGCACAGTCACCTGATGCTCCCCCGCGGGAAGCGAGAGTGCGAGCACATGTGGCCCCTCCGCGCGCGGCGTCAGGCGCTCGCCGTCGACCTGCGCCTCATATCCTGGATAGAAGAAGAGCGGCACCATGACCTCTGCACCTGCGGGGGAATCATACGAGAACGACAGCCGCGTCCCCACCTTGTGGAACGACGAGACCGTGAGATCTCCCGCCAGCGCGCGCACCTCACCCGGCTGCGGCACCGTGCCATCCTCGAAGAAATGGCTCGCATCAATATCCGCATACGCATAGTCCGAGCTCACGCGCGGCCCGAAAGACGGCAGGCTGTGCGCATCGAAGTCCTCATACGCCACGCGCCACGTAACATGAATGCCCGCCATCTCGAAATCCGTCCGCTCCGTGGCAACCATCCCGTACATCACGGCGAGCAGCGCCAGCAGGAGGGCAATGAGCCTCTCGTCGAATCGCTTCGGCTCCCCCACACGCGAAAGCGCCGCCCACACCGCCGCTGCAAGATACCGCGCGAGGAAATACGCAAGCGGCACAAGTCCCAGGATCAGGAACCGGATGGGGAACTGGAAGAGCGGCAGCGCGCTGCCGAGCTGCGGGATGCTCTCAATTGCCCTCCACGGGAACCCTGACCAATTCATCGCGGTGCAGAGCGCGGCCAGCATCGCCGTGAGAAGGAACGCCCGCCGCCGCCGCATGGCGCGCGAGAAGAGCGCCATCACGAGGAGCAGAACGAGCGGCCAACCCCACCAAAGCTGCGCGGACCAAAGCCCTGCGAAACTGCTCGTATACGTAGCGAGCGAAGAAACCGCCGCGTGGCGGATATGGAAATCCACCCGGCTATAGAAATACGCAAATGGCACGGCGAGATAGAGCGAAAGCGCGAAAGAGAATCCTGCCGTGCGCAGGAGCGCCCAGCGCCGGGCAGCGTCACAGAGCCCACGTCGCCAAAACCAGATGCCGAGCGGCAGCAGCGCAAGGCAAAACATCGTCATGATTACATGCGATCCTGCGACCATAGAAAAAGAGAGCACCAGCTCCGGCCAATGCCGCGCCATGCCCTCGCGCCGCAGTACGGCATAAAGGGCGCCTGCCACATACGGCAGGAAATACCACGCCACATAATCCCCCACGGTCATCCCCAATCCCCAAAGGAAAAGGAAGCCAGCGCTCGAAAAGAGCAGAGCCGACACAAGGCCGATGAAGGCCCTCCCACTAAGGAGCGTATACCCGCGCCACGCGGCGAAGAAGCCGAAGCAGACGGCGAAAATCCAGTACACATGAAACGCCACTGCAAGCGGGACGCCGAAGCAGACGAGCAGCGCGGGGAAATAGAGCAAGAGCCCTGGATAGAGCGCCCCGTCGGGCGTCCCATAGCCCTGCATCTGGAAGCCATGCACATAGACCGGGAAGTCTCCCGCCGCCAGCCCTGCAGCGATACCCATGACGCGGTTGAGGTGGAACGTCGTATCCGCCTTCATCAACACGCCCGCATGGAAAAACCAATGCGTGAGCACAGCGAGCGCCGCGAGCATGATGAGCGCATAGAGCGCGCGATGTCGCCAAACCGACCGGCGCATCAGCGCCACCTCCCAGCGGCACGCTCCCCCTATCATATCCTCACACATCGCGATTCCTCCCACGGCACCACAGGCGCAGAGCCTTCCCAGAGAGCAGGAAGAACGCGAGCAGCGAGACACAGACGCTCACGCGGAACGCGAGCGGCCCGCGGTACGCCACGAAGACCGTATGCTCCCCCGGCGGGAGCGCGAGCGTGAGCACGTGATTTGCGCCCTCGCGCGCAGGAATCTCCGTGCCATCGACATGCGCCGTATACCCCGGATAGGAAAAGAGCGGCACCATGACCTCTGCGCCTGACGTAGAGGCATACGTAAAGAGCAGGCGCGTCCCGACCTTGCGGTACGAGCGGAGGGCGACGTCCCCGGAGAGAGAGCGCACCTCGCCCGGCCGCGGCACCGCGCCGCTCGCGAAGAGCGAGACGGGATCGACGTCTGCATAGAGATAGTCCGGCTGCACGCCCTCGCCGAAGGTTGGCAAGGTCTGCGCGTCGAGATCTACATAGGACAGCTGCCAGACGCACCGATAGCCCCCCATCGTGTAATCCAGATGCGCTGTCGACTGGATCCCGTACGCCATGCAAAGAACCGCGAGCAACAGGGAAAGCCCCCGCGCCCGGAGGCGGCAGAGGCGAGGCAAGCACGGCAGTCGCCGAGGCGCCACCGCGAGGAAACGCGCGAGGAAATACGCGAGCGGCACGAGCGCGAGCGGCACGAGCCGCATCGGGAACTGGAAGAGCGGCAGCACGCTGCCAAGCGGCGCTATGCCCTCGATCGCCTGCCAGGGGAAGCCCGACCAGATGCCCGCCGTGAAGAGAATGGCGCACGCCACCGTCATGAGGAACCCCCGCCGCCTCAGCAGCGCGCGCGAAAAAAGCGCGCCGAAAAGCAGCACGAGGAGCGGCCAGCCCCACCAGAACTGCGCGGCAGCAAGGTCAGGAAACGAGCTCGTCAGAGACGAGAGCGAGGGCAACACCGCATGGCGGATATGGAAATCCACCCGCGTGTAGAAATACGCGAACGGCACGAGTCGATAGAGCGACAGTGCAAGCGCTGCTCCCGCCGCGAGGAGCAGCGCCCGCCGCCGCCCGGCATCCCTGAGCCCCTGCCGCCAGAGGAAAAGGCAGAGCGGCAACGCCAGGAGGCAGAAGATCGTCGTGATCACATGCGATCCCGCAATCACGGAAAAGGCGAGCACAAGCTCCAGCCAGTACTGCGCCCCGTCCGCGCGCCGCAGCAGGGCGAAGAGCGCCCCCGCAGCGTACGGCAGGAAAAAGTACGCCACATACGCCCCCGCGGACATTCCGAGGGACATCAGCAGGAAATAGCAGCTGGAGAAAAGCAGCGCCGCGAGGAGGCCGAGATACATCCTGCCGGAGAGCAGCGCGTAGCCTCGCCAAGCGGCGAAAAAGCCGAGGGAAATGACGAAAATCCAGTAGGCATGGTATGATACCGCGAGCGGCACGCCGGACGCGATGAGCGCCGCGGGGAAATAGAGCAGGAAATCAGGATAGAGCGCGCCGTCGAGCGTGCCGTAGCCCTGCATCTGGAAGCCGTGCACGTAGACGGGGAAATCCCCCGCCGCGAGACCCGAGGCGATGCCCATGATACGGTTGAGATGGAAGACCACATCCCCCTTCATCAGCACGCCCGCGTGGAAGAACCAGTGCGTGAGCACGGCGAGCGCGACGAGCGCCACCGCCGCGTAGAGCAGACGGCGACGCCGCCGGATCAGATCGGTCATCAAACATTCACCTCAAAGAGAAAAATCGCCATCCTGCACCTGCAGAGAAGGAGGCACACCTCACCTCATGAAAAAGGGGCGCCGGTCATCAGCCTCGATGCGCTCCCGGAGCGCCCCGTAGCCGCGCAGCACCGTGAGCGGCTCGACGCCGAGGATGCAGTGCGGCTCATCTGTATGCGAGCAGCCGTGGCGCCAGCTATCGTGGCAGCCGTCCCGTGCCTCACGCGGGACGACCGTGACCTGAGGCACGCGGTACGGCGCGAAACGCACGGGGATCGACATCGCCGCGAGCGGCAGGCTCGCGGCGAACGCATTCACCGAGAGGCAGGGCTTGCCGAGCGCCGCCGCGACGTGCAGCAGGCTCGTATCGTCGCCGATGTAGAGCTCCGCGAGGTCGAGCGCTGCGGCGCTCACGAGGTACGGCACCTCGCCCGTGAGGTCGATGGCGCGGTCGCCGAGCGCACTCGCGACCCGCGCCGACGCCTCGCGGTCGCCAGGCCCGCCGAGCAAGAGGAAGCCCGTCTCCGGCTCGTGCACCATGATCTCATGGCACACCGCCGCGAAGCGCTCCGCGGGCCAGCGCTTCATGCCGATCGAGCCGCCGGGACAGACGGCGTAGATGCGCTTCATGCCGCGTGCATAGAGGGGCGCGAGCGCCTCGCGGGCACGCTTTGCGTGCTGCGGTACATACCAGACCTCGAGCGAACGGTCGGCAATCCGGAGCCGCGTCATGTACTCGAGGATCGAGAGACTGCGCTCTGCGTCATGCATCGGCTCCATGAGGAAGGGACATGCTTCCGTGAGGAACGCATCCCAGCCGAGATGCGCGACCGTGCCCGCAGGCGTCAGCCGGTCCTGCGTGAAGCTCACGCGCTCGCGCGCCCCTGAGAGGTACATGAGCACCGAGCTTTGCCCCTTGATGCCGAGGCGCGGGCCGAACGCGAGGTCGAAATGCCGCGGCAGGAGCGCGCGAAATACGAACTCCGCCGTCTGCAGCAGTTCGCGGTGCGGCACGCCCTGCGGGATATCGACCTCGAGCGATGTGTTGAGGATGCGCTCGTCGACGTAGGGGCAGCACTCCGTGAGGCCCGCGTTCCTGCCCGAGATGAGGAGCGTGATGTGCGCCTTCGGGTAGAGGCGCCGGCACTCGCGCAGGAAGGCGGAGAAGCAGACGACGTCTCCCGCCGCGTCATCGCGCACGATGAGGATCGACTGCCCGTCCCCGTGGCGCGTGCGATAGCCGAGCTCCCGATAGAGAGGCTCGAGCGCCGCGACGAAGTCCTGCGGCACGAAGTCCCCGGGGTGCTCATTGATGTACCGCACGAGCGCCGCGCGCAGTACGTTCTCCGGCAGGCGGCGCGCGCCCTCTGGCACCCTGAATGTGATCTGCGGTGCAGCAGGCGCCCCCGCAGGCGCAACGCCTGCCGCCTGCACTCCTGCCACCTTGTTCCCCGCCTTCACCGAGGCGCGGCGGGTCTTTCTCTTCTTCATTTCCCGCACCTCACTTCACGAGCCGGTAGATCATGTCTTCCTGGCGGTGCAGGCAGCGCGTGAGCTCGTAGCGCTCGAGGATGGTCTCGCGCGCCGCCTTGCCGAGGCGTGCAGCGAGATCGCGGTCGTCGAGGATCTCCTCGATGCGCCGCGCGATATGGTGCGGGCTGCGGAACTCCGCGAGCAGGCCGTTCACGCCGTCCTCGACGACCTCCTCGCAGGGCGGCGTCTTCGACGCGACGAGCGGGCAGCCGAAGCTCATCGCCTCGAGCATCGACCAGGAGAGGATGAAGGGGCGCGTGAGATAGACGTGGCACGAGGAGGCGCGCAGGATCTTCTGATAGTCGCCGCGGTTGCGGTGCCCGACGAAGTGGACGCGCGTCTCGTCGATGCCCTTCTTGCGCTCCTCCTTGAGGTAGCTCGTATCCTTGAGCTGCGCGCCGTAGCAGACGCGGTCCGTGCCGACGACGATGACGTGGAGCTGCGGACGGCGCTCTAAGAGAAGGCGCACGGCGTCCATGAAATACGGGAACCCGCGGAACACCTCAAAGCCGCGCGAGACATAGGTGAGGATCTCCGAGCCCTCCGGGAGGTCGATCTTCGCATCCTCGAGCACGAGGCCGGGGCGCTTCGGCAGCGGCGAACAGAACTCCGTGTGGATGCCGTCGTGACAGACCTCGATCTTCGGCTGATAGATGGCGGGGAACTGGGAGTGCTGCCAGTGCGTCGGCGTGTAGGCCGCATCGATCGAGGCGAGCGAGAGCAGATGGCTCGCGTCCTTCGTGCGGATCGCGACCTTCGCATCGAGCGAGGGGATCTCATCGGGCCAGTAGTAGCTGTCACCACCGATGGCACGGTAGAACCACTCGACGTAGCCGAGCACGGGGACGTTTGGATAGAGATCCTTCACGTAGAGCAGGCTGCCCCAGCCCGTATGGCCGACGATGACGTCAGGGATGAAGTGCGCCTGCTTCTCGATCTGCTGCAG
Source organism: Dongibacter bovis (assembly GCA_902763085.1). Lineage (GTDB taxonomy): Bacteria > Bacillota > Negativicutes > Selenomonadales > Selenomonadaceae > Selenomonas_C. The sequence goes on from CACWQW010000005.1 coordinate 35,898, forward strand.
CGCCTTCACGACCTGCAGCCCCGTGAGCATCGAGTGCATCATCGTCTTGCAGGGACCCGTCTTCTCCGCGAGATCCTTCGCCTCCTGCGCCGCGGGCTTGTAGAGCACGAGCTGAACGCCCCGGAGCGCCGCGCCCGACACGTTCTCCTCGGAGAGGAAGAACACCCGGTTCTCGGGATTTTTCGCGAGATACTCCGCGAGATAGAGGAACTGCCCCGGGAAATTCGGGTGGATGAAGAGGATATTCAAGATGCGACCTTCTTTCTTACATAATCGCTCTTATTCTCTCATAGAACGCGCGAAATTGCAAGAAGCGGCGGCGGTTGCGGGAAATGCAGACACAAAAAAGGCGGGCACCCAAGTGCCCGCCCAAAAAGGGAGTGTGTTTGCTGTAGAGGCGTTATGCCTTCTTGACGAAACTCTGCGACTTCGTGTCGTAGGTGTAGGTCGTCTTCTGATCGCTCAGCATGAACGTCAGGCCGCCCTTGAGGGCCGCGACGCCATTCGTGAGGTCGAGCGTGTTCTCGTTTGCATAGACAACCTGTGCATCCTTACCATCCGTCGTGATCTTGATGTCATCAATGTTGTTCGTGCTCCAGAGATAGACGACATCCTCAGAGCCGACCTTCGTCGCCTTGTCGTTGCCGTCGCCCTTGCCGAACCAGTAGTAGTCCGTCGCGTCCGCACTGCCCACGAACGTCTGAGTGTCGCTGTCGCCGCCCCAGAAGATGTTCGCCGTGTGGCCGCCCCTGAGCTCGGACTCGCCGGAGCCGATGAGGACATACTGTGCATAGCTCTCGCTTGCATCGAACTTCTTCACATCGTAGAAGTGCGCGTCGAAGATGCCTTTGTCGCCGCGCAGGTCGATGCCGAGCGCTACCTTCTCATCATCCGCCGTGCCGGCACCGACAGAGACTGCAGCGTTGTCCGCAGTACCGACATAGATAGCGCTGTCCGTAGCGTAAGCGCCATTCGGATTTGCGAACGTGACCTTCGTCGTCGCAGCTGCACGCTCCTCGTCCGTCGTCGCCGTGGTGATGTAAGCGCTGCTGAGGACCTTGATGGAGGAGGATTCCTCAAGGCCGGTGCCCTTGAGCGTCAGCACGTCGTGCTTGTCGTTCTTGTTCGTGATCGTGATGCCGCCAGTGACCGTCTCGAACGTGTAGCCCTTCGCGATGTCAGCCGTCGTGGATGCACCCCAGAAGAAGACATCGTCGTTCGCGTTGAAGTTCTCGACCGTATCGCTGCCGTCCGTCGCGCTGAACCAGACGTGCGTCGTCGCGGTGTGATCCGTGCCGTTGATCGAGATCTTGTCAGCCTCAGAGCCGCCGCCCCAGACAGCCGCAGTCTGCGAAGCGGAGCCGACCGTGATCGCATCGCTATCCGTCGTGCCGATGACGATCTGCTGACCCTTCACACCGCTGAGGTTGAAGTTCGTGAGGTTCTGGTACTTCGTCGTATCAGAGAAGTCGAACGTCGTGACGGCCGTATCCGTGCCGCCCGTGACAGAGTAAGTCGTCTTGCCGTCCTTCGCACCGAGGACGATGTCAGCGTCCAGACCAGCAACGATCGAGTTGTCACCGGAGAGGTCTGCTGCGACCTTTTTCACCGTGTCGCTGCCAGCGAACTTGATGAGGAGGCCTTCGTCGTCTTTGACTGCAGCGCCCAGAGAGACGTAGTTCGACTTGTCCTTGTCGAACGAGACCATGGAGGCATAGTCCGTGCCGCCGACATAGAGGTCTTTGAGGTCGGAGACGTTGCTGAGGGAGAGGACGTCGCCCTTGAAGCCCGTCTTGAAGCCCTCGATCGTGTCCTTGCCCGTGACAGCGCTTACAACGATCGTGTCCTGCTTGTCGTTGCTGCCGTTCAGGCTGACGGAGTCATTGCCGTTGCCGAGCGTGATGGTGACGGCATCTGTCGCAGCGCTGTAGAGCGTGTCGCCAGCGCCAGCATCGCCGTAGCCGTTCGAGAGCTTCACGGAGCCCTTGTCGGATGCGCTCAGGGAGACGAAGTGGATGTTCTTGAACTTCGTGCTGTCACCGAGGTTCCAATCGACGGCGACGCTGTCGGCAGCCTTCAGGGACGAAGCGTCCTGCGTGCCGAGGAAGTACGCCGTGTCCGTCGCAGCCTGGATGTCCGTACCGAACTGCAGTTTGCCAGCCGTCGCATCCGTGCCGAACTGCGCGGAGAAGGCACCGCCGTCGACGCTGACGCCCTTCACCGTCGTGTTGCCGAACGTGAGGTCTCCATTCGTCGTATTGACGCTGACCTGGCTCAGGCGGCCGCCCTCGAAGATGACCGTATCAGCAGCTTTGATGGAAGAACTGATGCTGTCCGTGCCATCATTGCGGCCGATGGAGAGCGTCAGAGCGCCCGTGGCGTTGATCGTGTCGTCGCCCTGACCGGATGCGACCTTGCCGGAACCGATGGAGACGGAGCTAGCACCCTTGCCGAGCGTGACCGTCGCGTCCGTCGTGCTGCTCGCATCGAGGACGAGCGTCGTGTCCGTGCCGAGTGCGGAGGCGTCGAACTCTTTCGCCGTGCCGTCCTTGACAGCCGTCCAGTACTCGTAGTTCTTGGTCTTGCCGTCACTGACCTTCGCTTTGTAGATCTGCGTGCCATCCGTATTGACTTCGACCGAAGCATAGTCAGTGCTGTCGCCGAAGGTGAGCGCGCCGGAATTGGTCAGCGTGCCACCGCTCACCAGTGACGTCTGGATGACATCGCCCGTGCTGTAGGAGTAGCCCGTGACCGATGCCTTATTCGTGGATGCGCTTTTCGCATCGATGGAAACCGTGTCAGCGCCGAGGCCGAGCGCGACGACGCTGTCGTCGCCATCGAACGTATAATTGATGCCGCCCGTCGTCTTGCCGAAGTCGAGCGCAGTGATGCTGGCGCCCTTCTCCTGTGTAAAGCTGACCGTGCCCGCAAGGCCCGCATCCGCCGTGAAAGCAGCGAGGCTGTCGCCCGTGCCCTTGAACGTGCCGAGCCCCGTGATCGTAATCGCCGTGTCAGTAGCGTCCGGCGTCTTGAACGTCTGTGCTTCGCCGCCAGCGATCGTATACTTGATCTCCTTGCCGTTCGGCCAATCTGTCGCCGTAACGTTGGTGTCGCTAAAGGCGCTAAAATCGACGAGTGTCTTTTTCTCTGCCATTGAAATTCCTCCCATAAAACGATAGTTTTATCCTACTTACCCCATTTACATGGCTCCGCCTGGCACCTGCCGGGCAGGAGCCGCGTAAATCCGCCTAAGATAAGTTGTATCTATTGTATCGCATCGTCCTAAAAAATGCAAATGTTTTTTAATCCTCTCGGCGCATGCCGCGGAGGGCGCGGAAAATACAAATGGCTCAGCAGTGGGCGGGGCACTGCTGAGCCTATGGGAGTCTTACCTTTTCTTGCATATATTGAGGTAATGATTATATTATAGCGCAGGATGTAGTCCTTGGCAAGGGGGGGGCGTCGATTTTTCGCCGCGGGCGCCTCCTGCCCGGTCGCGCCCGCTCCTCTCGCCTCGCCTGCGCGTCAGCGGATGCGCGTGAGGGAGACGCCGCTGCCGCGCTCGGTGACGCGGTAGGTTGCGCCGCTCGCGAGCATGAGGTCGGGGCGGCCGCCCGTGCTCGAGACCGTGAGCGTGTCAGAGCCGACCGTGACCTGCGTATACTGCGCATCGGCTCCGCCTGCCTGCCGCAGCAGGGACTCCGCCTCCGCATCGCGCGTCACGTGGACGGCGCGGATGTCGCTGACGTTCCAGAGGAAGACGGTGTCCTTGCCGGAGGAGCTGTAGGCGTAGTCCTCGCCGTCGCCCCTGCCGAACCAGAAATAGGTCGCGTCTGTCGCGCTGCCCATGAGGCAGTCCGACGCGCTGCCGCCGCCCCACATGGCGCAGGTACCGTGTCCAGCGGCGAGGATGGAGGAGGTCGTGCCGCCGAGGAGGAGCGTCGTGCCATGATAGTCCGTCGCGCTGATCACATCGTTATAGCCCCCCTGCCCCATGTTGATGCGCCCTGCGACCACCGCGCTCTCCTGCGACTCGCCGAACGCCAGGATGCCGACCTCGCCCTGGTCGCTCGCCATGGCACCCGTGAGCGTGAGCGAGGAGCCGCCGCCGTCGGGGCTCACGATGAGGTCGCTGCCGCGCGAGGTGAGCATGAGCGCCGGGCGCCCGCTCCAGCAGTAGACGGTGTCCGTGCCCTTCTTGAATCCCTGTACGCGGTCGCTGCCGTCGCCCGCGCCGATCCAGAAATAGTCCTTTGCCGTGCCCGCGATGAACGTATCGCTCGCCGCGCCGCCGCCCCACATGGCGGCAGGGTCGCTGCCCGCGCGGATCGTGCTCGGCGTGCTTGCACCGATGTAGATATCGGCGCCGTTCGAGCGTACGTGCTGCGTGCCATCGGAGAGGCGGTCGACGCCGGGCGTGGCCGTGCCGCCCGTCGTGCCCGTATCAGAGGCGCCTTGCCTGGCGAGGTAGCGCAGGAGCATGTAGCCGCCGGCGTAGACATCGCCCGTAGCCTTTTCGCTTGCCGTGCTGAGATATTGGAACGTGCCGGGGTCCTGCGCGAGACGGCGGATGTCAGACGTGCGCCTATCGTCGATGCCGTGCGTGAGCTCTGCCATCCCCTCGATGATGAGATCAGGCAACTTATTGAAGCAGTCTATATTCGCCGCCATGACTGCATGCGTGAGCTCGTGCGCAATCGTGCGGTCAAGGTAGCCTGCATTGTCTGCACCTTTGCCGTTGCTATCCCCACCTCGAATATCCTGATAGTAGGCGAGATTGACTGTCAGCGTCAGTTTCGTCACTTTGCCGTTCCTTGTCCATGGTGTCACCCAGGCGAGCTTATTGCTGGATGGATTGTCCTCAAAGAGAAGCTCGACCTTCTTAGCCGTCGTCCCCTGCTCGCCAAAGCTCATGCCGTAGGATTCGTTGATGAGGTCGAGGCCGCCGCTGATCCACCAGCCACTGAGCCCCTTTCTGATAATCGTCTCTTTCTCCGTGTAGCTGTCATATACCGCTCGATTCTTTGCAACAACGAAGCGCAGGCCACGAATATCGTGGTAGATTTCGCCCGTCTTCGGATCCGTGTGGTATTCCCATCTCACGGTGCCCTTCGGCTCCGGCACAATACTCTCGGCAGTCTTCACGCTGCTGCCGCCCGCGTCGGCGCCCGTGATGGCACCGGTGTCGTCGTTATCCAGGATGATGCCGCAGGAGTTCCGGAGAAATGACTGGTAGTTCCCCGCCTGCTCGGCGTCGGAGATGAAGTGGTTGACGAGGTCCTGGTAGCTGCTGAACTGCGAGCAGGCGCGCACGGCTTCGTCGAGGGCGGCCGTGCCCTGCTGTTTCGTCTCGTCGAGGCTGTGCATGAATTTCCGGATGACGTTTTGCTGCTGTGACATAGAGACTCCTTTCTCTGCCCCTGAGGGAGGGCGCCTGCCGCGCCGCCGCTGGTGCGATGCGCCCTCCCTCGCTTCCTTGAAAAAAGACGCGGACGGCGTCAGAGCCGTCCGCGAAATCTTTTCATGAAAACTCTATCCGAGTCTAATGTATCACACAGGTTCCAATATGACAAGTCTTTTTTCCATCCGCCGCGCACCGTCACGACGCCTGCGCCGTGTAGAGGGCGTAGTAGGCGCCGCGGTGGGCGAGGAGCTCGGCGTGGGTGCCGGCCTCGACGATGCGGCCGTGGTCGACGACGACGATGGCGTCGCAGTGCTCGACGGTGCTGAGGCGGTGGGCGATCATGAGCATGGTGCGCCCTTTGGCGATGGCGCCGATGTTCTGCATGATGATGTGCTCGCTCTCGTAGTCGAGGGCGCTCGTCGCCTCGTCGAAGATGAGGACGCGCGGGTCCATGATGAGGGCGCGCGCGATGGCGAGGCGCTGGCGCTGGCCGCCGGAGAGGAGGCTGCCGCGCTCGCCGACGAAGGTGTCGTAGCCCTGCGGGAACTCGCTGATGAAGCCGTCGGCGCCCGCGAGGCGGGCAGCGGCGACGACTTCCTCATGCGTGGCGTTCGGGCAGGCGATCTTGATATTTTCCTCGATGGTGCCGCCGAAGAGCATGCTGTCCTGGAGCACGACGCCGATCTGGCGGCGGAGCCAGGCGGGCTCGACCTGCGCGATGTCGACGCCGTCGATGAGGATGCGGCCGCTCTCGGGGAGGTAGAGGCGCTCGATGAGCTTGGTGAGCGTGGATTTCCCCGAGCCGGAGCGGCCGACGATGCCGACGGTCATGCCGGGGGCGATGGAGAGGCTCATGCCGCAGAGGACGTCGGCGCCCTCGGGCGTGTAGCGGAAGCGGACGTTCTCCAGGCGGATGCTGCCCGCGATGGCGGGGAGCGTCGTGCGGCTCTGGCTAAAGGCCGGCTCGGTCTTCTCGTTCATGATGTCGCCGAGGCGATCCATGGAGACGCGCGCCTGCTGGAAGTACTGCCAGACGCTCACGAGGCGCATGACAGGCGCGATGAGCTGTCCCGCCATCATCTGGAACGCGATGAGCTCGCCGACGGTGATCTCGTGCTCCATGACGCACGCCGCGCCGACCCAGAGGATGGCGAGGCTGAAGATCTGCTGGAGGAAGAGGCCGATGGAGCCGGCGACGTTCGCGACGTTGATGACGGAGAAGACGGAGCGCACGTAGCGCGCGAGGATCTCCTCGTAGCGCTCGACGAAGCCGCGCTCGACGCCCGCCGCTTTGACGGTGTGGATGCCCGTGATGGTCTCGATGAGGAACGAGCGGTTCTTCGCACCGACGAGGAAGCGGTCGTTGATGAGGCGCTTGTAGATCGGCGCGACGATGAGGTTCAAGAGGACGAAAAGCGGCAGGATCACGAGCACGACGAGCGTGAGCAGGCGGCTGTAGGCGACCATGACGCAGAAGTAGACCGTCGCGAAGACGATGTCGAGCACGATGGTGAGCGAGGAGCCCGTGATGAAGTTCCTGAGGTTCTCGAGCTCGCCGACGCGCGAGACGACGTCACCGACCTGCCATTTGCTGAAGTATTTGATGGGGAGCGCCGTGATGGTCTTGAAGAGGTGGCTCGAGAGCACGACGTCCATCTTGCTCGTGATGTTCGTGAAGAGGTAGCTCCTCAGCACCTGCATCCAGTTCGTGAAGAGCGCGCAGAGGATCATGCCCGCGACGAGGATGTCGAGGGCGTCGGTGCTCCGGTGCACGAGGACCTTGTCGATGATGACCTGGGTGAAGAGCGGCGTCGCGAGGCCCAGGAGCTGCAGCAGGAACGAGAGGCCGAGGACGGTCAGGAGGTACCTCTTGTACTTCCCGATGACGGGGAGGAACCAGCGGATGCCGAATTTCCGCGCCTCTTCCTTGAGCTCGTAGCGGCGCGTGAAGAGGATGATCTCGCCCGTCCAGAGGGAGAGGACTTTCTCCTTGTCCGCCTCGGCGGGACGCTGCATGGAAAAGTGCGGGTCGAGGATGTACATGTGCCCGTCCCGCAGGCCCGTGATGACGAGGTAGCCGCCCGTCTTCATGCGGATGATGGCGGGGTACGTCATCGAGGCGAGCCGCGCGCGCGTGACGCCCTCGTAGGCGCGCGCGCGCAGGCCGAGGTCGTGCGCCGCGCGCACGAGCGTCACGGTGTCGACGGCGCCTGCCTCAAGGACGTAGGCGCGCTCGAGCTGGCGCAGGTCCGCGGGGATCTTGTAGTAGCCGGCGACGGCGGTGAGGCAGGCGAGGCCGGTATCGATACGATCTTGCATGTTATCTCTCCCTCAGTGATTCGCTCGTGTAGCGGCGGAAGGGATCGAGGAAGAAGTCGATGATGCGCTTCTCGCGGATCTTGATCTCGGCATTGACGCTCATGCCTGGCGTGAGGTCGGCTTTCCTGCCGAAGATGCGGATGTCGTCCTCGGTCGGACGCAGCACGAGGCGGAATTTCTTGTTCCTCTCCGGGTCGCGGCTGTCCTCGTAGGCGTCGGCGGCGATCTCGTCGACTTCCGCCTTGACCATGCCGAATTTCTGGAAGTTGTAGGTGTCGACCTTGACCTCGGCCTCCTGGCCTTCCTTGATGAAGCCGATGTCCTTGTTGTCCGCCCAGACTTCGAACTCCATGGGGACGTCGTCGGGGACGATCATCATGAGCGCCTGCGCGTCGGTGACGACGCCGCCCTCGGTGTGGATGGCGAGGTTGTAGACGGTGCCGTCGCAGGGCGCCGTGATCGTGGCGAGGCGCTGGTTCTCGTCGGCTTTCTTGATCTCTTCTTCGTAGGCGTAGTACTGCTTCTTCGACTCGACGAGCGTCGACATGATGTCTTTCTTGTAGGTGGCGTCGATCTCGCTGAGCTTCGTCTGTGCCTCGTCGATGGCGGCCTGCGCCTTGTTGATCTCGTCGAGCGCCGCGGCTGCGGATTTCTCGTACTGGATGCGCTGGGAGGTCTGCTCGAAGAGCTGGAACTCCGCGATGGCGTTTTCCTTCATGAGGTCTTTGAGGCGGCTCTCTTTCTCCCGCGCGATCTCGTACATGCCCTGGTATTTGTCGTAGTTCTCCTGGGCGCCGTGGAGGTCGGAGGTCTTCTGCGCGATCGTGCTGCGCGCAGAGGCGGTCTGGGCGCGGTACTGGCTCTGACGGCTGTTATAGAGCGCGATCTCGGCCTGGCGGTCGGTGTCCTCGAGGTCCTCGTCCGCCGCGGGGGTGAAGGGCGTACCCGAAAGCTCCGCGTTCAGCCGGTCGATGTCGAGTTTGTAGTAGGCGGCGCGCTTTTTCAGGCTGTCCATGTCGGCGTCCGTCGAGGTCGGGTCGAGGACGATGAGGGTGTCGCCCTCATTGACGTGGTCGCCGTCCTTGACGTGGATCTCCTTGACGATGCCTTTGTTCTTCGTCTGGACGGTCTTGACCTGTCCTGCGGGGATGACTTTGCCCGTGGCGACGGCGACTTCGTTGATGTGGCCGACGCACGCCCAGATGATGGCGGCGGTGAGGAACGCGAGGATCGTCCAGAGGACGGCGCGCCCGACGGGGGACGGCGGCGTCTCGGTGACTTCGAGGATGGCGGGGAGGAACTCGGTCTCTTTGCCCTCGGTCTTGCCGTCGATGAATTGATGCCATAGTTCTTTGAGTTTCATTTTGTCTCCTTTGCCTCGTGGGTCGTCAGCCGTGCCTGCTCGGGTGCGGGGGCGGGTGCGGCCTGCGGACGGAGTCCCTGCTCCTGCTGCTCGTAGAGGTGCCAGTAGGCGCCGCGGCGCGCCATGAGCTCGTCATGCGTGCCGCTCTCTACGATCTCGCCCCGGTCGACGACGATGATGCGGTCGGCACGGCGCACGGTACTGAGCCGGTGCGCGATGATGAGCATGGTGCGGTCGCCGCCGATGGCGTCCATGTTCTGCATGATGGCGCGCTCGCTCTCGTAGTCAAGCGCGCTCGTCGCCTCGTCGAAGATGAGGATCGGCGGGTTCGTGAGGAGGGCGCGCGCGATGGCGATGCGCTGGCGCTGGCCGCCTGAGAGCGCCGCGCCGCGCTCGCCGACGCGCGTGTCGTAGCCCTCGCGGAGCTCGAGGATGAAGTCGTGGGCGCCCGCGAGGCGCGCCGCCTCGATGACTTGCTCCATGGGGGCGTCGGGGCGGGCGACGGCGATGTTGTCGCGCACGCTCGCGTCGAAGAGGTAGCTCTCCTGCATGACGACGCCGATCTGGCTGCGCAGCCAGGTGAGGTTCGCCTCGCGGATGTCGAGGCCATCGATGAGGACCTGCCCCTGCTCGGGGAGGTAGAGCTGCTGGACGATGTTGGTGAGCGTCGATTTGCCCGAGCCGGAGCGGCCGACGATGCCGATCTTCTCGCCCGGCTGGATGTCGAGGCTCACGTGCTTCAAGACGAGCGGGAGGTCGAGGCGGTAGCGGAAGCAGACGTCTCTGAGCTCGATATGGCCTGCGAGGCGATTGCCGCGCTTCCCTAGCCCTGTCATGACGGGCTCCATGCGGGTGTTCAATATGTCGCCGATGCGCTCGAGCGCGAGGCCCGTCTGCTGGACACTCGGCCACATGGTGAGGAGCTTCGTCATCGGGCCCATGGCCTGCCCCGCGATCATCTGGAACGCGATGAGCTGCCCGAGGGTGAAGTAGCCGTCCATGACGAGGTGCCCGCCGTACCAGAGGATGAGCAGCGAGGTGACGGTCTGCATGACGCCGGAGAAGCCGCCGATGACGAGGCGGAATTTCACGTTCTCGAACGTCGTGCGCACGTAGCGCGCGAGGAGGTCTTCCCATTTGTGGTCGAACTGCGGCTCGACGGCGAGCGCCTTGACCGTCTCGATGTTCGTGACGGCCTCGACGAGGAAGGCATTGCTCGCGGCGCCCGTGCGCCAGACGGCCTCGATCTTCCTCTTGATGATGGGGATCGCCCAGATGTTCTGCACGAGGTAGAGCGGCACGACGATGAGCGCGATGAGCGTGAGCGGCACGCTGTACCAGAGCATGAAGGCGATGAAGACGACGGAGAAGAGCACGTCGAGGATCGTCATGAGCGCCTGGCCCGTGAGGAACTCGCGGATGCTGTTAAGCGCGCTGACGCGCATGAGCGTGTCGCCGACACGGCGCGACTCGTAGTACGGCAGCGGCAGGCTGATGAGGTGGTGGAAGAGCCGCGTGCCGAGGATGGCGTCGAGCTTGATCGTCGTGTGGTTGAGGAGGTACGTCCGAAGGCCTGAGAGGAACGCCTGCAGGAAGAAGAAGATGACCATGCTGACGCCGATGACGGTGAGCGTCGACCAGCCCTCGTTGCCGATGACCTTGTCGATGATGACCTGCGTGATGAGCGGCATGCCGATGCCCATGAGCTGCAGGAAGAAGGCGGCGAGCAGGACCTCGCCGAGGTAGCGCCTATAGTGGCTGATGACGCGCCAGAACCAGTCGAGGTTGTATTTCTTGCGGAAGTACGACCAGGTGTAGCGCGCGGAAAAAGTGAGGACCTCGCCGGTCCAGGCGTCCGCGAACTGCTTCTGCGCGAGCGCGACGGGGCGTCCCTCGCGCGGATCGATGAGGTAGACGGCTTCGTCGTTGTTCATCGCGATGACGACGTAGGTGCCGCTCTTCATCCTGGCGATGGCGGGGACGGGCGCCTCGCGGAGCTCCTCGCTCGTCGCGTGGAGCACCTCGCTCCTGAGGTGGTAGTGGCGCGCGAGCTTCCGGAGGTCGTCCCACTGGAGGGCGGCGTCGCTGGTGGTATGTTCCTTGACGAATTCCGGCTCTTTGATCTTCGCGCCGTAGTGCGTGAGGACTTTGGCGAGGCAAACGATGCCGGTCGGTATGATCTTTTCTTTGCGGTCAGTCATGAACGATGTTCTCCTGTGATGTCGATAGGGCACGAGGCGGCGCGCGGGGCGCGGGTGCCTCGGCAGGTACGAGGGGCGCGGACGGTGCCTGCATTTCTGCGTGTTTATGTGTCCGCGCACGTAGTCCATATTATTATGGCAGATTCGCCTGGGGATTTCAAGAGAAAATGTGGGGTGCGCGCTCGCTTGCCCGAGGGCGCGGACGGAGGCGGCGCGTCATTTTCTTCCGCGCGGCGGCGGCTTTTCCTTTAATGTTCTTTCCTTTCTATGGTATAATGTGGCTGTCATCGTTTTTTCACGGCGGCCGCACGCGAGGGGCGAGAATCGTCTCCTGCGGCTTGACAGTGGCGGCGCGCTGTGCTATTATGCAAAACATATCAACATGATATGTTTGTAAACAAGGAAGTGAGCCATTTTGATCAAGCTCTCTCATATCGTCAAGACGTACGACAGTCCCGCGGGTCCCGTGCACGCGCTCAAGGATATCAGCCTCGAGATCGCGCGCGGTGAGATCTTCGGCATCATCGGGCTCTCGGGCGCGGGGAAGTCGACGCTGATCCGCTGCATCAACATGCTCGAGCGCCCGACGAGCGGCACGGTCGAGGTCGACGGGCGTGACCTCACGGCCATGGATGAGCGCGAGCTGCGCGCCGTGCGCAAGGAGATCGGCATGATCTTCCAGCATTTCAACCTGCTGAGCTCGGCGACGGTTTACGATAACGTCGCGTTCCCGCTGCGCCTCGCGGGGCGGGAGGAGGCGGCGATCCGCGCGCGCGTGACGGAGCTGCTCGCGCTCGTCGGGCTCGCCGACAAGGCGCATCAGTATCCCTCGCAGCTCTCGGGCGGTCAGAAGCAGCGCGTCGGCATCGCCCGCGCGCTCGCGAGCGATCCGAAGGTGCTGCTCTGCGACGAGGCGACGAGCGCGCTCGATCCGCAGACGACGAAGTCGATCCTGCGCCTCATCGCGGATATCAATAGGAAGCTCGGCCTCACGGTCGTCGTGATCACGCACGAGATGCAGGTCATCAAGGACATCTGCGACAAGGTCGCGGTCATCGATCAGGGCGTCATCGCCGAAGCCGGGACAGTGTTCGATATCTTCACGAATCCGCAGCAGCCGATCACGAAGGAGTTCATCAGCGTGCTGCTATCGAACGACCTCCCCGCTGCGTTCCGCGGCAGCGCCGTGACGCAGGAGAAGACGCCGGGGAGCCTGCTGCTGCTGCGCCTCACGTTCCTCGGGGAGAGCGCGGACGATCCCGTGCTCGCGGGCATGATCCGCAAGTTCCCCGACGTCGAGACGACGATGCTCTTCGGCACGCTCGACCAGATCAAGGAGATGCCGTTCGGCCGCATGATCGTCGGGCTCACCGGCGAGGAGGCGCGCGTCCAGGAGGCGCTCGCATACCTCGCAGCGCAGGATCTCAAGGAGGAGGTGATCGGCTATGCAAAGCGCCATGATTGACCTCATCGCCAAGGCACTCGGCGAGACCGTCTATATGGTCGCCGTCTCCATGGTCGTCGCAACGGCGCTCGGCGTGCCGCTCGGCGTGCTGCTCTCTACGACGGGCAAAGGCGGCATCCTCGAGGCGCGCGCGCTCAACAAGGCGATTGGCGCCGTCGTCAATGCGATCCGCTCCATCCCGTTCATCATCCTCATGGTCGCGATCATCCCGCTCACACGCCTCATCGTCGGCACGGCGATCGGCACGACGGCGGCGATGGTGCCGCTCATCATCGCCGCGGTGCCGTTCATCGGCAGGCAGGTGGAGACGAGCCTCCAGGAGGTCCCCTACGGCCTCGTCGAGGCGGCGCTCTCGATGGGCGCGACGCCGCTGCAGATCATCCGCCGCGTGCTGCTGCCGGAGGCGATGCCGAGCATCGTCGCGCAGCTCACGACGGTCGTCATCAGCCTCGTCGGCGAGTCGGCGATGGCGGGCGCCATCGGCGGCGGCGGCCTCGGCGACCTCGCGATCCGCTACGGCTACCAGCGGTTCCGCCCCGATGTCATGATCGCGACGGTCGTCATCCTCATCATCCTCGTCCAGCTCGTCCAATTCGCCGGCAACCTGCTCGCGAAACGGCTGAATAAGAAATAAAGGTCCCATCATCTAACACAAGGAGGCATTCTCATGAAAAAAGCATTTGCTCTCATCGCAGCGCTCGCGTTCTCTGCCCTCGCCCTCGCAGGCTGCGGCAGCCAGCAGGGCGCGTCCTCTGGCTCCGGCTCGGGCGCCGCAAGCTCGGGCGCGAAGACGATCAAGGTCGGCGCGACGGCCGTGCCGCACGCCGAGATCCTCGAGGCGGCGAAGCCGCTCCTCGAGAAGGAAGGCATCACGCTCGAGATCGTCGAATTCAACGACTACGTGCAGCCGAACCTCGCGCTCAATGACAAGGAGCTCGACGCAAACTTCTTCCAGCATGAGCCGTACCTCAAGAACTTCATGGACGAACACAAGGAAGTCAAGCTCGTAAACGCCGCGGGCATCCACATCGAACCGATGGGCGTCTACTCCAATAAGATCAAGAAGCTCGATGAGCTCAAGGACGGCGCAACGATCGCCATCCCGAACGACCCGACGAACGGCGGCCGTTCCCTCCTGCTCCTCGAGAAAGCCGGCATCATCAAGCTGAAGGACGGCGTCGGTGAGAAGGCGACGGTCAATGATATCGCCGAAAACGCGAAGCACATCAAGTTCCAGGAGGTCGAGGCCGCCCAGGTGCCGCGCACGCTCGACGATGTCGACGCCGCCGTCATCAACTCCAACTTCGCCATGCAGGTGAACCTCGACCCGACGAAGGACGCGATGACCGCCCGGAGATCCAGGCGCTCATCAAGGTGCTCCACAGCGACGAAATCAAGCAGTTCATCACAGAAAAATACAAAGGCGCCGTCGTCCCGGCTTTCTGAGCCGGAAAAGCAAAAGGCACAGACAGCCACCGTGCGAAAGAAAAGGCTTCGTCCCATCGAGGAGCGGAGCCTTTTCTTTCGCGCCTATATCGCAAGCCATGCAAAGCACTGCCACTGTAAAGCTTTTCTCTATGAAGCCGCTCCATGCCGCAGCCTCTTCACTCTGCACTCTTCAAAAAGCCAGAAACTGCTGATATAATAGAAACAGCAGAGGAGGGAAGCGATATGCCAGTATGGAGAGACTACAACCCCACAAATGATCTCGTATTCAAATTCGTCTTCGGCCGGCCGGAGCGCAAGAATGTGACGCTCGCGTTCATCAATGACGTGCTTGGCCGTGAAGGCGACGCGGCGTTCGTCGATCTGGAGTATCGGAACGTGGAGTTTGCGCCGCTGCGGGAGTCGGAGAAACTCGGTCGCCTCGATGTGTTCGGCATTCTCAATGACGGCACGCGCGTCGACGCGCACATGTACCTGCACTTCGACGCGCTCAGAGCGGGCGAAGGCTACGGCCAGCTCAAGCCGGCCATTTCCATCAGCATCCTGCGCTACAACTTCCTGCCGCAGGAGAATCCGCACGCGAAATACGTCATCATGAATCCGGAGACGCACCATCAGCTCACGGACGACCTCGAGCTGCATTTCCTCGAGATCCCGAAATACCAGTCGAAGGAAATCAAAAAGATGTCGCGCGTCGAACGCTGGCTGGCATATTTCGCGAACCAGCTCGACAAGGAGGGAAAGGAGGAACTCGCGATGAGCTCACCGGCGATCAAGGAGGCGATGACGGCCTCGGAGTGCTATGTGATGAATGACAAGTCCGCCATCCTCGACTATAACAACGACGTCCTCGGCAATCGCCGCCTCGGAAGAGAAGAAGGGCGTGCGGAAGGACGCGAGGAAGGACGCGAGGAAGGACGCGAGGAAGGGCGCGCGGAGGGGCGTGCGGAAGGACGCGCAGAAGGACGCGCAGAAGGACGTACCGAGGGGCTCGATGCGTTTGCGGCCTTGAGCCGCAGCCTGCTTGCGAAGAAGCGGTACGACGATCTTGCGCGCGCTTCCTCAGACGCGGCCTATCGGCAGAAACTCCTCACGGAACTGGGCATTGAATGAAGCGAACACAACGGGGCTGTTGCATCAGTGAAAATTCACTCTTGCAACAGCCCCGTTTTTGATGAAATGCGGAGGAAGGAACCGCTGATCAAATGAGGCATTCCGGATTTGCGCGGATGCGCTGTATCTCTCCAGGAAAAACCGGAAGCGCAGCGGCAAAACGCCCCAGCGCGTTCTCGCTGCGGATTGCAGGGCGGTGAGAGACAACGCCCCGTGCGTCATGGTAGGAGCGCAGGAGGATCTTGACGATCTTGCCCTCGCGCACGTAGAAGCTCAGTTCGTGGCCGATCTCGCTGCCGTAGCCATAGTAAAAATACGCCGTCGTGTAGCCGTTCTCTTTTGAGGCGGTCTCGAGCTTCGTCGGCATGCCGTAGAGTTTCGTGATGATGTCGTCGCTCATGCCGACCTCAATGCCGGCGGGCGTCGCGATGCCGTTCGGCGCGATGGTCGAGACCTCGCTGACGCCGTAGTCCTGAGAGGTGTAGCCGCCCTGGTGGAAGCGCACGCCGAACGTGTCGCCGTAGGTGTAGATGAGCCAGGCGTCGTGGCCGCTGATGTTCGTCGCGGTCTTCCAGAGCGAGACGACGCGCGTCGTCGAGTCGTGGATGTGGATGCGGCCGAGCGCGACCTGCGTGGGCGCGAGCGTCCCGACGATGCAGGGCGCCGACGCCGTCTGCGGCGTCACCCAGGGCACGATGTCCGGCGTCTGCGCCGAGGCGCACGGCAGGGCGAGCGCTGTCATCGCGAGCGCGGCGGCGAGGATTTTCTTCAGATGCATAGTTCCCACTCCCATAGTTTATAGTTCCGATGGTCGGTCAAGCGGCGCCGGTCCGTCAGCGCGAATCCCCAGGCGCCGTGTTCACTCTATTTATTCCCTTTCCACCATCGTTTTTCCTGCTGTTTGCAAAAGTTTTGCCATTTGAAAAAGCGCTCGCCGAAACGAACGCCTGATATCGTTCCTCCGTGAGCGCTGGAGCGTCTTTGTCTTTATCCCTGCCAGACCGTGAGGCGGTCGTATTCGATGCCGAAGAAGCGCAGCGCCTTGCCGATGATCTGGTCCATCTGCTGCGCGAGCGTCGTGACGCCGCCGTAGAAGGTGAGCATCGGCGGCACGATGGTCATGCCGAGGGACGAGGCCTCGGCGAGGTTGCGCAGGTGGACGCGCGAGAGGGGCGTCTCGCGTGGCACGAGGACGAGGGGGCGGCCCTCCTTGAGGCAGACGTCGCCCGCGCGCAGGAGGAGGTTGTCGCTGTAGCCCGTGACGAGGCCCGCGAGCGTCTTCATGCTGCAGGGGACGACGATCATGCCGTCTGCGGGATAGGAGCCGCTCGCGATGGGTGCCGCGAGGTCGTGGCTGTCGTAGCAGACGTCGGCGAGCGCCTCGACGTCCGCGCGCGACAGCTCCGTCTCGCGGCGGAAGTTCTCCCAGGCGCCGTCCGTCGCGACGAGGTGCGTCTCGACCTCTGGCCGCGCGGCGAGTGCCTCGAGGAGGCGGGCGCCGAGGAGGACGCCGCTCGCGCCGCTGATGCCGACGACGAGGCGGCAGGGCGCATGTCCCGCGTCCTGCCGCCCTGACTCCTGCGCCGCCTGCAGCCTGTCATCCTGCCGCATCAGAGGTTCTCCCGCAGCATCGCGCCGACGGTCGGGTAGACGGCGCGCGCCGCGCGCTTCACGGAGTCCGTCGCCGTCTCGACCGTGTAGCCGTGGTAGCGCTCGATGGCGGGGAGGTCGTTCTTGTCGTCGCCGATGACGAAGAGGTCGTCCGGCGCGACCTGCCAGCCCGTGGCGGCGAGCAGGCGCGCGACGCCCTCCGCCTTGTTCGCGCCCTGCAGGTTGAGGTCGAGGTAGTTGCGGTTGATGTTGCCCGTGGTCTCGGGGAACGCGTCGTGCACCTCCGCCGCCGTCTGCTCCGCCGCTGCCGTCGTCTGGCAGCGCATGCTGAGCTGCACGACGTCCTTCATCGCCATCGCCGCTTCAAGCGTGACCTCGGGCATCTCGCCGATGCCGAGCTCGACGTCCGGGTTCGGCCGCAGGCTGAACGTCTCGCGCTCCGTGATGATGAGGAGCGGGTCTTCGCCGTCCGCGAAGCGCGGCAGGGAAAGAACGCCCCGGAGGAGCGCCTCGGGATAGGTGAGGCTCGCGAGGATCTCCCCGTTCCTGCCGACGACGACGGCGCCGTTGTTGCAGATGAGGAAGTCGGGCACGAGCGTCTCGTATTTCACGAGCTCGTAGTGGATGAGCCCGATGCCGCGCCCCGTGTTGATGCCGAATTTATGCCCTGCCGCCTGCCACGCCTCTACTGCCTCGATATTTGCCTCCGGCACGCGCGAGCGGATGGGACAGAACGTCCCGTCGAAATCGGTCGCCGCTAGTTTCATGCTGCACTCCCCTCCCCTCTTCAGCCGAGCGCACTGTGCTCAGCGACGGCGCGCGCGTCGAGGAGCGCCTGCTGGTAGCCCGCCTCGTAGCCCTCTGCCGCGCGGCTCTCCGCGTAGTCGCGCATGAGCGCCATCATGTCGTGGAGCGGCTCCTCCGTCCAGTCGCTCAGCGCGAAGAGCTCGCCGAGCTTGTTGATGCACGCGAGCTCCTTGCCCTGCGTCTCCTTGGAGACTTCTCGCACCGCGTCCGCTGTCATTTGGTCCATCCCATTCATCCTTTCCATCTCCTGCCGCCGGGGTGCCCGGCGGCGTTCCCGCTTTAATGGTACGAGTATAGCACAGGAATTTCTTGAAAAACAGTCTTGAAATCGAAAAAGAGGATGCTCAATGAATCGCAGCCGCCGCTTCCTCAGAAAAAAGATTTTCCCCTGCCATCGCGTCCGGACACGGGGAAAATATGGTACACTGGAGACGTCAAACGAAGCATCAGGGAGGAACGTATGCGCATCAGGAAGCATCATGTCATCGGCACGCTCGCCGCGATCGCGCTCGCGGTGCTGCTCGCGCTCGAGGCGCTCAGCATCGGCGCGGCGGCGATCTTCAACCGGGTCGCGGCGCAGCAGGGGATGCTCCGGGGCTCCGTGCACGTCGAGAAGCTCTTCGCGCACATCAACGGGCACGTGCGCTTCGAGGGGCTCGTCTGGGAGGACGAAGCGGGCAATCCCGTGCTCGTCGTGCCGGAGGGCAGCTTCTACGTAAAGCCGCTCGACGTGCTCACCGGGCGGCTCTCCTCGCGCTCGCTCACGCGCGTCGAACTCACGGATGCGGCGATCTCGCTGCACATCCGCCGGGACGCACAGGAGCGGCCAGAGATCGACTTCGTCACGCCGTCGGAGGATTTCTTCGCGCTCATGGAGCGGGAGCCACCGCGAAAGAAAAGGAAAGGGCCGCCGCTCTCGCCAGAGGAGCGCGCGGCGAAGGCGGCGCAGGCACGCGCCGCGCGCGAGCAGCAGCTCGCCAATAGTATCGCCAATTTCAACCGCGAGGGGCGGCGGCTCGACCTCGATCTCGTGCTGAAGCACTGCAAGGTCGAGGTGCTCTACGAAAAGCGCCACTACCTGCTCGGCGGCGCGCAGCTCACAGCCTCCCTCCACACAGAGGGCGTGACGCGGCTCGATTTCTCCTCGGGCGGCTTCGGCGGCACGATGGTCGGGCGCGGCGTCTCGATGAAGGGCACGATCGATGCGCGGCCGTCGCCCGTGCCGGAGGTCCGCCTCTCGGTGCTCGCGAGCGAGGTCGATCCGTCGTCGCTCGGCTTCGGCATGGACATCCACGATAAGATGACGCTCACGGCGAACTTCACGGGGCCGATCACGCACCCTGTGGGCTCGGGCACCGTGAGCCTGCCGGTGCTGAGTCTCCCCGGCCTCGCGTTCACGAATGTCACGGGGCGCGTCACCTACCAGGGGTCGCGGCTCGATTTTACGGATGTGACGGCGAATGTCTACGGCGGCACGTTCGCCGCGCGCGGCACGTATGATCTCGACGCGCGCACCTACCACCTCGAGGGGCACGGCGAGGACCTCTCCGCCGCGAAGGCGCTGCCGGGAAAGCACTTAAAGTGCCTCGTCGCGCTCGACATCGCCATCGACTCGGCGGGCAGCGCGCGCGAGACCGTGACGAGCGGCAGCTTCGTCTCGGGTCCGGGGCGCTACCATCTCATCGTGTTCGACCGGCTCTCGGGGCGGTTCACCGACCGCTATCACGACCTCCAGTTCTACGATGCGGACATCGAGATGGCGGGCGGACACATCAAGACGGAGACGTTCCGCATCAAGGACAGGAAGCTCACGCTCGCGCCCGTCGAAGTCTACGACGCGGAGGGACGCCTGCTCATGACGTACGCGCAGGGCGATTAGCCAGGGGCGCACGCAAAGAGCCGGGAGGCAGCTGTCACAAAGGGTGCTGCCTCCCGGCTCTTTGCGTCTTCTTCCAGCGCGCCCGCGTCAATCGTCGTCCTTTTCCTCCACGAGGACGGTGTAGTAGACCTCGCCGTAGTAGGCGCTCTCGCGCTCCCGCGTGAAGCAGCGGACGAACTTGATCTCGCCATCCTTCGTGCGGATGCGGTGGCGGATGTGCGCCTGCCGTGCATCGCCTTTCGCCGTCTGGGCGCGGACCGCGGCGCCCGTCTCCTGCCGGTCGCCGAGATAGACGATGTGCGTGGCATCGCCCTGCGTATAAGTGAGGAAGTCATCGAAATCCCGGCAGCCGAGCAGGCGGAACATCTCATCGTTGGCGTAGAGGATCTTTTGGTCCTCTGCCCGTGCGACGAGGATGGCGCCGGGGAGATTCTGGCTGATGTCACGCAGGCTGAACGAGAGCTTGGCGCGGCTGACCTGCTCCGGCTCGCCCGTGTAGCGGCTGAAGCCGTTCTTCCCCTTGAGCTTCGTCGCGTAGAGCGCGGCGTCGGCGCAGCGCGTGAGCTCGCGCAGGCTCTCCGCCTGGTCGGGGTAGGATGCGTAGCCGATCGAAAGCGTGAAGGACTGCTCGCGACCATTGAAGGTATAGTGCTGGGGCCGCTGCGTGAGCTCCGTGAGCTTCTGCTCCGCCTGCTCTGCCGTCGTGTCCGGCAGCAGCACCGTGAACTCGTCGCCGCCGTTGCGCGCGACGAGCGCGTCCTTGCTGAAGAAGTCGTGCAGGCGCCGAGCGAGCGCGCGCAGCGCCTCATCGCCCGCCGCGTGACCGAGCAGGTCGTTGATGAACTTGAAGTCGTCGAGGTCGAGGCTGATGAGCACGGCGGGGGCGCCCGCCGCCTTCACATGCCACGCCTCGAGCGCCCGGTCGAGGCCGAGGCGGTTGAGGATGCCCGTGAGCCCGTCGTGGAACGTGAGGCGGTGGAGGCGCGCGAGCGTTTCCTTGAGCGAGCGGACCGTCTTCTGCAGCGCGCGCGCAAGCCCGCCGACCTCGTCCTGGCTCTCGACTTCGATCTTGACGTCGAGGTTGCCGCGCGCGATCTCGTGCGCGGCGATGTCGAGCGACTGGAGGTGACGCGTGATGCGCTTCGTCACGAGAAGCGTGACGGCGGCGGAGAGCGCGAGGCAGAGCAGGAGGATCAGGAGGAATTTCTGCACGGCGGCATGCGCCTCCCGCTGCACCTCGTGCGTCGGCGCGATGACGCGCATCCCCATGCCGTTCCGGAGCGGGCAGGCCGCGATGTCATACGTCACGCCGTCCATCTGGTAGCGCATGAGTGCGTCGCTCTCCGGCACAGCGCCGTGGCTCGTGTCCCGCTCGATGAGGCGCGCGCCCGCGTGGTCATCGCCGACGCCCTCGGGCGCATCGATGTGATAGTGGATCTTCCCCGAGGCGTCCGCGAGGAACGCCGTGCCAGTCTCGTAGACCTGCCGCTGGTCGAGGGAGCGCAGGATCGCCGCGAAGTCGAGGTCAGCACCGACGATGCCGATGAGGGCGCCGCCCCGGTAGACCGGCACGACGTAGGAGAGGACCACCATGCCCTGCGCGACGGAGTAGTGCGGGTCACTCCAATGCCCGGCGGTGACCGCGGCGCCGCTCCATCGCTGCTCCGCCTGCGCCTCCTCCGGCAGGAACTCCGCCGCCTGATACCACTGCCGCCGCCGGAACGCGGAGTGCTCGTCCTCACGCACGTACCAGACGCCGTCAGCGTCACCGCCCGTGAGCTCCGGCGCGTAGTACGTGTAGTACGCGCGCGCCTCCGGCAGCGAGAGCAGCGTCTCGCGCATGACGCTGTCGATCTGTGCGGAGAGCACCGCCCGCTGCGCCTTGTCCGCCGCCTCGATGAAATCGTTGTGCAGGCCCGTCGCGGCGAACGAGACGACGTTTTCCGTCTGCATGAGCTTCATATCGAGATCGCTCCGATAGAGCTCCGCCGTGCGGTTCATATTATCGATTTCCTCGCGATTCGTCGAGCGCGTGAGCGCCGTGAGGCTCACGGCGCCGATCGCGATGCCGAGCACGCAGAGCGAGCCGAGGCACAGCGCGAGGAATTTGCTTTTCAGTGAATGAAACATAAAACGCCCCGTCTTTCGCACAAAAGATCCGTGTAAGGGAAGCTTTCGCGAACGACGGGGCGTTTTCCTGCCGAAAAATCCATTTTCCGAAAAATGATGTACCTCCGTTGGTCTCACCGCTCAGCACAAGACACCGGCGCGCACTGATCCCGCCGCGCGCGCCGGCTCGGTCAGGGCCGCTGCAGCTGGTTGAGCAGCAGCGCCGCGCCGGAGAGGCCGGCCGTGCTCGATGCCGCGCCGCTTGTCTCCGTGCGCACGCTGAGAACGGATGGTGTCTGCTCCGGGCTCGCGCTCCGCGACTTCGTCTCCGAGACGATGCGGCTGCCCTCGTAGACCGTGATGACCACCGAGCCGTCTGAGAGCACGCGCGTAACCGTCGTGCGCTCGCTGCCGTCATCGCTGCCCGCGCCCGCGGCGCCGCCCGTGCGCATACTCTTTAGGAACGCGGAGAAATTGTCCTCGTCCGTGCTGCTGCCCGCCTGCCGCGCGGCGCTCACCGCCCAGACCGTCTTGCTCTGCTCGCGGATCTCATCTATCGTCGTCATAGCTCCTCCTTCCTACATATTTCCTTCACTCTCTATATCGGGAAAGGGGGCCTGGTACTTAAGGACTATTTTCGCAGTTTCCTGCAAATGTTGCAGAGACCGCGACACAAGGTGACAAAACTTCATGTGAAAGCGTCCATTTTCTGCGCATTGTCTATCGTTTCTACAAAAAAGAGCCGCCTGACGGCGGCCCTGCAAGCCTTTGGGGATGGTAGCAAGTTCTCGT
Source organism: Dongibacter bovis (assembly GCA_902763085.1). Classification (GTDB taxonomy): domain Bacteria; phylum Bacillota; class Negativicutes; order Selenomonadales; family Selenomonadaceae; genus Selenomonas_C. The sequence goes on from CACWQW010000005.1 coordinate 58,407, forward strand.
GAATCGTCAACGCGTCTTCGCCGCGGCGAAGCCGAACGCGCCCTTGCCCGGGTAGACGGCGCTCGCGCCGAGCGCTTCCTCGATGCGCAGGAGCTGGTTGTACTTCGCGACGCGCTCCGAGCGCGACGGTGCGCCCGTCTTGATCTGGTCTGCGTTGAGCGCGACGGCGAGGTCCGCGATCGTCGTGTCCTCCGTCTCGCCCGAGCGGTGCGAGACGATCGCCGTGTAGCCCGCCTTGTGCGCCATCTGAATGGCGTCGAGCGTCTCGGAGAGCGAGCCGATCTGGTTCAGCTTGATGAGGATGCTGTTGCCGCAGCCGAGCGAGATGCCCTTCGCGAGGCGCTTCGTGTTCGTGACGAAGAGGTCATCGCCGACGAGCTGCACTTTGTCTCCGAGCGCCTTGGTGAGGCGCTGCCAGCCCTCCCAGTCCTCTTCGTCGAGGCCGTCCTCGATGGAGTAGATCGGATAGTGTTCGACGAGGCTCTGCCAATGCGCGATGAGCTCGTCCGATGTGAACTCGCGGCCGGATTTCGGCTGCTTGTAGTAGCCCTTGCCCTTCTCGCTCTTCCACTCCGAGGAGGCGGCGTCCATCGCGAGCACGAAGTCCTTGCCCGGCTCGTAGCCCGCGTTCCTGATGGCGGTGAGGATGTGCTCGATGGTGTCCTCGTCGCTCTTGAGGTTCGGCGCGAAGCCGCCCTCGTCGCCGACGGCCGTCGTCTCGCCCTCTGCTTTCAGCAGCGCCTGCAGCGCATGGAAGACCTCGGTCGCCTGCCGCAGTCCCTCGCGGAACGACGGCGCGCCGACCGGCATGATCATGAATTCCTGCGTGTCGACGGAGTTCGTCGCGTGCGCGCCGCCGTTCAGGATATTCATCATCGGCACGGGCAGGTGATGGCCGGCGAGGCCGCCGAGGAAGCGGTAGAGCGGCACGCCCTGCGCCGCTGCCGCCGCTTTTGCCGCCGCGAGCGAGACGGCGAGGATGGCGTTCGCGCCGAGCTTCGACTTGTTCTCCGTGCCGTCGAGCGCGAGCATCACGCCGTCGACGGCGTAGATGTCGGAGGCGTCCTGGCCACGGAGTGCGGGCGCGATGATCTCGTTGATATTCTTCACGGCGCGGCTCACGCCCTTGCCGCCGTATTTCGTCTTGTCGCCGTCGCGCAGCTCGTGGGCCTCGAACTCGCCCGTCGAGGCGCCGGAGGGCACCGCCGCCCGGCCGACAGCCCCAGAGGCCAGCGTCACCTCCGCCTCGACCGTCGGATTGCCGCGCGAGTCGATGATCTCTCTGCCAACTACATCGATGATGCTCAGATCGCTTCTCATAGTATCTGCCTCCTATCGGCTGCCCTGACAGCCTGTTTCGCTCGAAGTGCGAATGGGGTGGGTGGCACCCGCGGCCGCGTCGATCTCGCGTCCCGCCGATGCTTCCGCGCTTCTCTTTACGCTTCTAATATAACATGAATGAGATTCACTATCAAGACATTTTTTTAAGAAATCACATTTGAATTATCTATCTGATATATTCGAAGGCTATAGAGCGCCGCCGCGCCGTGCGCTTCCCTTCCCCGCCCGCGCGTGCTATGATGGAGAAAAACGGGAGATGATCGCGATGAAACAAATGGGGAAATGCCTCGCCGCGCTGCTCTGCCTCGCGGGCGCGCTGCTCGCCGCGGCGCCAGCGGAGGCGGCGATGGTCACGGCGCGCGGGCAGGGCGCCGATGAGCGCAGCGCGCTGCACGCCGCCATGCGCGCCGCCGTCGAGCAGGAGGTCGGCGTCTACGTCGACAGCCGCACGCGCGTCGAGAACTACCGCCTGCTCTCTGACAGCGTCTACACGAAGTCCGAGGGCTTCATCGACCGCTACGAGGTCCTCGCGCACGACGTGCTCGGCGGCGTCCACACCGTCACGATCCGCGCCGACGTCGCGACGGAGCGGCTGCGCGCGGGCGCGCTCTCCCGCCTCGAGAAGAAGGCGCTCATCGGCGCGAACCTCGAGGATCCGCGCATCGGCGTGCTCGCGGTGGACGCCGCGGGAACGCGCTATCCGGCACTCGAGAACGCGCTCGCCGCCGCGCTCGCGCGCGAGGGATTCTCGCGCGTCATCGACCTCGGGCAGGCGGACGCCGCGCGCCAGGCCGCGCTCGCCGCGGACGATGCGGAGGATGCTGCTGCGCGCACCGCGGCGCGCGCGGACACGGGCTGCGACTACCTCGCCGTCGTCCACGTCGCCAAGAGTGCGGAGAGCCTCGACGCCGTGCTGCCCGGCCTGCACAAGGTCTACCTCACAGCCGCCGCGCGCCTCATCAACACCTCAACGGGCGAGATCACCTGGGCGGGCACGGCGGATACCGCCTCCTCCCATTGGTACGCAGGCGCGGAGGGCGAGGCGATCGCCGCCGCGGCGCAGAAGCTCGCGCGTCCGCTCGCCCGCGCCGCCCTCAAAAAGGCCGCAACGCCTGAGCAGCACGTGCGGCTCACAGCGCCCGTCTCCCTGCTCGGCGGCACGGCAGATGCGCGCGAGCGCCTCGCCGCGCTCCCCGGCGTCTCCCATGTCTACGTCCGCGGCATCACGGCAGGCCGCCTCACCGCCGACCTCGACTACGACGGCACCGCCGCGGATCTCGCTGCCGCGCTCGAGCGGGCTGGCTACACCGTCCGCAGCTTCTCCTCTGAGGCCGTCGTTCTCTGAGCGTCCGCCGACAGAGCCGCTTTCCCCGCCGCTTCGCATGAGGCGGCGGCTGCTTTCATATAAACCATCCATCCAGGCATCCCGGAATCTTCCGCGCTGCCCCTTTCCTTTTTCTTGACAGATAGCCTGTAAAGTTGTAACATCGTAGACAATCTCTCAAAGGGAAAGGAAGTTGCATTTATGAAAACACTCGAGAGGCTCAGCGCATTCATTTCCAAGTATATGGCGGTCTTCGTCATCCTCGTCGCGGCCATCGCGCTCTATCAGCCCTGGACGTTCCATTGGGCGGCGTCCAAGGTCACGATCCTCCTCGGCGTCGTGATGTTCGGCATGGGCATGACGCTCCGGCTCGAGGATTTCCGCCTCGTGTTCCAGCGTCCGCGCGACGTATTCGTCGGCGCGCTCGCCCAGTTCACCATCATGCCGGGTCTCGCCTGGCTGCTCGCGAAGGGCTTCGCGCTGCCGCCCGACCTCGCGGCGGGCGTCATCCTCGTCGGCACCTGCCCCGGCGGCACGTCGTCGAACGTCATGACGTACCTCTCGCGCGGCGACGTCGCGCTCTCCGTCTCCATGACGATGACGACGACCGTCCTCGCGCCGGTCGTCACGCCGCTGCTCACCTGGTGGCTCGCGGGCGCCTGGGTTGACGTCTCCTTCGCGGGCATGATGCTCTCCATCCTGCAGGTCGTGATCCTGCCCATCGTCCTCGGCATCGTCATCAACCGCTTCTTCGCGGCGACCGTGCAGAGATTCATCAAGCTCCTGCCGCTCGTCTCCGTCGTCGCCATCGTGCTCATCGTCGGCGGCGTCGTCTCCGTCAGCGCGCAGCGCATCATGGAGACGGGCCTGCTCGTCATGGGCGTCGTCATCCTGCACAACCTCGGCGGCTACGCGCTCGGCTTCACCATCGCCAAGGCGCTCCACATGAACATCGCCAAGGTCAAGGCCATCTCCATCGAGGTCGGCATGCAGAACTCCGGCCTCGCGACCTCGCTCGCGCTCACGCACTTCGGCGCGGCGGCCGCGATCCCCGGCGCGATCTTCAGCGTCTGGCACAACATCTCCGGCTCCATCGCCGCGAACTACCTCGCCGCGCGCATGACGCGCAAGGAAGGAGAGCC